>JBCBJX010000111.1:0-9106 GCA_038522735.1 Pseudomonadota bacterium
ATGCGGCGGGTCGAAGCCGCATTCGAGACGGGTTTTCTCTGCATGATGCCGCGGGCAGAGGAGTTGCAGGTTTTCAAGGTCCCAAGCGAGTTGCGGGTGGGTGCGGACGGGCTTGATGTGATCGACTTCCAACGGCTCGCCGCAGCCGCAGACCGCGCAACGATATCCGTCGCGTTCGAGCACGATCTTCCGCAGGCGCTTCCAGCGCTGGGTCCCGATGATCCGGGCGGAGTGTCGGAAATGCTGCTTCATTCAGGGATATAGAACAGGGCTTGGTGCTGAGGGCGCGCGGACTGTCGGGCGCCCTCGGCGACGGCGATCACGGCAGCCGCGGCGGCGTCGATGCGGCCGGTCGAGCGGGCCTTCGCGAGCTTCATGTTGTTGGCCGGATCGCGCAGGCAGGTCGTGTCCGCGATCGCTGAGCGGAGTAGGAGGCTCGGAAGCGTCCTGACGCGGCCGTCGAACACGGCGCGGCGGAACCGGTCTATGTCTTCGGAGCCGTCGCGGAAGCCGAAGCCGCGCCAGATGATCGGCGCATTGACGCCTGCGGCTTGGATCGCTTCTGAGAGCTCGGCTTGCTTGAACCTGTCGCAGACGATCGCCGCGACGGGCTCGCCCTCGATCCGCCCCCAGATTTCGCCGAGCCAGGCGGCGACGGGAACCGTCTTGGCGCCGAGCGTCGTCAGCTCGCCCCGCTGGAACATCTCCATATAGCGCGCGTTCACGCCGTCGCCCTGGCCGCGATTGAGAAGAGGGGGCACGCTCGGAAAGGTGCCGTAGACCTCGAGCCGGCCCGTCTCGCGCCAGTAGAGCGCCGCGGCCGACATGGACGCCGAGCCGCCGAGGTCGATGCCGACGATGACGGGGCCTTCGCGCGCCGGGAGATCGTCCGTCTCCGCATCCATCCACTGGTCTACGGTCAGGAGGACATCGCGGGCTTCGCCGGAGATCCGCTCATTCCGGTTATAGAGCCTGAACGCGTTCAACGCCGATCCGCCGCGGGCGATGGCGCGTTCCGCCTGCTGCTGCAGCCACTCGACCGTCGCGCCGATCCCGTGCTCGGCGCCCGGGTTCGCCTGCAGGAGGCTTTCGAGATCGTCGGGCGGGAGGCCGGGCGGTGGGCGGTGTTCCTGGACGAAGGTTCGCGGGGGCGCGTTGTCGATCCACTGAGAGAACGGGTGCGCGTCGTCGGGCGCCGACGTCGAGATGATGAGAGAGCGGCCCTGGCGCTTGCCGAGGCCGGTCAGGAGCGCCTGTTCGAGCGCGTCGCCCTTATCG
This sequence comes from Pseudomonadota bacterium, assembly GCA_038522735.1. Lineage (GTDB taxonomy): Bacteria > Pseudomonadota > Alphaproteobacteria > Caulobacterales > Parvularculaceae > JBCBJX01. Next base: position 1,279 of record JBCBJX010000111.1, read on the forward strand.
GTCGGCCAGTGGCCGCGCTCGTCCATGAGGATGAAACTGGGGCCCGAGCCGAGCGCCGATTTGCCGTCGGCGGCGATCGCCCGGAGCACATGGCCGCCGCCGTCGCCTTCGAAAGCGATCTCGAGCCGTGGCGACCGACGGAATTGCAGCGCCGCCTGATATTCGTCGGGGAGCGACCGACAGAAGCCCTCGCAGAAGCTCCACGCGACCCGCGCCTGGTCCCGCGTGCGCGCGGCGATGATGACGTCCCGCCGCGGCTGACGATCCCAGATGCCGAGTAGGGCGCCGAGCGCTATGCCGGCGGAGAGCGCCGACTTTGCGTTGCCGCGTCCGACCGACAGCACCGCGGTGTCTATCTGCGCACTGAGGGCGCCTTCGACGAATGATTTCTGGAAAGGGGCGAGCCGGAGTTGCTCGCCGGCCTTGGGACCCTCGGCGATGCGCAGCGTTTGGAGGAAGATCGCGCATTTCTCGGCGTCCGTCAGGCCGTGCAGCCTCCGCTGGGTGAGCTTCCTCGGTCTAGCCATGGGACCCTCCCACAGCGCGACAGGAAGACCCCCCACCGCGTATGGCCCCCCCAATCGTGTCAAGCATTGGGACCATAGAAAAAAGCTCATGCCGCCGCTTCCTCTTCGATGTCGCCGACAAAGCGTTCGAAATGTCCGTGGTCGTCGTCAGTCGCCAGATTTTCCCAGACGAAACAGACCAGATCGAAAGCGCTATCGCTGCAAAGTTTGCCGGTTCGCCAAGCCCTCTCGATCTCGACGAATAGCGATGAGGCCGATCTGCCTTGAGGCAGGACAGGCTCTTCGCTGAGAGAAAGCGCTTTCAGTGCGCCATGAAGCCAACCCGACGGCTTTGTGCGCGGAAACGCGCCGCTTAAGCGGGATCTATTCTTAGCTTCGCTAAATCTATTCTGAGAGCTTAGATCAATCTCTTTAGGGTAACCGCAGTTGTTACCTACCTCGGCAGATTGGGTAGCAGGCTCGTTACCTACTTCGGGCTGATCGGTAACCGGCTCGTCACCTTCCTCATCGGCTTCTTCGTCCCAAACGATGAACCGCTGAAAGCGTCGGCCGTCGTTTCCGGACTGTGCACGGCGGATGTATCCCAGCTTTTCAAGCCGGATGTACGCGCGGGAAACGCTCTTCTCGTGCACGCTAGCTTCTGCGGCGACGGTCGCGTTACTAGCGTAGCAACCAGCGCCGTTCCCTCCGAAACGAGCATGGCGCCCGACCGCCATGAGGACGCGAAGCTCTGCGGCCGTAAGCCGGTCGTCACCCATGGCGCGAACAGGGACGGGGGTAAACTGGGGAGTGTTGTCTACGGCCTTCATCGCCACGCCTCCTCGAAGTCGTGGTCGATCTCGCGCTCGTCGATGGTTTCGAGGTCAGCGTCGCCGTCCAGGGCGTCTGCTTCGGCTATCAGCCGGTCGATTTCGGCAGGGTCTGAAAACGGCGGCTCGACGGTCGATGCGTAGACCTCGATCGCCGTTCTGAGCGTTCCGACAATAGCCGGTCTGTTTCCGCTATGTTCATGGAAAAATGTTGGAACGGTCGGTTGAAATGGGTTACTTTGCGTGTCGCCGTCCCTGCCAGGCGGGCCCTTCGCCGAGACGACTGTTATTGAGCCGATCCGGCGTTGCGCCGGCTTTCCGCCTAAATCCGGGTAAAAGAGTCGGGTTTCGCCTTGGACGCTCTTGACGAAGTCGATTGTTCGACCATTTCGCAATTGTTTATTCACGCGCCCTGATACTGAGTTAAGGGCGCTTTCGAGGGCGCGGAATGGCCGAACACGATGGGTTGCCGAAACTCACAATTGCGGATGTGGCGCGCTACGGCTTTCGCATCCTCGCACCAGACCGCGCGTTCTATGTCCTCGCTGTTATTTACGGCGTCGGCATCAGCCTTCTGTCGCTCGCGACGCCGATTTCCGTCCAGATGCTGATCAATACCGTGGCGAATACTGGGCTCGCCGCACCGCTGATCGTTCTGTCCGCGACCCTGTTCGGCCTTCTGCTTTTCTCAGGTCTTCTAAACGCCCTGCGCATTCACCTCATGGAGATTTTCGGCCGGCGTTTTTATGCGCGCATGGTGTCGGAGATTTCCCTCAGGACGCTTTATGCTCAGAACCCGTTCTTCATGGACCAGTCGAAGGGACCGCTCTTCAACCGGTATTTCGACATCATTATCATTCAGAAGAACTTGCCTCTGCTGCTCACTGGCGGCTTCACGGTTCTGCTGCAGGCGGGCGTCGGCTTCGTCGTCGTCTCCCTCTATCACCCGTTGTTTCTCGTCTTCAACGTGGTGCTGACAGCCCTCATCTGGGCGGTTTGGCTGCTCTGGGGACCGTCGGCCATCCGCGCTGCGATCGGGCTCTCGCACAGCAAGCACGCGGCCGCCGGCTGGCTCGAAGGGGTCGGCGCTTCGAACGGCCACTACAAATCCAATCGTCTCATCCGCCACGCCCTGCGCGAAACCGACCGTGTTACAGGCGAGTACGTCGATCAGCATAAGATCTATTTCCGGCGGTATTTTGCTCAGACCGTCTGTTTCCTGGTCCTCTACGCCCTCGCGAGCGCCGTCCTCCTCGGGCTCGGCGGCTGGCTGGTGATCCAGGGGCAACTGACCCTCGGCCAGCTTGTCGCTGCGGAGCTTATTCTTTCGGTCGCGTTTTTCGGGCTTACCCAGCTCGGCATCTATCTGAACTATTTTTACGAGGTGTGCGGATCGCTTGAGGAGCTCTCCATGTTCCTGATCGAGCCGCAGGAGGAGCCGTCCGGCGATTACAAGCCGCTCTCGGGGCCTGCGAAACTCGTTTTCGACAGCGTGCGCGGGATTGCCCGCGGCAGGCCCGCGGCGCTCAACTTTGAAATCGAGGGCGGGGCTCGGGTGATGGCGTCGTCGGAGAGTCACGGCGTGCAGCGGCTCTTTACGGACCTTTTAAAGCGGCATGTCGAGCCGGCCGGCGGCTTCGCGACCCTTGCAGGCGTCGACATCCAGGCGATCGATGCGCTCGCTCTGCGCCAAGAAGTGACCGTCCTCGACCGGCCGACGATCGTTGAGGGGACCATCCGTCAGTATCTGCAGCTCGCCTGCCCGGAATCGCGCCCAGAGGCTGTAATGCAAGCGGTGCGGGCGGTCGGCCTTGAACGGGCCCTCGCTGAACTCGACGACGGTCTTGATGCGGAGCTTGCGAGCACCGGCTGGCCGCTGTCGCTCGCGGAAACGATGCAATTGAAGCTTGCCGGCGCGATCCTCGGCGGGCCGCGGGTCATCGTCCTAAATCAACTATTCGACGTCCTTGAGGACGAGGTGTTCCAGGCGGTTCTCGACGCGCTGCCCGACGACGTCACGGTAGTTTATTTCAGCAACCGGTCCGACCCGCTTTGCTTCCGCTCCTTTCTTCACCTCGGCCGGGCCCGGCAGACATTCTATTCGAACTTCGAGGATTTCGCCGACGCCCGCCGGCGCGACCGGTCGGACGGCCCGCAGCGGGTGATCCCCGGCGGCGCAGGGACGCCGCTTCTCGCATCGGAGCGTTGAGACCATGCCGTTTCGCGACAAACACATAATCCATTTCAAGACCCTCGCCTCGATCGAGCCGCCACGCGTGATGCGCGCCACGGCGTGGATCCTTTTGTTCTCAATTTTTGCTATCGCGGCGTTCCTCGTTGCAACGCCCTGGGTGCAGACGGCGGCGGGCGCCGGCACGGTGACGGCGCTGAACCCGAATGATCGGGCGCAGGAGATCAACGCGCTTGTCTCCGGCCGCATTCAGGAATGGTACGTACAGGATGGAAGTCATGTGGAGACGGGCGATCCGATCGTGAAGATCGTGGACAACGACCCGCAGCTTCTGGAGCGCCTGAACGCCGAACGCGACCAGGTCGTCGCCAAGCGCGACGCCGCCAGATCGGCGGTGAGGACGGCTGAAATCGATCTGGATCGCACACGTGAACTGTTCGAGGAAGGTCTCGCATCGAGGCGCGAGTTTGAAAGCGCTCAGATCCGGGTCGATAACCTCGCCTCTTCCGTCGCCGAAGCAGCGGCGGAACTGAACCGCGTCGAGGTCAACATCTCCCGCCAGTCGGTGCAGATCGTCCGGGCGCCGCGGGCCGGCACCATCTCCCGCGTCTACGCGAGCGACGCGGCGACCTTCGTGAGCGCCGGGCAGCTCGTCGCGAGCTTCGTTCCGGATAACGTGGTGCGGGCGATCGAGATCTTTATCGACGGGCGGGACATTCCGCTTATTCAACAAGGCGATGAAGTGCGGTTGCAGTTCGAGGGCTGGCCGGTGGTGCAGTTCAGCGGCTGGCCGTCCCGGGCCGTCGGCACGTTCGGCGGCGTCGTCGAGGCGATCGACCCTTCCGCGCAGGCCGGCGGGCGGTTCCGGGTTCTCGTCGTCGAGGATCTCGAAGACGAAAATCCGTGGCCGGACGAGCGTTATGTCCGGTTCGGGTCTCAGGCGCGCGGCTGGGTGCTGCTTGAGACGGTCAGCGTCGGCTATGAACTCTGGCGACAGTTGAACAACTTCCCCCCGGAATTCACGGCCCGCAGGCAAGGCGGCGGCGCGTCGGGTTCATCGTCTGACAGCGGATCCACCGGCGGATCAAACGGGTCCTCTTCAAACTGATGCGCGGTTTCGTCGTTTTTGCGCTCAGCCTCTGGGGCTGGGCCGGCGCCGCGCACGCGCAAACGCTGTCGCCGGACGAACTCCTCAGCTCTTCGGCGCGTCACGCGCCGGCGATCCTGCAGGCGCTCGCTGATGTTCGGGCGGCCGAAGGCGATGCGCTGGCAACTCGCGGCGCTTTCGACCTCGTCTTCGGGACCTCGCAGGTTTCTTACGTCAACGGATTTTACGACGGCCACTATGTCGATACGTCCGTTTCGCAGAACCTCGGCCCCTTCGGCGCCCGGGTCTATGGCGGATACCGCGTCTCCCGCGGCGATTTTCCGATCTATGAGGACTTCAACTTCACCAATCGCGGCGGCGCCGCGCGGATCGGCGTCCTTTTTTCGCTTCTGAAGGACCGTGCGATCGACGACCGGCGCTTCGCCGTCCGCGACGCGCGGCTCGCCGCCGACATCGCGTCCCTCGAACAGGCTCTGACGAGCATCGGCGTGCAGCGCCAGGCTCTCGGCGCTTACTGGCGCTGGGTCGCCGCCGGGCGAGAGCTTTCCGTCTACGAAGATCTCCTCCGCCTCGCAGAGGTGCGCCAGACCAATCTTGAGCGGCAGGTGCGCGCGGGCGCCCGGGCGGCGATCTTCCTCACAGAGAACCGCCAGAACCTGCTGCGCCGTCGCGCGCTGGTCGCAGACGCCCGGCGCGCCTTCGAGGCCGCCGCCATCGAGCTCTCTTTCTACTATCGCGACGAAAACGGCCTGCCGCAGATGCCCACGCGGGCCGCGCTGCCGCTGGAAAACGGAGCCCTCGGACTGGCCGACCCGATCTCCGACGTCTCGCCGGAGGGCGCGCTTCTTCAGCGCCCGGAACTCGCCTCGCTCCGCGTCGCCCTCGATCAGGCCCGGAACCGCCTCGCACTCGCCGAGAACGAGCTCGCCCCGAAGCTTGATCTGAAGGCTGATCTTGAGAACGATTTCGGCGCGATCGGGGAGGGGGGCGTCTCCCGGGACGCAACCGACATCAAGGTCGGCGTCGAGTTCTCCGTACCCCTCCAGCGTCGGGCCGGCCGCGGCGCCCGGGCCCGCGCCGAAGCGGAGATCGACGCCCTGCGCGCCCGCGAGCGCGCAACCCGCGACCGCATCGAGAACGAGATCCGCACCATCCTCATGACCCTAGACGCGACGCGCGAGATCGCCGGCATCGCGGGCGAGGAGGTAGACCAGGCCGACACGATGGCGCGGGCGGAGCGCCGTCGGTTCGAAAGCGGGGCGAGCGACTTCTTCCTCGTCAATCTCCGTGAGGAGGCGGCGGCCGACTCTCGCATCCGGCTCTATCAGGCGGTGTTGCGCGCCCGGCTCTCGGACGCCGACTTCCGCGCCGCTTCGGTCGATACCGAGGCTCTCGGGCTATAGGGGTGCAGACGGTTCCGTCGCGCTTCAGACACAGCCCTGCGACAATCCTTCGGCAGTTTCTCCTGAACGAGGGAGGAGCCGATGAGTATCGACGCCGCGATCGCTGCGACGCGTTTCGGTCTCGGCGCGAGGCCGGGCGACATCCGCGAAATCGCGGACGCCCCCAGGGAGCGCCTGAGGGCGCAACTCGGTCCCGCCGGTGAGCCGAAAGCGCTTCGTGGCCTGAAAAGCGCGGATGAGGCTTTCGGGCCGTTCGCCGAGGCTTATGGCGGCGGCCGGTCGCAGGATCGCGAACAACGGCGCGAGGCGATCTCCCAAGGCCTTTCGGGATACGCCGACGAGGTCGCCGCGCGCACTGACGTCGCCGTTAGGACGGACGCGCCCTATCAGGAGCGGCTCGTCCGGTTCTGGTCGAACCACTTCACCGTCGCAATCAACAAACCGCAGATGACGCCGCTGGTCGGTCCGTTCGAGCGCGAGGCGATCCGTCCCCATACGACCGGTAAATTCGTCGATATGCTGCTCGCGGTCTACCGCCACCCGGCGATGCTGTTCTATCTCGACAACGCCCAGTCGGTCGGTCCGAACTCGCCGATCGGCGCGCGGGTCGGACGGGGGTTGAATGAAAACCTCGCGCGGGAAGCGCTGGAGCTGCACACCGTCGGCGTCGATGGCGGCTATACCCAGGAGGATGTGGAGGAGTTCGCCCGCGCGCTGACCGGCTGGTCCGTCGGCTCGCGGCGCCTCGGCGGGCGCCCCGGAACCTTCGTCTATCAGGATCGCATCCACGAGCCCGGCCGCCGCCGCGTTCTCGGGCGGGTCTATCGCGACCGCGGCGAGCGGCAGGCGGAGGAAATCCTCAAGGACCTCGCCGAGCACCCGGCGACCGCGCGCCGGATCGCCCGCAAGCTCGCGACCCACTTCATCGCGGATCAGCCGCCCGAAGACGCCGTCCGCCGGCTTGAGCGCGTCTATCGGCGCACGGACGGCGATCTGAAAGCGCTCGCGGAGGCGTTGATCGATCTCGACGTCGCCTGGTCGCCCGACGCGCGGAAGGTGAAGAGGCCCGAGGAATTTCTGATCTCCGTCTGGCGGGGTCTCGGCGGATCGCCGCCGGCGATCCGGGCCCTGACGGCGAGTTACCTCAACCTCGGTCAGCAGCCCTTCCGCGCGCCGTCGCCGGAAGGCTGGCCGGACGAAGCAGACGCGTGGATCGGCCCGGACGCGGTGAAAAAGCGTCTCGAATGGGCCCAGGCCGTCGCCTATCGGTTTCCCCGCGTGCGGCCGACGGAGTTTCTTGACACCGTCCTCGGCGACCTCGCCCGGCCGGAAACCCGTTTCGAGGTCCGCGGCGCCGACAGCGCCGCCCAGGGTCTCGTCCTCGCCTTCATGAGCCCGGAGTTCCTGCGCCGATGACCCGCCTGATCGCACCGAACCGCCGCCTGTTCCTCACCGCCGCCTCGGCCGGGGCTGTCGCCCTGTCGATGGGACCGCACCGCCTCGCCGCCGCGCCGCGCGATATTGCGGGCCGCACGCTGATGGTGATCATTCTGCGGGGCGCCCTCGACGGTCTCGCCGCCGCGCCGCCCTTCGGCGATCCGGCGCTCGAAGGCCTCCGCCGCGAGCTTTTGCCGCCAGAGCCTGGGCGGGGAGAGAACGCGGCGCTTTCGCTGGACAACGGCTTCGCTCTGCACCCGGCGCTTCGCACTGTCCACGGACGTTACACGCAAGGCGAGGCGGCGATCCTGCACGCGACGGCGACGCCCTATCGCGAGCGCTCCCATTTCGAC
>JBCBJX010000112.1:0-8992 GCA_038522735.1 Pseudomonadota bacterium
CCGAACACCAGCGAAAGCGGCCAGGGCCATTTGTGCAGCGGCGTGTTTTTCTCCGAGCACAGCGTATGCATCAGGCGGCTGCGGTCGGCGAGTGCGAGGACGGCGAGGGCCTGCTCGTCCAGCGGATAGCAGCGTTCGGTCTCCGACCACGCGACGGGCTCGAGGAATTCAGCGTTTTCGTGAGCGCTTTTGATCTGCCACGCGACGTCCGAGTGGGTGTTGCTGCGCACGACCTCTTTAAAGCCTTCAGGCGCCTCGCCGGTTGCGCGAAGCAGCATGTACCCGAACTGGACGCCGAGAGAGAGCTCATCCCTGTCCCAGAGCCACAGGCATTCCATGGCCCGAACGTCGCCGCCCCAGGCTGCGCGATGTCGCGCGCCGCCATCGGGGCCCACGTCCCAGTCGCGGCAGTCTGCGGGGTACCTCGCCAGCTTGGCTTCTCGCTGCGCAAGCAGCTCCTCCGTGGTCGGTCGGGGAGCCGCGTCCGCCGCGGCCCCGCTTTCCACGGGCGGGTCCTCTCCGCACGCTGCGACAGACAATGCCGACGCCAAGGCGATTGAAACCCTTAAGAAACTTGTCCTCAGCAGCGGGGCTCTCCCTAACCTCTGATATCTGTATGGATAGATCAAAGAGTGAACATTGGCAATGCAGGATGAGGCGGCGCGGGACCGTCAGTGTCGTCGGCGGCTCGCATCCATCCGGTCGGTCCGGGCTGATTATTTCCGCGCCCAGCGAGATATGGATGAGGCGATATCAGACCGGCGTCTTCTGGTCCGCCGCCTAGACGCCGCAATCGCCGCCCGGGAGCAGATCCGGCGTCCGTCGCCGGCCACGCCGTCCGGGCCGATGCGGCGGCGGCGCGATCTGATCGGCGAAGGGATCGGCGCCGCCGCCGCGCTCGCGGATCGTGCGCGGGCGCTTCGCGACCGGCGGCGGTTGAACGAAGAGATATCGACACTGGAGCGAGAGATCGCGGTCGCTCGAGAGCGCGAGCGGCTCGCCGATCAGCGCCGGCGCATGCATTATGATCAGTACGTAGTGGTTTATCGGGCCATGGAGTCCGTCGGCTGTTCCTATATTCCGCTGCTGATCAATTGACCGGGTTCCAAAGAGCGACGGACTTCCCGGCGAGCCTGGCGCCTCGCCCAAAGCGAACCTTCGCGGTCGCGTGCGTTCCGGATCACTGAAACGCAATCGATCACCGAAAGAGCAGGTGGAAGGGCCACGGCCAAGTCCAGTACGGGTTGTCTTGTTCCGAGCACAGAAGATGGTTGACTGCGCCGCGGTCGGCGAGGGCGAGGACGGCGACCGCCTCCTCGTCCATCGCATAGCATCGCTCCCTCTCAAGCCAGATCACCGGTTCGAGGAAAGCGGCTCCATTGTGAGCGTGCTGGAGCTGCGAGGCGACGGTCGTATGATCATGGCTGCGCACGAGATCCTCAAAACCCTCAGGCGCTTCGCCTGTGGCGCGGAGGAGCATGTAACCGAACTGGACGCCGAAATAGAACTCGTCCCTGTTCCAGAGCCACAGACATTCCATGGCCCGGACGTCCCCGGCCATCGCCGCCCTGTCCTTGCCGCGCCCGTCCGGACCCAACTCCCACGCGTTGCAGTCCGCCGGATAGTCGGCGAGCTTCTCTTCAATTCGAGCCAGAGACTCTTCCGAGCTCATCGCCAGCTCGTCCGCGTACCTCTCGGCCAGTCCCTCTTCGCCGCAGGACGACAGCAGCACCGCGAGAGCGCACCACGCCGCCAGAAGAGTTATCCGCCACGAAGAAACCATGCGCGCCCTCGGCTCTCCGGATGGCTAGATCAAAAGATGAACTGCGGCAATGCAGGATCGGGAAGGCAAGCGGCTCGCCGGCCAGCGCGCCGCAGGGAGCCAAACGACGCAGGCCGAGCACGGGTCGTCCTATTCGGTGGCGCTCAGTACCCGACTGTCCGGACCGTCGTCGCCGGCTGCGATGCGGCGTAGGCGGCGTATTGCGGGGTGCGGCGGGCGTCGGCGAGGCGCTGGGCGCGTTCGTCGGCGGGCATGGCGGCGAGGAGCTCGAAGCCGCGGGCGCGCAGCGCCATGCGGCGCGCGTCGTCGAGATGGGCGTAGGCGGGCTCTTTCTGGTTGAGAAGCGAGCGCCGCTCGGACCGGGCCATGGCGGCCCGGCGGGCCTTGCGCTCGGCGCGCATGCGGTTGCGCTCATCGGGCGTCAGAAGGCGGTAGACTTCCGCGGTCTCGGTCTCGAAGGCGGCCTGTTCCGGCCAGGCGAGGGCTTCTGAGAAGTAGGCGGCGGCGAGCTGGTCGACGACGATCCGCGCATCGGGCGTCGCCTCGGCCCAGGCCCGGCGGATCGAGAAGGCTTCGGCGGGGAGGGGCGCAGGCGCGATCGTCGCGCGCTCCGTCGCACGGTCCTGGGCGCGGGCGGCGCCCGGCAGGGCGAAGGCCGCGGCGAGACCGAATGCGAGACCGGCGGCGAGGGGTTTCCAGGAGGACATGGGCGAGGCCTTGAGATCCGCTGACTCAACGGCGCGAATGATCCCCCAGCCGTCGTTGACGCCCGCTTAATTCCCATGTCGGTTTTGGGGCGGTTTCGCTTGCCTTGGCGGGCGTCTTTCGCTAGCACCCGCGGCTCGACGCGCGGCCGGCTGTTCCGGCCTCCAACCCGTTCCAAGGACTTCCAAGAGGCGACCATGGCCGTTCCGAAGCGTAAAGTGACCCCGTCGCGCCGCGGCAACCGCCGCGCCCACGACGCCCTCAAAGGCGAGACCTTCATCGAGGACAGGCGGTCGGGCGAGCTGCGCCGCCCGCACCATATCGACCTTAAAACAGGCGTTTATCGCGGACGTCAGGTCCTCGAACCGCAAGACGATTAAGCCGGCCGGCCCCGTGCGCCGCCTCGTCGTCCTTCTCGCAGCGCTCGCCACAGCCGGGTGCGGCACAGTCTTTGACTGCCGATGGGCTGAGCAAAACTGTCGTCAGGAGTGCGCCCAACGCCCCGACGCGGCCGATTGCATTCGGGCGTGTCAGGATCAAAGCGAACGCTGCGGAATCAAGGACTAACGGCGTGCGCCGGTTAAAACTAGACACCTCTCATTCGATCGGCGATCATGGGTTGTTGATCTGGGAGGGGGTATGTTTTCGGTCGCATCAGTTCTCCAGCGCCGCAAAGAATTGGTCGCTCAACGGACCAAAGTTCAGGCAGAGCAACAATCCGCTCGTAATGCTTACTATCGTTCTGAGTCCATAAAGAACTCCATTCATCCACAATATCAAAACGCGATTGTTCGTTTCCGCGAGGCGCGCGCCCGTTTGAAAATAGCGCCTTGGGACGGTCGGCTGGTCGATGCGAATGCTGATGCAGAGGCCAAGTTTTTGGAGTTGCGTGCTAAGTACAGGCAGGAAAAGAGTACGTCTGAGCTGGCAAATATTGAGAAACAAAACCTAGATCGTGAACTATTAGTAATAGACAAACAAATTAAAAATAACAAGAAGCTTCTTGCCAGGAGTGTGATTCTTCTAATCGTCTTTTTTATTTCAATAATATTAGTTATTGTCGCCGTTCTCGTATTTTTTATAAGTATTGAGAGATATTGTACGATCACCTTGACAAAAGACAGCCTCCAACCTGTGAGCGGCCGTATCGGCATGTTTGATTGGTTGTTTGGCGAAGAAACCAAGACACCCACGAATGAGGCCAATTTCGCACTTGGCTTTTGTGGGGGGCGGCAATTTATCTATGCTGTGCTTTTCGTCTTTGCGCCGGTTTCAATTCTCTACATATCTCTGAATCGCGGATTTGATGGGGGTCTTCGGTCGGTTGCGGGAGGCGGTGATGTTCCAGAATCGAAGGGGCTGATTGGTCTGTTGAACGGCCTGACGCCGGAACTAACGGCGGCTATCGCCGCTACAGCTGGGACTGTTGCTGTGACCAATGCACAGTTGTCGCCCGTGGCGCTGTCGGAGAAAGATCTTGATCTAATATCGAGCAGTATTGCTAACACCGTTGGTAAAAGGATTGAAGATGGAATCGAAGTAGGCCTTAGTAAAGATGCGAAAAATTACATAAATAAACGTATTGCATACAGTGAAAGTGCTGTTCTTAGCTCAATTTTTAAGGATGATCCAAAAACAATAAGGGAGCTAATATATAAAGATATAATTGAACAAAAAGAAGATGTAGAACAAAAATTTGATCGTTATTCAATAGAAAATTTCGATTATATTTATTTAAAGGAAAATTCAAGTATGCAAGATTCAATTGATTTTGTCAGAAATGATATTATGAATGCGAAAATTGAAGAATTTAGTTGGATTTTTGGTTCAGAGGCGGCGAATAGTTATGAAACACAACAAGGGGACGGGGATGTATCTGAATCGGCCCAACCGCCCGTTTTGGAAAAGGGAATATATTTATCGTTGGATGAAGCTATAGGTGCCGTTTCTAAAAGTGTTGGTTACTCGAACAACTTGATGCGTTTTTATTTGGATGAAAATCCACCGGAGCGTATTGATACCGATGCACAATTCAATGATATAGAGCTGCAGTCTATTGTGCGAAGCGTCGAGGAAACAACTGATGATTTATGCAGGCTGGCGAAAGCCCTGCAGGTGCGGCAAGAAGCCGTGCTATCTGAAGGTAGAGCAGCGCGCGTTGAAAGATGTATAGCTCTTAAAATCCGGAAACGAAATTTCTTCGGCGGCGTACGTGATGCGGTCTTTCCTAGCGCTCAGGACAATCGATGGTACGTCGAAGACTGTGAGCAAGAAGTTCCGCGGGACGATAGAGATGTGGCCAGCAATGATATGATAAGATCCAATATTGGTAAGAGAACCTACGGCGACAATGCAAGTCCTTGGGAGAGGTTAGCAAATGGCGGATCAAACGGTGTTTCCGGGGTAAGCGGGGTTGAGGACGGTGTAGTGTTTAACTCTCTAGTTGCTGAGGTCTGTCGGTAAGGCTCTTAAAGCTGCGGTTTTGTCGCGGGCGGCGCTTTGTAAGCGAGCATGGCTTACTAGTTCTCCGCATAGCGGGCCGTTCGTCCCATAATCGAAAAACCTAATCCCTCTCAGGACAAGGACATCGTTGGCCCCCTCGGCGGTTCAGTTTATGAACGGACCAGAGAGAGCAGGAGTCCGCCATGACCGCCATCATCGACATCATCGGACGCGAAATTCTCGATAGTCGGGGCAACCCCACGGTCGAGGTGGACGTGGTTCTGGAAGACTGCTCCATGGGCCGGGCTGGCGTGCCGTCCGGCGCCTCCACCGGCGCCTATGAAGCCCACGAGGCCCGCGACGGCGGCGAGCGCTACAAAGGCAAGGGCGTGCGCGAGGCCGTCGAGGCGGTGAACGGCGAGATTTTCGACGCCCTCTCCGGCATGGACGCCGAGGACCAGGTTTATCTCGACGACATTCTCTGCGAGCTCGACGGGACGGCGAACAAGAACCGCCTCGGCGCGAACGCGATCCTCGGCGTCTCCCTCGCCGTCGCCAAGGCCGCGGCCGAAGCGACGGGGCTGCCCCTCTATCGCTATGTCGGCGGCCCGTCCGCGCGCGTTCTGCCGGCGCCGATGATGAACATCCTCAACGGCGGGGCGCACGCGGACAATCCGATCGACATCCAGGAATTCATGGTCATGCCCCTCGGCATGCTGAATTTCGCCGACGCGCTGCGCTGCGGCTCAGAGATCTTCCACACCCTGAAAGCCGAGCTGAAGACGGCCGGCCACAACACCAATGTCGGCGACGAGGGCGGCTTCGCGCCCGGGCTCTCCTCCACCAACGAGGCCCTCGACTTCATCATGAAGGCGATCGAGAAGGCGGGCTACAAGCCGGGCGAAGACGTGGCGCTGGCGCTCGATGCCGCGTCCACGGAGTTCTTCAGGAACGGCAAGTACGAGCTTGCAGGCGAAGGGAAATCGCTCACCTCCGACCAGTTCGCCTCCTATCTCGCCGACCTGGCGAAAGCCTACCCGATCGTCTCCATCGAGGACGGCATGGCCGAGGACGACTGGGAGGGCTGGCGCGTCCTCACCGACATGATCGGCGACGACTGCCAGCTGGTGGGCGACGACCTTTTCGTCACCAACGCCGCGCGCCTCGCGGAAGGGATCGAGAAAGACTGCGCGAACTCGATCCTCGTGAAGGTGAACCAGATCGGCACCCTGACGGAGACGCTCGCCGCCGTCGATCTCGCCCACCGCAACGCCTATTCCGCGGTCATGTCCCACCGCTCCGGCGAGACCGAGGACGCGACCATCGCCGACCTCGCCGTCGCGACGAACTGTGGCCAGATCAAGACCGGCTCGCTCGCCCGCGCCGACCGCACGGCGAAGTACAACCAGCTCCTGCGCATCGAAGAAGAGCTGGGGCCGACGGCGGTCTATGCGGGGCCCGAGTATCTCGCGGGCGCCTGACCCTTGATTCGCCGGCAGCGTTAACCCCTCGTTAACCAAGAAGAGTCCATTCCGATTCGCGTGCTTGCGATTCGGGCGAGGGGTCTCCTTAAATGTTCTCGGTGCTGAAATCTTTCCTGTGGCCGGCCGTCATCACGGCGTTGGGCTTCTGGATTTCGTTCTTCTCCGTGGAGGGACGGTTTGGCATGAAGGCGCTTACGGGCGCCGAGATACGGCTCGCCGACGCGCGCGATACGCTGGCGACGCTCGAGGCGCGGCGGAATTATCTCGCCCTCATCTGCGACCGGCTCGACGGGGAGATCCTCGACGGAGACCTCGTCGAGGAGCGCGCCCGCCTCGTCCTCGGATTCGCGCGGGCCGACGACGTCATCCTCACCCGCGGCGAGCTGGAGCGGCTCATCGGCCGGGTGGAATAGGCGCCGGGACGCCGCTCCTCAAACTTGAAAAGTCTTTCATTCCGAAGGCGTTGCCGGTCGCCTGCAGTCGTCCTAGGGTCCTGACGAATTTACGCAGGGGACGAACGCCATGGCGGCAGACGCGAGCGAAGCGCGGCCCAATCTCGACGCGACGAAAGACGAAGCGCACAAATACTATCGCGACATGCTCCTCATCCGCCGGTTCGAGGAGCGGGCGGGCCAGCTCTACGGCATGGGTCATATCGGCGGCTTCTGCCACCTCTATATCGGCCAGGAGGCTGTGGTCGTCGGCGTCGAGGCGGCGAAAGAAGACGGCGATCAGGTCATCACCGGCTATCGCGATCACGGCCACATGCTCGCCTGCGGCATGGACGCCAAGGGCGTGATGGCGGAGCTCACCGGCCGGGAAGGGGGCTACTCCCACGGCAAGGGCGGCTCCATGCACATGTTCTCCCGCGAGAAGCAGTTCTTCGGCGGTCACGGCATCGTCGGCGCCCAGGTCCCGATCGGCGCCGGGCTCGCGCTCGCCGACAGGTATCTGGAGAACGGCAAGGTCTCGCTCACCTATTTCGGCGACGGCGCCTCGAACCAGGGCCAGGTGTTCGAGGCGATGAACATGGCGAAGCTCTGGGATCTGCCGGTCGTCTTCATCATCGAAAACAATCAGTACGCGATGGGAACGAGCGTGAAGCGCTCCCACGCCGAAACCCACCTCTACCGCCGCGGCGCGTCCTTCGGCATTCCCGGCAAAGAGGTCGACGGCATGAACGTCCTCGAGGTTCGCGAGGCGGCGCGCGAGGCGATGGACCACGCGCGATCGGGCGACGGCCCGATCGTCCTTGAGATGAAGACTTACCGCTATCGCGGCCATTCCATGTCCGACCCCGCGAAGTACCGCACCCGCGAGGAAGTGACGGACATGCGCGAACATTCCGACCCCATCGAGCGCCTGAAGGCGTTCATGATCGACAAAAAGTACGCCGACGACGATACGCTGAAGGCGATCGACAAAGAGGTGAAGGACGAGGTGAAGGCGGCCGCCGACTTCGCGCTCGAAAGTCCCGAACCCGACCCGAAAGAGCTCTACACGGACGTCCTTCTTGACAGCGCCTAGGCGTTGAGGATGAACGTCGCCTCCATGCTGACGCGGTACTCCGAAATGGCCCCGTTCTTCACGACGACTTTCTGGCCCTGCACCCAGGCGCCCTCGATGTTGTCGAGCGTCTCGGAGGCGCGATCGATCCCGACGCGCACGGCGTCCTCGAAGCTCTTGGTCGATGAGGAGGCGATTTTCGTGACGCGAACGACGGACATGGGTGTCTCCCTTGCCGGCCCGTCAAAATCCATCGGCCTCGCCGAGGCCGCAACCACGAGAGGACGCCATGACCGTTGATCTCTGGATGCTGCTCGCGGCTGCGGGGCTTTACTTTCTTCTTTCGTGGGGCCCCGCGGTCCGCAATATCGGACGCTTCGGGATCTTTAAGCTCCTCGGGAACCGCGACGCGGTCCCGACGAGCCATGACGGCGCGGCGGCGCGGCCGGACAAGGCGCTCGCCAATATGGGCGAGGCGATGATGGTCTTCACGCCCCTCGTCCTCGTCGCCCATGTTTCGGGGCAGGCGGACGAAATGACCGCGCGAGGCGCGCAGATCTTCGTCATTTCCCGCGCGGCGCACGCGATCTGCTATCTCATGGGCGCGCCGGTCCTGCGCACCATCGCCTATGTCGGCGGCCTCACCGGCATGGGGCTCATCGCCCTTCGCCTTCTAGGCGTTCTTTAAGACAGGGAAATCCTCCGCATGCCGACGCCCATTCTGATGCCCGCGCTCTCTCCGACGATGGAGGAGGGGACCCTCGCCAAATGGTTGGTGAAGGAGGGCGACAAGGTCGCCGCCGGCGACGTGATTGCGGAGATCGAGACGGATAAAGCGACCATGGAGGTCGAGGCGGTCGACGAGGGGAAGATCGGCAAGATCCTGGTCGCGGAGGGAACCGAAAACGTCAAGGTGAACGACCCCATCGCGGTCATCCTCGAAGAGGGCGAAAGCGCCGGCGACATCGACGACAGCGCGCTTTCCTCCGCTGGCGCCGCGTCGGGCGAGGCGGCGGAAGAGGCTTCTGAGGCCCCGCAGCCCGCCGCTCCGGCAGGCGACGTTGGGGCCGCG
>JBCBJX010000113.1:0-8940 GCA_038522735.1 Pseudomonadota bacterium
CCGTTCGAGGGGCGCGCGACCGTCACGTTCGCGAGCCCTTTGAACTGCGGCTTGAGGCGGCCGGCGATCCAGAGCGCGATGCGCTCGAGGGTCGGCGTCTCCAGCCCGGCGATCTCGTTGAGGTAGGCGTGATCGAGTTCGGTGCGGATCGCGTCCAGAGCCTCGCGCACCGCGCCGAAATCCGCGACCCAACCCGTCTCTGGGTCCGGCTCGCCGGCGATGGAGACGCAGACCTGAAAGGAATGCCCGTGCAGGCGGGCGTAGCGGGCGTCGCCCGAGCCGTCGGCCTGCACGCCGCCCAGCTTATGGGCCGCGTCGAAGGTGAACTCCTGACTGATCCGCATTCCGTCGGACATGAACGTCGCGCCTTACCTATTTGATAGTGATCGATAAAATGCGCGGGCCGAGAAAAACGAATTAACCGCCGCCGCCAGCGCGTCGGGCGAGGTAGCCCGACCAGCCGCGGGCGCGCAAGACGCAGGCCGGGCATTCCCCGCAGCCATAGCCCCACGCGTGGCGCTCGGCGCGCACGCCGCGATAGCAGGTGTGCGTTTCTTCCAGGATGAGGTCGATCAGCGCCGCCCCGCCCAGTTCCTCCGCGAGCGCCCAGGTGTCCGCCTTGTCGAGGGCCATGAGCGGCGTCGCGACGGCGATATCGCTCTCCATGCCGAGACGGAGCGCGGCCTCCTGCGCGTCGAGAGCGTCGCGCCGGCAATCGGGGTAGCCGGAATAATCCGTCTCGCACATGCCGCCGACGAGGACGCCGCAATCGCGCCGGTAGGCGAGCGCGCCGGCGAAGACGAGGAAAGCGAGGTTTCGCCCCGGAACGAACGTGTTGGGGAGCCCGGTCTCGTCCATGGCGATCGCTGTTTCGCGGGTGAGCGCCGTCTCCGACAACGCGCCGAGGGCGGAAAGATCAACCATCTCGTCCGGCCCGAGTTTCGGCCCCCAAGCCGGGAACCGCCGGACGATCTCCGCCCGTACGCGCTCACGCGCGGCGAGTTCGACCTCGTGGCGCTGGCCGTAAGCGAAACCGACGGTCTCCACGGCGGCGAAGCGGTCGAGCGCCCAGGCGAGGCAGACGGCCGAATCCTGCCCGCCCGAGAAAAGGACCAGCGCCCGGTCCCTCGACAGGGAGCGCGCCATTCCCTTACCTCTCGCCCATGTCCGACATCCGCCTTCTCTACGTCACCGCGCCGGACGACGCCACGGCCCGGACGATCGCGCGGGCCCTCGTCGAGGAACGTCTCGCGGCTTGCTGCAACCTCATCCCCGGCGCGCGCTCGGTCTATCGCTGGAAGGGCGAGGTCGCCGAGGAACCCGAGACCCTCCTCATCGTGAAGACGACCGCCGACAAGGCGGTCGCCGCCCGCGACAGGGCTCTCGATCTTCATCCGCACGAGATCGCCGCCGTCATCGCCCTCGATATCGATGCGGACCGCTCCGCCGCCGCATTCTGTCGCTGGATCGCGGCCGAGACCGCCGACGCCTGATCGGAGACCCCAGGATGAAACTCTACGGCTACTGGCGCTCCGGCGCTTCCTACCGCCTTCGCTGCGCCCTCGCCCTCAAGGGCCTCGCTTACGACTACGTTCCGGTGAACCTCGCGGCGGGCGAGCAGAACGAGCCCGCCTATAGAGCGGTCAATCCCTTGGGCCTCGTGCCGACGCTGGAGACGGACGCCGGGGCGCGGCTGACGGGCTCGGAATCCATCATTGAATGGCTGGAGGAGACGACCCCGACGCCGCCTCTCTTTCCAAGCGATCCCCTTGCGAAGCAGAAGGTCCGATCCTTCTGTCACGTCATCGGCGCCACCATTCAGCCGCATCATAATCTGCGGGTCCTGAACGCCCTGAAAGACGGTCTCGGCGCCGATGAGAACGCCGTCAAAGCCTGGGCGGCGCAGTGGATTGCGGAAGGTTTCGAGGCGCTTGAAAAACGCCTGGAGGCGGAGCCGAACCGGGGCCCGTTCTCCTTCGGCTCCGAACCCGGCGCCGCGGACTGCTACCTCGTCCCGCAGATTTACTCCGCCGCCCGCTTCGGCGTCGATATGAGACGCTTCCCGCTCCTCAAGGCCGTCGGCGACGCGTGCGCGAAGGAAGACCCGTTCAAACTCGCCCACCCCGATGCGCAGGCGGACGCGCAGTGAAGGTTTGATCATTATGAAGAGGAGCGTTTTTTATCGCCTTGTCGCGGCGGCGAGTCTCGCCCTCGCCGCCTGCGGGCCAGAAACGTCGGCGGACGAACCGAAGGCGAGCGCGCTGCGTTATCTCTGCAGTGAGACGACCGTCGATCTCCATGACGAGGGCGCCGTCCCGCTCCTCGTCTTCGGCGGCCGGTCCTTCCGTCTTGTCCGCGAGACGAGCGCCTCGGGCGTCAAATACGGCGGGTTCGGAACGCCGGCGACATGGATCTGGACGAAAGGCGACGCCGCGACGGCGGCCATAGACGGCGGCGTCCTAGAGACCTGCGAAGTGGGCGGCGCGCCGGAAGGGCCGGCGCCCGAGCCGACGCCTCTCCGGGCGCAGGGGAACGAACCCGGCTGGGCGCTGACCATCGACGAGGCCCTGACTCTCGCGACGGATTATGGCGAGCGGACGATCCGCATCGACGACTGGACCGTCGCAGCGGTCGCAGACGGGTATGAATACTCATCGGTGGGCGGAGCGCTTACGGTGAAATTGACCGCAGACCTCTGCCGGGACGATGCGACCGGCATGCCCCATCCGCTGACGGCGAGCATCCAACTTGGCGACGAGACCCTGCGCGGATGCGGCGGCGAGCCGGCGGCCCTGCTGGTCGGCCGATGGCGGATCGCCGCCCTCGGCGAGCAGAGCTTCGAACCCTCGGATATCGCGACCCTCTACTTCGACACGGCCAAGAACCGCGTCGCGGGCGCCGCCTTCTGCAACAGCTACAACGCCGGCGTCGCGCTCAGCGGCGAAAGCCTGCGGATCGGCCCCGCCGTTTCGACGCGCCGCGCCTGCGCGTCCGACCTCATGACCCGCGAGCGGGTCATGCTGGACGCCCTTGCAAGGACCGACGCCTTCGACATTGACGGCGACGCCCTCGTCCTCCTCGCCGACCGCGCGCCGCTCATCCGCGCCGTGCGGTAGCGTTCTGTTTCAAAGACGTCAGCGCCCGCTGGTCATTGCGGGAATGATATGCCCGCCGACGATCTCGTTTCGCCAGCGCCCCCAGACGCCGCCCTGGCGATAGTTCCCGCCCGTGAAGAGGACGACGAGTTCGAGGTCAGGAACGACAAGCAGGATCTGCCCGCCGTTGCCAGTGGCTTCATAGGACGCATACGTTTTTTCCCCGGCGCGAACCTCGTCGATCCGCCATTCGTAAGCGGCGGAACCGCCGAAATAGTTGTTGTTGAAGTCTTCGGGCGAGAGGCCGGTGGTTTGCGGGGTTATGTCGATGACGGCTGTCGTCGACTTTTCGACCCAGTCCGGATCGACGATCTGCGCGCCCTTCCAACGGCCGCCGGCGGCGAACATCGCGCCGACTTTCAGAATGTCGCGCGGCCGCATGTACGCGCCGCCGCCGAGATAGGCCGCCCCGTTCGGCGCGAGGTTCCAGTGATAGGGGCCGAATTGCAGGGGGCGGGCGATGAGATCGTCGAAAAGATCGAGGATCGGCGCGCCGCCCGCGGCCTTCAGGCGGCTTCCGACGAGATTGATGCTGCCGGAGCAATACGCATAGCGCGTTCCGGGGTCATGGAGGAGCGGCAGGCGCGCGGTGTAGAGCCAGAAGTCGCTTTCCGCCCGCTGGCTCCACATGCGGTCCTCCGAACCCGGTGAATTCCGCACGACGTCGCAATCCAGACCGCTCGAGAACGACATGAGGTGCGCGAGGGTGATCTTCTCCTTACGGGGATCGTCGATCGTCTCCCCGGCCGCTGCGAGCAGCTCCGGGATCGGCCGGTCGTCGGCGGCGATGGCGACGCCCCGCTGCTGCAGGGCCCCGACAAGAACCGGCGCGAACACCTTGGCGAGGGAGCGGGTGTCGTGCCGCGTTTCGCGGTCATAGCCGTAGAAATACTCCTCGAGCACCAGCCGGCCCTTGTGAGCGGCGAGTACGGAATGGATGAGCCGCGGGCGAGCGTTGCGCGGATCGTCGGCGGCGAGTTCGGCGACCAGGTCGTCGAGCGCCTGTCGGTCGAAGCCCGCTTCTTCTGCGGCGGCGACCGTCCAGCCGTCGTCGAGGCCGGGCGGCGGCGCATATCGCGCGGGGCCGGCCGCCGGATCTCTTGGATAGTAGAAGGCGGCGTCCTCCGGTCCTGCGCGACGCAACATCAACGGCGCTCCGAACCAGCTGTGCGCGAGGCGCAGGCCCGTCTTCGTTTCTTCAAGGGACCGTCGGACGCGCCGCTCGCCGCGGCCGGCCGACAGCATCCATCGCCCGTCGCCGTCCGGCTCCATATCGAACCGGGAGGCCATGATCTCATTGCGTTCAGGATTGCGCACGACAGCGGCGAGATCGCCGTCTTCATTTTCGAAAACGTCGAGAAAAACGCGGAACAGGCGCGGCTGCAGCGCCACGCGCCCTTTCCAGCGCCCCTCGTGGACGGCCGCGAGAACGGACGGAGTCGCCATATCGGCGTATGCGAGCGGCCCCGAAGGCTGGCGCCAGAGCCCCCGGATCGTCGCACCGTCCTCGGACAGTTCGCCGGCGAACCCGCGGCCTTCAGCGTGCCCGCCGATCGCAACCTGACGCTCACGGACTTCAATCGAGACCGGGTCACCGTCCGCCGTCGCCAGCCACGACCCGCCCTCTCGCTCGACCGCGACGTCGAGCACCGCGGTCTCCGCCTCGGCGGTCCAGACCCAAAGCCCGAGCGGCAGTTCGGCGGCGAGGCCGGCGGACGCCAGCGCGACGACCGCGAGCAACGCGCTTGTGAAACCTGATATCGTTCGGCGCATCCGATCGTCGCTCCGTCGTCTTGATCCGGCGGACGCCCGACGCGCGCCTGCATGCGTTATGCCCGGGGTCAGCCGCGGCCGCGCATTACAATTCGGTCGGGTTTTGCTTGCAGACGCTGCGCGGTCCGCTTGACCGCGCAGCGGCGCATCGCGTTCTTGGAGAGAGAACGAGACGCAGAACGGACCGAGCGATGACTGAGTATAAAGCCCTTTTCTCTCCCTTCACGCTCAACGGGCTGGAGCTGCCGAACCGCATCGTCATGGCGCCCATGACGCGGTCCCATTCGCCGGATCAGGTCCCGACGGAGGAGGTCGCGGGCTATTACCGGCGGCGGGCGGAAGGCGGCGTCGGGCTCATCATCACCGAAGGCGTGACGCTGGAGGGGCTCGCCTCGACCTTCGACCACAACGTGCCGAAAATGGCGACCGACGCTTGTCTCAACGGCTGGCGCAAGGTGGTCGACGAGGTACGCGCGGCCGGCGGGCGGATCTTCCCGCAGCTCTGGCATGTCGGCTCCATGCGCCGCGCCGATAAAACGCCGGCTCCGGACGTTCCCTCCGAAAGCCCGTCCGGCATTTCACGGCCCGGCAAGAAATTCGGCGAGGGCGTCACCGAAGAGCAGGCCGCCGACCTCGTCCACCAGTTCGCGAATGCAGCGGCTGCGGCCATGCAGGTCGGCTTCCACGGGATCGAGCTACACGGCGCCCATGGCTATCTCATCGACCAGTTCTTCTGGGCGGGAACGAACGAGCGGGACGACCGCTTCGGCGGCGACATGGTCGAGCGCACCCGCTTCGCCGTCGAGGTGATCAAGGCCGTCCGCGCCGAGATCGGCGACGACGTGCCCCTGATGCTGCGCTGGTCCCAGTGGAAGCAGCAGGATTACACGGCGCGCCTCGCCGATAGCCCGGACGAACTCGCCGCGTTCCTCGAACCGCTTGCGGGAGCCGGGCTCGACGGCTTCCACTGCTCCCAGCGCCGCTATTGGGAGCCGGAGTTCGAGGGCTCGGACCTCAACCTCGCCGGCTGGACGAAGAAGCTCACGGGGCTGCCGACCGTCACTGTCGGCTCCATCGGCCTCGAGGTCGACTTCGTGCAGACGATCACCGGCGCCGTCGCGCAAAGCGGCCAGCGCAAGGGCGACATCGCCGACGTGGACAGACGGATCGCAGACGGCGAATTCGACCTCGCCGCCGTCGGCCGCGCCCTCCTCGGCAATCCGGACTGGGCGAACAAGGTGAAGGCGGGCGACGTGGACGGCCTCGTCGATTACGAAAAGCGCCACCAGGAGGTGCTGGTCTGAGCGGACGCCCCTCTCCCTTGGGAGAGGGGTTGGGGCGAGGGGGCGCAAACCCTTCGCCAACACTTGATTTCCGTGGACGCGGACGCTCATCCCGTTCGCGCACATGGCGAGCGAGACGAGTTAGCTTCCCCTCACCCCCGGCCCCTCTCCCGGCGGGAGAGGGGGGAGAAAGGGAACCGCCCATGCAACCCCTCATCATGCCGATCAACGGGAAAGCGCCGCGCATTCACGAGAGCGCCTTCATCGCGCCGGGCGCGGTGATCGTTGGCGACGTTGAAGTCCACGAGGACGCAAGCGTCTGGTACGGATCGGTGCTGCGCGGCGACACCGGGCTCATCCGCGTCGGGAAGGGCTCGAACGTTCAGGACGGGACGATCGTCCATATCGACGCGCCGGAGGTGGGCGGAACGCCCTGCCTCATCGGCGAGAACGTCCTCGTCGGCCACATGTGCATGCTGCACGGCTGCACGCTGGAGGACGGCGCCTTCATCGGCATGAAATCCTCCGTGCTCGACGGGGCGGTTGTCGAAAGCGGCGGCTTCCTCGCGGCGGGCGCCTTCCTCGGCCCCGGCAAGCGGGTGCCGAAAGGCGAGATGTGGGCCGGCCTTCCGGCGAAGAAGATGCGCGATCTCCGCGGCGACGAGGACAAGTGGGCCCTCCTCGGCTCCATGCACTATGTCGAGGAGAGTCGCGCCCACGCGGAGGCGATCAGGGCGCTCAACGGTTGACGGGGGGGTCCCGGCGGCCCAAGCCAGACCCTCCCTCGCCGCGATATCGCTGAAGCACGCCCGGCCAAGACCCAGGTCGGATCAGAGCGGCAAAAACCCGTCCATAGGCGGAACGAAAGCCCCACCCTCCTCCCGGACCGACTGGACGCCGGGTACTGTTTTCAGCACACGCATCGTCTGCTCGGTGCCCGAACCGAAAACCACGCCCGCGAGCGGGTTGTACTTCTCAACCCTGAGTCCGAGGGACGTCGCGGCCGCCTGAACGTCGGACGCCTGCTCAACACCCTCGTCCGTCAGCGTCACCATGATGTGAATTCGGTCTGGATCGCTCGCCATTGGAAGTCTCGTTCGGATCTGTCGTGGGGCCGTGTCCATGAACCGCCACTATGGGGCCGCCCGCGGCATTCGTCCACCGTTAACCTTGGATTGTATCGGTGAATTTCTTCACAATTTGTTACGAGGGCGTGGGGCCCGCCGCGCCTCACACGCCGGCGGGGACTGCGGCGCATCCCGCGCCGAACGCTTCTTCCGCACCCAGCCTTCGAGCGGACGATGCGAGCCGGTCGCGCAAAGCCTCGGCCGACAGCCCCGGGTCATGCTCTTTGAGGAGCGCGGCGATCCCGGCGACGATCGGCGTCGCCATGCTGGTTCCGGTTTTGCGGGCGAGACGGCCCGGCGAGACGGCGGCCGAGAGAACGTCCACGCCGGGCGCGACGAGATCGACCTGCGGGCCGCCCAGCCGCCCGCCATTCGAAAAATAGGCGATCCGGTCCGCCCGATCGATCGCGCCGACGGCGAGCGCCGTCGGATGGTTCGCCGGAGCCGCGACCGGATGGACGTACGCGGGCCGGAAGCTGGCGTTTCCCGCGGCCGCCACCACAAGGATGTCACGCGACCGGGCGGCCCGCATCAGCCGTTCGTAGACGCCCAGGATGTCTTCTCCCGGGCCGAGATTCAGGCTGAGCGACGCCGAAATGACGTCGACGCGTCGTTCGATCGCCCATGCCAGCCCGTCGAAGATATGCATTTCCCGGCCGAAACCTGAATCTCCCAGCACCTTCGCAGAGTACAAATCGACCTTCGGCGCGACGCCGATCCGCACACCGCCGCGAGGCGTGGCGCCGGCGATCAGGCCGGCGCAGTGAGTTCCGTGGCCGTGTACGTCGTTCGGGTTGTTGCCGCCGGTGAAATCCAGCGCTTCTGCGACGGTTTCGTGCAGACGCTCATGGGTCGGATCGACACCGGTGTCCAGAATGCAGACGTCGACGCCGCGCCCCGTGGCGACCGCGCGGTCGGCGCCGACGGCGCGCATCGCCCAGGTCGCGCCGGCGTCGTCCGTCATTCGTTCGACGTCGCTCCCCTCCGGTTCGGGAACGGCGTCGCGAAAGGCGACGCGCCCGCCGGGTACATCGAACCGATCGACAAGCAGCCGAAGGCCGTCGCGCGCCCAGTCGCGCAACGCGGCCTCGAACGCCGCGTCGCCGGTCGCTGGCCCCGGGCGGTCATCGACGCTCGCCCAGAATTCAGGACGATGACGCTCGACGGTTCCCATGGCGGCGGCGGCCTCCGCCTGGGCGGCGATCGAAGCTCCGCGATTGCGCCCCTTCAGGCGCTCGCCGGGCTCAAGGACGGCGAGCCCGAACTCAGGAAAAAACCGCGACGGCGTCCTGGTCGGTCGGTCGGATAGGGTCGAGACGGCGGCGACGGGCTCGAAGCCGTGTCGCGCCGCCTCCTCGCTGAGATAGCCTGCATCGACGCCGGGGCGCGTGGCGACGACGGTCGCCCCCGTGGGGACGGGGTCTTCAAATTCCGGAATGAATGCGTCGGACACCATCTGCCCCCTCCCTCAATGAACCTGAGAGAGGTTAATATCCTTTTAGATTAAATCAATCCCTGCGCGAGCGAGACGCGTCCTACACGCGCGCCTCGAACGCGGCCTCCGTCGCGGCCGTGATCTCGTCGAGGCCGACGTCCGGCGCG
>JBCBJX010000114.1:0-8572 GCA_038522735.1 Pseudomonadota bacterium
CCTTCAGCACATGGGAAGAAGGCGGACCGGGCAACCTCAATCTCCTGGTCGACAAAGTCACCAAGACCAATATCGCCGACGGCGACATTATTCGTTTGCAGAACTATTTTGGAAACGGCGGCCCTGTGCCTGGCTGGGAGAGCGTCGTTCCAACGTCCCCCGGCTATGACGGCTCTCAGACGCTCTACATCCGCAATATCGACCGGTCCGGCGCTCGCCCGACATTTCAGACGTCACTTTCGCCGAACGGCCCCATCATGCAGTGGACGGTGAACTCCGGCGGGCTTACGGGTAGCTACCATTTCGGCTGCCAGATCCGGTACTATGAAACTTCTAACGTGGTGCAGGACGGCTCCCTCGACCCGCAGCTCAACGGTCACCAGGATAACTTTACGTCCTACTGCGAGACGTTCTTTATCGCGCGACAGGGCGCGGATCATTTCGGCGTAACGATGCCCCTGGCGCCGGACAGCTTGTTGCTGACGCTGGACCGCATCAAGAAGAACCTGCCGCTCTACGGCGTGCACCCCCGCGCAGTGTCAAGACCGGTGCTTGCCTCATAAGCCGAGACGCCCACCGTTCTAGTCAGGCCGCCGATCCCGAAAGAAACCCCAGTTCGCCCGCTCCAGTTCGATTGCTTCCAGATTGAACGTAGCGAGCGTGAGGCCCTCTTCTAGGCGCCCGAGCTCCGCGACGATGTCCCCGGCTTCGTCGCAGACGAACGACGTTCCGTAGAATAATTGGCCACTTTCGTCGCCGATGCGGTTCGCCGCCGCGACGGGCGTCACGTTGCAGACGGCGTGGCCCTGCATCGCGCGGCGCCAGCGGGCGGCGGTGTCGATATCCGGCTCGGCGGGTTCCGAGCCGATCGCCGTCGGGTAAAGGAGAACCTCCGCCCCCTGAAGGGCCATGGCGCGAGCCGCTTCCGGGAACCACTGGTCCCAGCAGATCCCGACGCCGAGACGCCCGAACCGGGTCTCCCAGACGCGATAGCCCGTATCGCCGGGCCGGAAGTAGAATTTCTCCTGATAGCCGGGCCCGTCCGGAATATGGCTTTTGCGGTAGACGCCGAGAACGCGCCCGTCCGCATCGGCCATAGCGACCGAGTTGTAGTAATGCGGCCCGTCCTTCTCGAAAAATGAGATCGGGATCGCGATGCCGAGATCGCCGGCGAGGGCGGAGAGGGCGCGGACAGCCGGGCTGTCGGCGACAGCGCGCGCGGCGCGGAACCAAGCGGGTTCCTGCGTCTTGCAGAAATAGGGGCCTGAGAAGAGTTCCGGCGGCAGGACGATCTGGGCGCCCGCGGCGGCGGCCTGCCGTGCAAGATCGGACACGCGGGCGATGTTGGCGGTCTCGTCCGCGCTGAAGGCGGCTTGCAGAACGGCGACGGTTATCGTGCGGTCCGTCATGGCGAGGCCTTTCCCGGCGGGTCGTCGCGGGCGGTGTCGCTCGCGGATCGAACCGGCTATGGTGCTCGAGGGAAGCGCGCACAAGCGCGGCGTTATTGGAAGGGGAAAGTTATGGTTCGTCTGGTCATCGCAGCGGCGCTCGCCGGCGGTCTTGCGGCCTGCGCGTCAAATACGGGCGCGGTGAAATCGGAATTGGTCGCCCTCGGCGTCGGCGACAACCGAGCGGCGTGTCTCGCCGACGAATTCAACGAACGTCTCGACCGGGACGATATGAATGACGTCGCAGCCTTTCTGAAACGGCTCAACGACACCGACAGCCCCGGCAACGTGCTCGACGTGCTGTTGACGATCGACAACCCGCGGGCCGCCGCCGTCGCCCCCGTTGTCGGCGCGTCATGCGCCATCATACCCCGCCGCCGCTAGGGACGGCGGGGCGCCGGATCGCCTTTGGGGGACGGACGATCCGTAGGCCGGCCTTACGGGTCAGATAAGGTCGGCGATCTCTTCGATCTTGCGGTCGACCTTGCGCGAGATGCCGGCGCGCTTGCGCACGACGTCCCAACAGTCTTCCGCCATGCCGGAGTCGTTGAGGTACGCAGAAAAGTTGGCGGCCGCTTCAATCACAGCAGCGCCGTCTTCGATCGCCACAGAATTCGTGATTTCGTCGTAACGTCTGGCCAGCTTTTTGCCGACGGAGCCCAAGCGGCCGCAAGATGGATCGCGGCGGCTGAGGTTTGCGAACCATCTATCCGAATTTTCGGAAATGTTCTCGATCGGAAGCTCCGAGCCGATGTCGACGGCTTGGGCTTCAGCAGCAGCGTTTAGGGCCGCGGCTGCGGCGATGGCGGTCAGGATCATGTCTCTCTCTCCAGATTCGCGGGCGGCTCTTCTGTCCGTCCCGCCGGCGCGTCCGACGCCGGTTTCATGGCCGGATCATTCCGGCGACTATGTTCTGGAGCGAGGCGAGCGCCGCCTCAACGGACGTCGCGCTGAACCGTTCGGGCGCTGCGGCGGGCCGTTTCGCAGCACGTTGGTTCGCGGACGCAGCAATACTGGCTCAGCGACCGAGATAGCTTTGGATCTGCAGGCGGATGGTCCATTGGGGCTCGCCCACCGCATCAGTGACGCTCGTATAGACGGATCCCTGGATGTCGAGCGGACGGCCCTCGCCCATATCGAGAACGCGGCCCATGCCGCCGCCGATCGGCGCGGCGATTCGGTCCTCGTCCCGCTCCCAGTCGGCGCGAATCGTCGGGCGCGAGAACGCGTACCAGCCGCTTTCAAGATTGAGATAGACGAAGGGTTCGATCGCGGCCTGCGAGACCTTCTCGCCTTTGTCTGACCCGTTCACCGACCAGCGCTGGACCCCGGAGAAGCCGAAGCGCCACACGGATCGCGTCCAGACGGCGGCGAATTGCGGGCCGACCGTGAAGCGCTTGAAACCAAGTTCCGCATCGGTCGCCGTCGGCAAGGTGACCGCGAGGCCGAAGCCCGTGTCCGCGCCGCCTCGGCGCGCGCGGCGGGTGATGAGAAAATTGTAGCGCGCGTCGCCGAGGCCGATCTCGCTCGAATCGCCGGCCACCTGTTCAGAAAGCGCAAGAAACGGGACCGCACCACCATGGAGGACGCCCCAGATGTCTTCCGAGGAAAGGGGAAGATCGGCGCGCAATTCGAACAGATTCGCCGCGCCGCCTTCAGGTTCCGCGTCCAGAAAAAGTTCGTTGAAGTAGGCGAGCCGGGCGTGGCCCGGCAGGGGGCTTTCGAGATTCTCCCGCTGGTCGTTCGGATCGGTCCGCCGCGGCGGCTCCTGCTTTTTCCACCACGGCGTCGGACGCTGAGGGGACTGGGCGTGCGCCGTCGCGCCGAGAACCGAAATGAGGGCGACGAAAACTGCAGCGAAACGGGTGCGACGCATGATGGTGAACTCCGACGATTGCCGAGAACGCCTGCGACGAGTCGGGCGCCCGGCGCGAGCGGCGCGCGCCGAAGAGCGGGCGCTTGACGGCCGCGGGAAATTTTTTTCCTCGGGCGGAGAGGGTCGCTCGGAGGCGAAACAAGCGCGCGAACCCGGCCTGGATAATTCAGCGGCGCTTGAAGTAAGGCGCACCTGTTGCGCCTAAATTAAGGACTCGTTCATCATTAGGGCGCGCCGCCTTAATCCAGCATGTTGACGCCATATTCCGATCCAGACACTATATGTTGTGTCAGCGGCTCGCCGCCGATGTTCCAGCAGCCGGGTTCCGGACGACGTGAGGCGCGGTCGCCTTTTCCGCACCGAAACGTTTGAGGAGCCGCTCCGTCGCGATCGCGCGACGCGCAGAATTTAGTAGGGGGTTCGCCGCTCATGACGCTCGACGCCGCCGCGCTCAAAGCCGCCGCTCAGCACGCCGCCAACGACATCGCCGAGCGCGCCCGCGCGCGAACGGAGGAGGCGCCGGTCCGCAAGCGCCCCGCCCTGAAATTCGTCAAGGAAGTAGTCGTCGACCGCTCTCGCGAAGCGCTTCTGACGGACTTCGGCAAAAAGACGCTGGAGGACCGTTATCTGCTCCCGGGCGAAGGCCCGCAGGACATGTTCGCCCGCGTCGCGACGGCCTATGGGGACGACGCCGAGCACGCTCAGCGCATCTATGACTACATCTCCAGGCTCTGGTTTATGCCGGCGACGCCGGTCCTCTCGAATGGCGGGGCTGAGCGGGGCCTGCCGATCTCCTGCTTCCTCAACGGCGTCTCCGATTCGCTCGACGGCATCGTCGGCGCCTGGAACGAGAACGTGAAACTCGCCTCAAATGGCGGCGGCATCGGCACCTACTGGGGCGGCGTGCGCTCCATCGGCGAGGACGTGAAGGGCTCCGGCAAGACGTCGGGCATCATTCCATTCATCCGCGTGATGGATTCGCTCACCCTCGCGATCTCCCAGGGTTCCCTCCGGCGCGGATCGGCCGCGGTCTACCTCGACATCCACCACCCGGAGATCGAGGAATTCCTCGAGATCCGCAAACCGTCCGGCGACTTCAACCGTAAGTCCTTGAACCTTCATCACGGCCTCAATATCACCGACGCCTTCATGCAGGCGGTGATGAAGGATGAGGAGTTCGGCCTGCGCTCGCCGAAATCGGGCGAGGTCATCCGCACCGTGAAGGCCCGCGTCCTGTGGCAGAAGATCCTGGAGATCCGCCTGCAGACGGGCGAGCCGTACCTCATTTTCTCTGACACCGTGAACCGTCAGATGGCGGCGCATCAGAGAAAGCTAGGGCTGAAAGTCTCCACCTCGAACCTCTGCTCGGAGATCATGCTCCACACGGGTGAGGATCATCTGGGCGAGGAGCGCACCGCGGTCTGCTGCCTTTCCTCCATCAACGCCGAGAAGTGGGCCGAGTGGTCGAAAGACGAGCGCTTCATCGAAGACGTGATGCGCTTCCTCGACAACGTGCTGACGGACTTCATCCGCAATGCGCCGGAGGGCATGGAGAAGGCGGTTTATTCGGCGACGCGCGAACGCTCGGTCGGCCTCGGCCTCATGGGTTTCCATTCTTTCCTGCAGAAGATGGGCGTTCCCTTCGAGAGCGCTGCGGCGAAATCCTGGAACGTGAAGCTTTTCAAGCACATCCGCATGGGCGCGGACGCCGCCTCCGTGGCGCTCGCCGAAGAACGCGGAGCCTGTCCGGATGCGGAAGAAGCGGGGATGAAGCAGCGCTTCTCCCACAAACTCGCCATCGCGCCGACAGCGTCGATCTCCATCATCTGCGGCGGCGTCTCGCCTTGCATCGAGCCGATCCCGGCGAACGTCTTCACCCACAAGACGCTGTCCGGCTCGTTCACGGTGAAGAACAAGGCGCTGGAAGCGCTGCTGGAGGAGAAGAGCGCGAACACTGAAGAGACGTGGACGTCCATTCTGGAGCATGAAGGCTCCGTGCAGCATCTCGATTGCCTGAGCGAGGCGGAGAAATCCGTCTTCAAGACGGCGTTCGAGCTTGACCAGCGCTGGGTGGTGGAACTCGCCGCCGACCGGTCCTCTTATATCTGCCAGGGCCAGTCCGTGAACGTCTTTCTGCCCGGCGACATCGATAAATGGGACCTCCACATGCTGCACTGGTCGGCGTGGGAGAAGGGCGTGAAGTCGCTCTACTATTGCCGCTCGAAGTCGGTGCAGCGCGCCGCTTACGCCGGATCGTCTCGGGAGGGAGAGGGTGCGAGCGAAGAATCAGTCGAGGCGGCGATCCAGAAGGCTGCTTCGGAGCGCACCGATTACGACGAGTGCCTCGCCTGCCAGTGAGGTTGAGCACGATCGAGTGAAAGAGCGGGCTGCGGCCCGCTTTTTTATTGGTCGAAATTCGCGACGCGTCGGCAGAAGCGCAGAGCCCGGTCCTCGCGCCAGGCGCCGGGCCAGGCGCCTGCGCTCTGCGTGACGTCGAACAGCGTCACGCGGCCGGCCTCCAGAATGCGCGGGGTCTCCAGCTCGTCCCCGTCCGGCGCGATACGGACGATCGCCCGCGGCACGTATGTCGGCGGCGCCTGGCGGCCGTCGGCGGTTTCATAGACGGCGATACGCCGGCGCGCCGTGATCCGCCCGGACGCCGATCTGCAGTCGTCATAGATCACCTCGACGTCCGCACCGTCCTCGTCCGTGTCCAGCGGTTCCGACCCGGCGCAGTAGTCGATCGACCAGAGGCTCGCATGGGTGAAGCGGACCGAACCGCGTCCCGCGGCGTCGATGCGGGCGTAGGCCGAGGGCTCGGCGTAGGCGTCGATGTCCGTGAGATTGCAGAGGTACGTGCGCTCGGCGGCGGCCGCCATCGTCGCGATCGCCGCCGCGACCGTCGAACACGCCAAAGTGCGAAACATCGAACTTCCCCATTGCCGATATCGCTTCTCCCAACGACCGTAGTCGTTTCCAACGGCGCTGAGAAGCCGGCGCGCCGGCGCTGCTGGGAACACGGCGCGCCGCAAAAAAAGGCGCGCGGCCCGTAAGAACCGCGCGCCGGGGCGACCGTTTTCAGGTTGAGGGCTGACGGCCGCCCGCCGAGCTCCTTCCCCTAGAGCTCGGACATGATCGCCGGCCGGTCGAGCTTCAGCTCCGCCGACAGAAGATTGAGCGCGTGGTCGTAGGCCTGCGTCACCCGCTCGGTGCTCGCCTTGATTTTTTCTTTCAGCGGCGCACGACCAGGGACGACCGTCTCGATCCGCCCGACCGTCTCATAGGTCTTTATCACGCGGGCGCCGTCCTTGAGCGTCGCGGTGATCTTCACCTCGTACCAGTCCTCGTTCTTCTGGGCGAAGGACGCCGCGCCGAAGGTGAGCCCCGAGACCAGCCCCTGCGTCACCGCGCGACCCATGCCGTTTTCGTTCTGGGAATTCTCCGAGCTGACGATCAGCTGCAGGTCGCCGCCTGCGCCGGCGGTGCGGCCGGAGAGGGTCTCCTTGAACACGGCGTTGCGGCGGAGCGCCGCCACCACATCGTTATCAACGACGTTGTCGGCGCTCGTCGACGACACGACCACGGTCGCCGGGATCGCCGGAACGCCTGCGACGGCTGGTATGGAGGCGATGGGGGAGGCGTTCTGAAAGCCGACGCTGGAGCCTGTCGCGCATCCGGCGACGCTCCCGGCGACAAGGGCGGCGGACGCCCAGAGGACTAAATGACGTTTCACTGTTCGATCTCCTGAGGCGGTGGCGCCGCCTTCGCGACCGGACCCCGCGCCGGCGGTCAGAAGAAAAACGCCTCGCGATCGGACGGTCTTTCAGCAAGTGCGGACGCCTGCGAACCGGTTCTCACCGTTCTTGCCGATCTGCGCGCGGGCGCGCCATGCTTCGGCTAGTCGTCGCAAACCAAAAGCGCGAGCGCGGCGCGAGGGAGCCTCATGGGGACGGACCGGGACTATGTGAGCGCCGCCATCGCGCGGTGCCTAGCTATCGAGGCGGCCGGCGCGCCGGCGCGGGAGATCCTGCGGCAGGGCGCCCGAACGATCGCCCTTAAAAGCGACGCCGTCGTATTCGCCGGCGAGGCGGACGGCGCGGCCCTCATCCTGCGCGGCGTCGCGGCGGTCTATTCCGAACCGCGCAGCGGCGGCGAAGCGTGCCTCGCCCTGTTCGGGCCGGGCGACGCGATCGAGCGTACCGTCGCCCTTGGCGAGCGTCGCGGCGCACGCCGCATCGTCCGTGCCTTGACGAATATGGAGGCGCTCCTGATCGACGCCAAAGCGCTGCAGCGCGCGCGTCAGGCGGACGTCGCTGTCGCGGCCGCCCTCGGCGAGAAGAGCACGGAAGTCGCCGCACGGTTCGCCGAGCAGTCCTCCGACCTCGCCCTGTGCGATGCGGAGACGCGCCTCGCCCGCCGGCTCGTCCAGATGCTGAGTTTTCTGCACGGCCCGACCTCGCGGAAGACGACGCTCGGCAAGATCACCCAGTCGCAGCTCGCCGCGGTCATCGGGGTGAGCCGCAAAAGGATCAACACGATCCTCGCCATGTGGTTCCGTTCGGGGCTCCTCTTCCAGGACCGCTCCGGCGTGATCGACGTTCTGGACGCCCGGCGCCTCTCCGCGATCGCCGACAGCGAGGGCGCCCTCGACGACGCGCCGCAGTTCCTCGGCTCCATCGACCACCTGCTGGACGCCGGGCTGAACGACGAGGCGAAAACGCTGGCGCTTGAGGCAGTCGAGCGCGAGCCCCGCGAGGCGGCTTATCATCATCGCGCGGCGTTGGCGGCCGCCCGGCTCGGCCAGCTCGCCGAGGCCCTCGATCTCATCGCCGCCGCCGACAGGCTGAAGCCGCCGCCGGACATCGGCGAGATGATCGCGGGGTTGAAAGGGCGTGTGTTGAAGAACATGGCGGACGTCGCCGACCCTCCGGCGCGCTCCGAGATCTATGCGCAGGCGGGGGAGGCCTACGCCGCAGCCTACGAGAGCTATAACGGCGTTTATTCCGCCGTGAACGCCGCCGCGTGCTTTGCGATCGCCGGCGACGAGCGCGCCGGCGGGTTCGCCGCCCGGTCGCTCGGCGCCCAAGCGGGCGAGGACGCGCCGCAGACCTATTACGAGCTCGCCTCGATCGGAGAGGCGCGTCTCCTCCAGAACGATCTGTCCGCCCCGGAATGGTTCGCGGCTGCGCTCGCCGCGCCGGACGCGACCGCCGCGAAAACCGGCGCGACGCGCGGCCAGCTGAAACGC
>JBCBJX010000115.1:0-8542 GCA_038522735.1 Pseudomonadota bacterium
CCGAGCCGCGGCAGAAGGTCGATGATCCGTCGTCGCAAACCGCGGCCCTGATCGGCGTTCGCAGACATGACGCGCGAGCCCCCATCTTTATTCCGGGAGCCTTGAACTTTTTTCGCGCCCCGGCGCGTCCTTACGCTAGCATCTGCAGCGCGTCATCGGAGCAAACCGTGGGACACCTCGTCCGCTTTCTCGCCGCCGCCGTCCTCGCGGCCGGTCTGTGCGCCGTCCCCGGCGCGCCGCTGCTCGCCGTCGCCGTGGCGCAGGACGTCGACGACGATGTGAACGACGATCTCGACGACGAGATCGACGACGACGTGGACGATGAGATCGACGACGACATCGACGATGAAATCGATGACGATCTGGACGACGAGATCGATGACGATCTGGACGACGATTTTGAAGACGACTTCGAAGACGATTTCGATCGCGAAGACCTGGAGCGCGCCGCGCGCGGTCTCGACGACACCGAACGCCGGATCGCCGTGGAGATCGACGAAGAGGGCGCCCGCGTGCTGGAGCGCGAATGGGTCGTTCTCGCCGAGACCGGCGACGGCGAGGCTTATCGCCGGAGCGGGTTCGCCGTGCTTGAGCGGCGCGATCTCGGCGCGTTGGGCGGCGTTCTTCTGCGGATCCTCGCGCCGCGCTCCTTCGATCCTGAAACGGTCGCCCGCCGGCTCCGGGAGGTCGACCCGGGCGCTCTCGTCGACCGGAACCATCTTTATACGCCGCAACGCGCAACGCCTGCAGACGGATCACCTGCCGCTCTCGCTCCGCCGGCGGATGCGGCGGGCGGGGCGGGGCTCCTCGTCGGCGTCGTCGACGGCGCCGCCAACCGTCGCCACCCGGCGCTGCGGCGCGCCGATATCGAGACGGCGGACTTTTCAGGCGCCGCGCCCGCCGCGATCCGTCATGGCACGGCGGTCGTTTCCGTTCTCGTCGGAGAGGCGCGGGGGTTTCGCGGCGTCGCGCCGAGGGCGCGCATCCGTCTCGCCGCGGCCCTCTTCGAGACCGAGGGCGGGGCGGAGGCGGCGAGCGTCGCCGGCCTTGTCGCCGCCCTCGACTGGCTTCTCTCCGAAGAAACGCCGGTCGTCCTCATG
Organism: Pseudomonadota bacterium; assembly: GCA_038522735.1. GTDB lineage: Bacteria > Pseudomonadota > Alphaproteobacteria > Caulobacterales > Parvularculaceae > JBCBJX01. Next base: position 1,101 of record JBCBJX010000115.1, read on the forward strand.
AGCCTCGCCGGCCCGCCGAATACGATCCTGGAACGCGCCGTCGGAGCGGCGGGGGCGCGCGGGACGACCGTCGTCGCCGCGGTCGGCAATCGCGGGCCCGTCGCGCCGCCGCAATACCCGTCCGCCTACGACGGCGTCGTGGGCGTGACGGCGGTCGACGCCGCGGGCGCGCCCTACAGGCTCGCCGGCCGGGGCGACCATGTCGACTTCGCCGCGCCGGGCGTGGACGTGCGCACGGCGGCGGCGGGCGGCGGCTACCGGACCATCTCCGGCACCTCTTTCGCCGCCCCGTTCGTCGCCGCGGCCCTCGCCGGGCTGAAACGGGAGGCGGGCGGCGACGCCGTGACCCTGCTTGCCGCTCGGGTGCAGGACCGTGGCGCCCCGGGCCGCGATCCGGTGTTCGGGTACGGCGTTTTCGGGAATACCTTCGCAGCGGAATAGGGCCCGCTCTGAAACGATCTAAAACCGCGCGCCCACTCTCAGCGACGCTTCGTGCTGGACGAAGTCCGACGGGCTGAAGTTTGATCTGTAGTCGCTGTATTCATATTCGAGAGCAGCGAAGGCCGGGCCGGCGATCGGCGCCTCCAGGCGTGCGTTGGCGCGGAAACGGTCGTCTGCGCGCTCACGGTCGATGGACGGCGTGATCGAGGTGTAGTCGCGGCCCTCATACTGGACGCCCGCCCGCGCCTCCAGCCGGCGGTTGAAGAGCTGCCGGCGATGGACGACGCGGAGCTGGCCGCGTATCGCGTTGAAGTCGAATTCGTCGCCGTCCGCATCCGATGTTTCGAGGTCTCCGCCGAGGGCGACGTAGAGTCTCGATCCGTTGAGAAAGTAATAGACATCTCCGCCGACGGACTGCTCCCGCGTGTCGCGCAGCGGGTTCCGGTCGTAGGTCTTGTCGGTGAAAATGTAGTCGGCGCGAAGGAAGAGCTTCTCGCCGATGAAGCGCGAGGCGTACGGCGAAAGCTGGTGGGAGGTGAGGAAGGGCGAACCGCCGAGATCGGCGACCGCGATCCGGTAAGCGCCGCCGATTTTCGCAAAGTCGACGTCGCGGGTGATCCGGGCCGAGCCGAAATGGAGGCGCAGGTCGAAATCGCTGAAGTCGAAATAGCTCCGCTGGCTGAAGCTGTAGCCCGCGTCCAGTTCGGTGCGGGCGCCGAGATCGCGTTCATAGTCGAGATCGAATTCGAAGCGCGCGGCTTCGTCGCCGAGCCCCGTATTGTTGTCGATCTCGCTCACGGAGACGTTGGAGTCGTATTCAAGGCCGGCGCTCAGCTCAAGGCTGAGGCCCTCCGGCAGGGCCAGGTCTGACTGGGCGGCGGCGGCGAGCGGGGCCGCGGCGAGGCCGGCCGCGGCGAAAACGGTTTTCATGGACATCCCCTCATGGCGACAACGAACTGACGACAGGAGCGGGCGAGGGCGACCGACGCCCCCGCCCGTCGGTTTACGGACGATCAGCCGTCGTCGTCTTCCGCATCGTCCTCCGCGTCGTCGTCGGCGTCGTCTTCAACATCGTCCTCGACATCGTCTTCAATGTCGTCGTCGAGGTCGTCCTCCACGTCGTCGTCGGCGTCGTCTTCAACATCGTCCTCGACGTCATCTTCGATATCGTCGTCGAGGTCGTCCTCCACGTCGTCGTCGGCGTCGTCTTCAACATCGTCCTCGACGTCATCTTCGACATCGTCGTCGAGATCGTCCTCCACGTCGTCGTCCGCGTCGTCTTCGACATCATCCTCGACGTCGTCTTCGACATCGTCGTCGAGATCGTCCTCCACGTCGTCGTCCGCGTCGTCTTCGACATCATCCTCGACGTCGTCTTCGACATCGTCGCCTAGATCGTCGTCCACATCATCGTCCGCGTCGTCCTCCGCATCGTCTTCAACGTCGTCGTCGAGATCGTCGTCCAGGTCGTCGTCGGCGTCGTCCTCGGCGTCGTCGTCGAGGTCGTCTTCCGCATCATCTTCGGCGTCGTCATCGACATCATCGTCCGCGTCATCATCGGCGTCGTCTTCCGCGTCGTCATCGTCGAAATCGCCGTCGTCCGGGTCGTCGCCGACATCCTGACGGGCGGCGAATTCGGCGTCGGGGCCGTGTGCCGGGGAGAGGTCCCGGGCGAGGGGTTCGGACGCCCAGCCGAGCGCGGCGGCGAGGGCGAGCAGAGAGGTCGATCCGGTCTTCAGGGCCATGGGTCAGGTCTCCATCCTGTTGCTGAGGCTCGGCGGGGAGACGCGCAGGCGTCGAGGTTTATTCCCGCCCGCCCGACATTTTTCGAAAAGCGCTTTTATCGGCGGCGCGCCGACGGCCCCACGCGCTCGCTGAACCCGAATCGAGAGAGGGTGACACCCCTTTCGGGAGAGAGTCCGTATGGCGGACGTCATCACCATCACCCAGTTGAAAGGCGGCGCCGGCAAGACGACGCTCGCCGCCCACCTTGCGGCTGAAGCCGCCCGGCGGGGGCTCGCCGTCGGGCTTGTCGACGCCGATCCGCAGGGGAGCCTCACCTTCTGGGCGGAGGAGCGGCGGCGTCGCCTCGACGGGGAACTCGACATTTCGTTCCGGGACGGGACGGGCTACCGCCTCGCCGGGGAGGTCCGGGCGCTCCGCCGGGAGACCGATCTCGTCCTCATCGACACGCCGCCCCATGCGGACAGCGCCGTGCGGGCGGCGCTGCGCGCGGCGGACCTCGCCCTCTGCCCGCTGATGCCGTCCCCCCTCGATCTCGCCGCGACCCTGCCGCTCGCGAAGCTGATCGGCGCCGCCGGAACGCCCTCGCTCTTCGTCTTCAACCGGACCCCGCCGCGTGCTCGCATCGCGGATCTGATCCAGGCGGAGTTCAAGGCGACCGGGCTGCCGACGGCGCGGACCCGGGTCGGCCAGCGGGCGGTCTTCTCCGAAGCGCTCCTCACCGGTCGCGGGGCGAGCGAACTTGCGCCCCGCTCCCCGGCGGCGGAGGAGATCCGCGCGCTCTTCGATGAAGCCGTCGCGGACGCGTTGGCCGCCGCCGCCTGAGGCGCTACCCTCCATGGTCAAGCAGGGAGAAAGAGCCCCGATGACCCGTTGCGCAGCCGCCGCCTTCGCCCTTTCAGCGCTGGTCCTCGCCGCCTGCGGCGGGGGCCCCGAGACGCCCTACGAGCCCGTCGAGATCTCCGCGGAGGATCGGGCGCGGGCGGAGCGGATCCTCGAAGAGCGCTGGACGCCGCTTCCCGAAAACTGGGTCTGGCGCGCCCATCCGCTGGCGGACGGGTCGGGCGCCCTGCGCTGGGGGTATGGCGGAAATCTCCAGGCGGATGAAACCATCCTTTTCATTCCGGGCTTTACGGGCGTCATCGAGTACTACACTGAATTCGCCGAACGCTGGGCGGCGGACGGCTATCGCGTCGCCATGGTCGACATGCCGGGGCAGGGCGGCTCCGTGCGCGGCTCGCGCAACTACGAAAAGCCGTGGTCGAACGATTTCGACGACTATGGCGACGTCATGGCCCGGTTCATCGACGCGACCGCGGAAGCCTTCCCCGGCAAGCTCACGGTCATCGGCGAGAGCATGGGCGGCGCGGTCCTCGCCAACGCCGCCGCCCGCCACGATACGGCGGCCGACCGCATCGTCCTGCACGTGCCGGGTCTCGACATTAATTTCGGCGCGACGCCCCGCTGGGTCGGGATCGTGCTCGCCCATTCCGTCGCAGGCCTCGGCGGCGCGGACGCCTATGTCAACGGCGGCGCGGACTGGTCCCTCGACTGGTACGACGCCGTCGAGGACACCGGCTGCCTCGTCCCGCCGGAGCGGATCAACATCGGCTACGCGCTCACCGCTCTCAACCCGGAGTGGCGGGTGGGGGACGCGACCTTCGGTCTCGTCGCGGGGATGCTCGCCTCCGGCGGGCGCCTGAAACGCGCCGAGCCGCCGGCGATCCCGCAGCCGGTCGCGCTCATCACCGCGGACAACGACCTCCTTGTACGGAACGAGCGGGCCGTGGAGCTCTGCGAGGCGGGAACCCTCGGCGACTGCAGGCACATCGAGATCGCTTCCGGTCACTGCCTCGCCTTCGAAAACAAGCCGTCCCAGGAGGAATTTTACGCCGCCGTCGAGCGGGCGATCCGGGGGTAGGGGGTGTGCCGGGGGGCACAGCGCGGGGCGAGGGAACCGGCGAGGGTCGGCCTTGCGGGCCGCATCGGGTCCCGCGCCGCTCAACTGGGGAGATGAGCCATGACGCCGCCTGACGTACTGGGTCCCATCGGAGCCTTCGCCTCCAGCCTCCACGCCCTTGATATCGACGCCCTGACCGCCTCCGCGCTTGCGGCGACGGCCTTCATGGTCGCCCTCGTCCTCGCCTCCGCCGCGGCGGGCGCAGGGCTGAAAGCGGTCCGCCGGCTCCTCGCCGCCCGCCGCGCCGCCGGTGGCCTCCAGTAAGCGCCGGGCGCGCCGCCCTGTCGAAACCGCGCCGGCGCGCCCTAGCTCCGGTGTATGACGACGCCCGCCCGCAGCCATGACGCCTGAAAGCCTCGCCGCCCTCGGCGCCTTCGTCGTGTTCAATTTCGCCGCCGCCTCGTCCGGCGCCGTATTCAAGCCGGGCGCGTGGTATGAGGGGCTTGCAAAGCCCGGCTGGACGCCGCCGAACATCGCCTTTCCGGTGGTCTGGACGGTCCTCTTCCTCCTGAACGCCGTCGCCGGCTGGCTCGTGTGGGAGGCGTCGGGCCCCGCCGCGTGGCCGGCGCTCGCCGCGTATGCGGTGAGCCTCGTCCTCAACGCCGGCTGGTCGGCGCTCTTCTTCGGGGCGAAGCGCATGGACGCGGCCCTCCTCGAGGTCGCCGCGCTCTTCGCCTCGATCGCCCTCGTCGCGGTTCTTTTCGCGGCCCACAGCCGGACGGCCGCGGCGCTGCAGCTGCCCTATCTCGCCTGGGTGAGCCTCGCGGCGGTTCTCAATTACCGCCTCCTGCGGATGAACCCGCAGGGCTGACCTCTAGGCTCCCTCATCCGCGATGGGACGTGCGGGTGCGGGCAGGCCGGTTCAACGCCGCTTCATGACGGCGAGGTCCTGGATCATCGGCCCCGTGCCGCAGCTGATGATCTCATGAACGTCGAAATACCGGCCCCAGTTCTCACGGATGTAATCGTCCGTATGGTACGTTCCGCCGTAGAACTGCGGGAAGATGCCCTCCCAGAACCCCAGATTCTGGTAGATGAAACCCTTGCTTCTCAACGCATCCGCTTTCGCGGCGTCTTTCTCCGCCTTGGCGATGTACCGGTCGCTGCGGAAGGTGACGAGCAGGACGCCGCCCGGCGCCACCAGGCGGCGCCATTCTTCGAGCCATTTGAACTGGTGGTCTTCATCGAGGTGCGTCAGGACCGAAACGGCGGTGAGGCTGTCGAAGGCGCCGTCCGGCCACTCCATGGGCGGCCATTCGACGCCCTGGCGGAAGTCGCCCTCGAGGTTCCGCCGGCACCACTCCACCGCGGCGGTCTGCAGATCGCATCCGCTGACGGAGCACCCGAGCATCCGCGGCAGCACCCGGGCGAGGCGGCCGCAGCCGCATCCGAAATCAAGGAGCCGCTCGGCGCCGCCCGCATGCTGAACAAAAAGATCGGCGAAGAACCGCCCCACATGCTCGCCGGATTTTGCGAAGGCGAGGGCGTCGGAGTTGTTCACCACGGTTTGGGTGAGCCATCCGGGCGGGATGGGAACGCCGTGCTCGTCCTGGCCGTTGAGCGCCTGGTCCAGGGGCTCGGCGATCTGCTCGACCATGACGCGGCCGTCCTCGATCGTCTTCTCGACGACGGCGCCCTCCGCCCAGCCGAGGGCGCTCAGGTCCTCGTCGCTGAAGGCGAGGTGCTTGTCCCGGATCGCGTGCGGCCCGGCGTCCGAGGGAGACAGGAACAGTCTTTGCCCGGAAGGCTCAAGCTGCACGGACGAGGCGTTGAAGAAATCAAGCTCTCGCGTCGTCAGCGCAAGGCGCTTTTTGCGCAGAATGGCGGTCGACCGCACGGGGGCGCCTCCTCGTGTTCCGTGCGCCCGTCTGTGGCGCAAATCCCGCGGCGAGGCAACTCAGGGGCGGCGGCGTCGGGCTGAACGGCGTCTTCAGGCGGAACCGGTCGAATGCGTCCCCCGGGCGATCGCGGCCCCGCCGGCTTCACCCGCATCGGCTCACGCGGAGCGGAGGACGCGGCCGACCGCCTCGTCGAGGGCGGAGAGGAAGCGCGAGCGGTCTTTTTTCTGGAAGGGCGGCGGGCCGCCGATCTGGTCGCCGCCGGCGCGCAGGTCCGCCATCACCGCCCGCAGGGCGACCGCCGCGCCGATGCTCGCCTCGTCGAAGGGCTTGCCGTTGGGCGCGATGACGGCGGCGGCCCCCGCCTTGATGCACCGCTCCGCCAGCAGAATATCCGCGGTGATCACGATGCTGCGCGGCGTCGCCAGCTCCTCGATCCGGTCGTCCGCCGCATCGAAGGCGTCGCTCACCACCTCGAGGCGGAGAAGCTCGTGCGCCGGAATGCGCAGGGGCGAATTGCTCACCAGCGTTACGGGAACGCCGGTGCGGAAGGCGACCTTGTAAATCTCCTCCTTCACGGGGCAGGCGTCAGCGTCGACGAGGATCATGGGCCTCTCTTTCTTCATCTCGCGTGGGGTCGCCCCGCGGCTTGTCCGCGGGGCCCATCACGGACGCTCTCACTTTGCACAATAGAAACGTTCCAGCGCCGGGTCCCGCGGACAAGCCGCGGGATGACGCATCAGGGAGCCCCCACACCCCCGCTCATCCCCGCGAAGGCGGGGATCTCGGGCGTCATGCGCCAAGCCGGCGGGTTTAGAGACCGCGGCCCTGGATCTCCGCTTTGGGTCGAGATGTTGGATTGGCGGCGAAGCCAAAGCGCTAGCCCCATTGAGCAACACGCTGAATAGCCTACAACTCAGGAGATAAAGGACATTATACCCTGTTTACGGGCGGCGGTGGATGGGCTCTCAGAGGCTGCCGCTTACGCAACAGGTTTCCGCGACAGCCAACCCTTTGGAATCGTTCAATTAAGAATCTGTTGGGAAAACGACCGTTTTCGCAACGTCGGCGATCCGCATGGGAACGGGCGGACGACGCTAGCCGACCATCCCGTCGAAAGGATCGATTTGCTGTTTCCCTTGGAGTTTGGAGCAGCCGCCACTGACGACCGATGCCAAATGGTCATCGCCTATTCGGGTTGCGGTTCGCGCCAGCCTAGCGCCTCCGCACGCTCGAACGCCGCCGCGTTCTGTCGGTAGGCGTGCTGTAGCCGCGGCCGCAGCTCCGATGGAATGTCGTTCGGGTCCGGGTACTTTTCGACGAACTCGGTCTGGATGATCCCCCACCATGCGGAGCCAGTCGCGAGTAGCGCCTCGACGAACACCGGATTGATCTCGAGGAGCTGCTCGGCGACGACGTGCACGTCGGAATAACGCCGCTCGGCCATCGCCTGCTCGACC
>JBCBJX010000116.1:0-8311 GCA_038522735.1 Pseudomonadota bacterium
CGGGGCCGGGCATGCCCATGGCGATGATGTCCGGCTGGAGCGCGGCGGACCGCCTCGACCAGGACTTCGCGACCGGCCGCGCGGCCTGAGGGCCGCGAAGTGCGGGCGCCGCCGCCGCCGTCCGTCGCGACGCCTCGCTGCGCGAGGCTCCTCAGGACGAAGATCGCGCAGGGCTTCGTCCTGAGGAGCCCGCCGAAGGCGGGCGTCGCGAAGGACGGCGCTGGAGAGCATGCGGAGCCTCGAAGCGCGCATCCTGGCGGTCTGAAATGACCGCTGCTGCTGAGGCCGCGCTCGCGCAACGCTCCGAGCTCCTGACCCGCTTGTTCTGCTGGTACCTGAAGGGGTTCCTCGCAAAACGCCTGCACGCGATGCGACGTCTCGGTCCGCCGCCGCAGGCGCCGGCGGGCGCGCCGGCCGTGGTCTATACGAACCATCCGGGCTGGTGGGACCCGATCATCATGCTGCGCCTCAGCAGAGACTATTTCTCCGACCGGCGAAATTTCGGAGCGATCGACGCCGACGCCCTGGACGCCTACGCGATCTTCAGGCGGGTCGGCCTCTTCGGCGTCGATCCGGATCCTCTGAAGGGCGCGGCGCAATTCCTCAGGGTTTCCGCCTGTATTTTCGAGGACCCGGCGACCTCGCTCTGGGTGACCCCTCAGGGGCGGTTTTCCGACGTGCGCGAACGGCCCCTCGGCTTCCGGCCGGGCCTCGGCCGCCTCGCGAGCCGCCATCCGCAGGCGGTGTTTCTGCCCCTCGCCATCGAGTACGCCTTCTGGGAGGAGGCGAAGCCCGAGGCGTTCGTTCGCTTCGGAGCTCCCGTCCGCGGCGCCGATCTCGGCGACGATGCGAACGCGGCGCTTGAAGCGCGCCTCGCCGAGACGCTCGACGGGCTCTCGGCCGCCGTCGCGGCGCGCGATCCCGCGCCGTTCGCGACGCTCCTCGACGGCGGGTCCGGCGTCGCGTGGTATTACGAGGCGTGGCGACGCGCGAAGGCGGCGCTCAAGGGCGAACGCTACTCCGCAGCGCACCGGGACGTGAAGAAATGACCCACTTCGCCTGGATCGTTTTCGGCTTCGCGCTTCTGCCGCTTCTCCTGGGGCTGAGCAATATCGCGCTTCTTCGCGCGCCGCGGCGGCGAGAGGGGAGCGCGCCGAAGGTGTCGATCCTGATCCCGGCGCGCAATGAAGAGGCGCGCCTCGGTCCCGTGCTCGCCGCAGCGCAGGCGAGCGCGGACGTCGATCTTGAGATCATCGTCGCGGACGATCACTCCACGGACGGCACCGGCGCTCTCGTGGAGCAGGCGATGGCGGACGACAAGCGCGTGAAGCTCACGACCCCGCCGCCGCCGACGACGCTCGCGGGCAAGATGAACGCCTGCGCCCATCTCGGCGCCGAAGCGACGGGGGACGTTCTTCTCTTCATCGACGCCGACGTGACTCTCGCGCCCGACGCGGCCCGTCGGATCGCCGACCACATGGCGGCGAACGACTTCGCCCTCGTCAGCGGCTTTCCGCGGCAGGTGACCGAGACGTGGTGGGAGAAGGTCCTGATCCCGCTCATCTATGCGGTGCTGATGGGCTACCTGCCGCTCATCGGCATGAAGTTCACCCGTTTCGCCATGTTCGCGCAGGGGTGCGGACAGTTGATGGCCGTCACCGGCGGGAGCTATCGCGCCATGGGCGGTCACGCGGTGATGGAGAACCGGCTCCATGACGGCGTCGTGATGCCGGGCAAGTGGCGCAAGGCCGGGTACGGAACGGATCTGATCGACGCGACGCCGCTCGCCGACTGCCGCATGTACGAGAGCTTTCCGGAGATCTGGAAGGGTTTCTCAAAGAACGCGACGGAAGCAATGGCGACGCCGGTCGGGCTACCGGTCTGGACGATGCTGCTCGGTCTCGGTCACGTCCTCCCGGTACTGACGGCGGCGCTGGCGCTTTTCGGCTTCGTCCCGCCGCTCCCCGGCTTCGGCGCCCTCGCGGCCGTCTTCGCTTATCGCGCTTTGCTGACGGCGAAGTTCCGACAGGACCCGGCGGGCGCGCTCACCCATCCGCTCGGCATCGCCATGCTCGTCGCGCTCCAGTGGCGCGCCTTCTTCGACGCCCGCGCGGGCAAGCGCGTCAGCTGGAAGGGGCGGGAGTACGTTCCGCGCTGACGGCCTCGCGCCTGTAGGCGCTGTCCATTCTGAGCGCCGGGCGTTCGATATAGCGCCACATGAGCGCCGCCGCGGTGAAGGTCAGGACCAAAGCCGCAAGAACGCCGAACGGGTAGGAGACGGCGAAAACGCCCATGGCGATCAGCGTCTGGATGATCGGGAAGTGGAGGGCGTAGACGCCATAGGAAAGATCCCCGAACCGTCCGGCGTCGAAGGGAATTCTCCAATAGCGACCGAGAGAGACGACGAGGCCGCCGACGGCGACGGCTTCGAGCGGCTTCAGGACGGGCAGGGCGATCGTCGCCGCAAGCAGGACCGCGGATGCGAGGCCGGCGCGCAGGGCGTTCTCCTCGCGGATCGGTTTTTTCCCCGCCAGAACCATCCCTACGATGAAGATATCCATCTGGCCGGGCAGCTGGCGGGAGAGCTGCGCCGCCAGCTGCTCTCCGACATAGGGCGCGGCGAGCGTCGGCACGAGCTCCTGCCACAGAACGGCGCCGACATAGACGAGCGCGACCGCCGCCCAGTAGAGCCCGCCGGTCCGCTTCAGGACGATCGCGAGGACGGGCAGGACGATGTAGAACATCACCTCGATCTTCACGGTCCAGAGGGCGCCGTTCACCTCGGTGAAGAGATTGTCTTCGAAGAGGCCCGGAATGTTCGGCTCGAGGAAATTGAGGAAGACGAGGTTCCAGAACGCGTAGCGCGCGACGGCGCCGAGATCGCTTCGCGCTTCGGGGCTCATGACGAGGCCGAGGACGACGGCGGAGAGGATGACGGTCGTATACGCCGGGTAGACTCGCCGAAGACGTTTCTCCGCATAAAGACGCCAACTGTCCGAGCGGGCGAGGCTGCCGGCCACCAGATACCCGGAGATGAGGAAAAAGCCCTGCACGCAGTAATAGCCGAGCGTGAGGAGGCCCGAGCGGAACCAGCCGGGGACGACGGCCTCGGTGAGGATCATCAGGTGCGCCGCCAGAACCACGGCCGCGAAAGCGACGCGCAGGAAGTCGAAGGCGCTGGCGCGGTTGGGCTGGCGCATGACACGGTCTTTCTCGCTCGCCTTCAAGCTAGCGGGCGCCGCTCTGCGAACAAACGCCACGCTCGACGACTGCTCTGCGCCGATTTACCCGTTAAAAAAAGGGGATGGTCATGTTTCGACGGCTTTACGCCTTCATCGCGTATTTCATGGTCTGCGCGCACCATGCGCACGCCGACGAACGTGACGCCGCCGAACGTCTCGACGCCGTTATCGCGCCTTACGTCGAGGCTGGGGCGTTTCGCGGCGTCGCTCTCGCCGGCCGCGGCGACAACGTCCTATTCGCGCGCGGATACGGGCCGGCGCGCGCCGGCGACCCGAAGCCGGGCGACCCGTTCGCAACCCGCTATCCCATCGGTTCGGTGTCGAAGCAGATGCTCGCGGCGATCCTTTTTCAAATGGAGGGGGAGGGCGTCGTCGATCTCGCAGCGCCGGTGAGCGGCTACCTTCCTGATGAGTGCCCGAAAGTCTCCGCGCCGCTGCTCGATCTCATTCGCCACACCTCCGGGCTGGCCGAGGTCTCCCGGACGAAACGCAGCCTCACCGGGGCCCCGGACACCGAAGCGGCGGCGCGGGCCCGGCGCATCTGCAAACGTCGCGCGGCGAAGGGCGGCGCTCGTTTCAAATACAAAAACGCCGACTACGACGTACTGACAGCGGTGGTCGAGAAGATCGACGCCGCGCCCTACGCCGATATCGTCCAGTCGCGGATCGTCGCGCCGCTCCGTCTCGCCCACACCGGCCAGCACCGCGCCGGCGTGGTCCCCGAGGACAGGGCCGACCACTTCCGGCTGGAGGAGACCTCGGGCGAACGCCGGCCGATCGAGGGCTATCGCTTCGAAAACTATCTGGGTTCGGCGGGCATGTACTCGAACCCCGGCGATCTGTGGCGCATCGACCAGGCGCTCATGCGCGGCGAGCTTATCCCGGAGGCCGCCTTTGAGAAAATGTCCGACGGAGATCCGGCCCTCGGCTACGCGGCCTACGGCGCATGGGCCTGGCCCTGGCGCGGCCCCGACGGCGAGACCAGAACGGTGGTCCAGCGCCATGGCTGGGTGGGCGCGTTCGCGACCCTCAATCTCATCCTGCCGGAGGACGAGACGGTGATCGTCGTCATCTCCACGGTCGGGCCGGAGGCGGGGCTTCAGACGCTTTGGACGGGCGAGGGCCTGGGCGCGGAGCTTCTCACGGCGGTGTACGCCGGCGGAGACGCTGAATAAGCTCTTGGGCGTTTCCTGACGAAAGCGCCCGCCATGACCGACAAATCCCGCCTGCCGAGCCGCCACGTCACCGTCGGCCCCGCCCGCGCCCCGCACCGCTCCTATCTCTACGCAATGGGCCTCGGCGACGAGGAGATCGCCCAGCCCTTCGTCGGCGTCGCGAGTTGCTGGAACGAGGCCGCCCCCTGCAACATCGCCCTCATGCGCCAGGCGCAGGCGGTGAAGGCGGGGGTGAAGGAGGCCAAGGGCACGCCGCGGGAGTTCTGCACCATCACCGTCACCGACGGCATCGCCATGGGCCATGAGGGCATGCGCTCGTCCCTCGTCAGCCGGGAGGTGATCGCGGATAGCGTCGAACTCACCATGCGCGGCCACTGCTATGACGCCCTCGTCGGGCTCGCGGGCTGCGACAAGTCCCTGCCGGGGATGATGATGGCGATGCTCCGCCTCAACGTCCCGTCGGTTTTCCTCTATGGCGGGTCGATCCTGCCGGGGCGCTATCGGGACCGGGACGTGACGGTGCTCGATGTCTTCGAGGCCGTGGGCAAGCACGCCGCCGGCGCGAACGACATGACGGACGCGGACCTCCGCGCGCTCGAAAAAGTCGCGTGCCCGTCCGCCGGCGCCTGCGGCGGCCAGTTCACCGCCAACACCATGGCCTGCGTGTCCGAAGCTCTCGGCCTCGCGCTCCCCTTATCCTCCGCGCTGCCTGCGCCCTATGAGAGCCGGGACGAATACGGCCTCGCCTCCGGGCGGGCGGTGATTGCGCTCATCGAGAAAAACCTCCGCCCGCGGGACATCGTGACCCGTAAGGCGCTGGAGAACGCCGCCGTGGTCGTCGCGGCCTCCGGCGGCTCCACCAACGCGGCGCTGCACCTGCCCGCCATCGCCCACGAGGCGGGCATCGAGTTCGACCTCCACGATGTCGCCGAAGCCTTCAAGAAGACGCCCTGGCTTGCGGACCTGAAGCCCGGCGGGAACTATGTGGCGAAAGACATGGGCGAAGCGGGCGGCGTTCCCATGCTGATGAAAACGCTGCTCGAGGCCGGGCTTCTCCACGGGGACTGCATGACCGTCACGGGGAAGACGATCGCGGAGAACCTCGCGGACGTCTCTTTCGACGACGCTCAGAAAGTCATCCGCCCGGTCTCGAACCCGCTGACGGCGAACGGCGGCGTCGTCGGCCTCAAAGGCTCCTTCGCGCCGGACGGGGCGATCGTGAAGATCGCCGGGCTCGCGAACCTGCAGTTCCGTGGCCCCGCCCGCGTCTTCGAATGCGAGGAGGACGCCTTCGCCGCTGTCGAGGTCGGGGGCTATGAGGCGGGCGACGTGCTGGTCATCCGCAATGAAGGCCCGAAAGGGGGCCCCGGCATGCGTGAGATGCTGTCGACGACATCGGCCCTCTACGGCCGCGGCGACGGCGACAAGGTCGCCCTCATCACGGACGGCCGCTTTTCAGGCGCGACGCGCGGCTTCTGCATCGGCCATGTCGGCCCCGAAGCCGCGGACGGCGGACCCATCGCCCTCGTGCAGGACGGCGACATGATCGCCATCGACGCCGCCGCCGGAACGATCGATCTGGAGGTGAGCGCGGAGGAGCTGGCCCGCCGCCGCGCCGGCTGGACGCCCCGCGCCCACCAGTACGGTTCCGGCGCGTTGTGGCGCTATGCGCAAAATGTTGGCCCCGCGAGCAAAGGCGCGGTGACGCATCCGGGGGCGGCTGAGGAGAAAGTTCAGTTTGCGGATGTTTGAAGCGGGCTGAGTGGCGACGCATGCGCCCTTGGGCCCCGCGGTCACGCCGCGGGGAATCGGGTCTGGAAAGATCTCTCCTCAAGCGACTCCCCGCGGTCAAGCCGCAGGAGTCGCGGTGGGGCTCTTCTCCCCTCTCCCTTGGGAGAGGGGCCGGGGGTGAGGGGGAGCGGGCTCTTCCTCAGATCGATGTTGGCGGTCCGTCGCAAACCGCGTTGGTGCAGCAGGCTGAACTCTCGGTACGCCGATGGATCGCTCCCCCTCACCCCAAACCCCTCTCCCTTGGGAGAGGGGCTTAGGAAGAAAGCTCCGCCCACACCGGCACGTGGTCGGACGGCTTCTCTTTCGCTCGCTCCTGCTTGTCGATGCCGACGTCGGTCAGCCGGTCCGCAGCCTGCGGCGATAACAACAGGTGGTCGATGCGGATGCCGTGGTCCTTGGGCCAGGCGCCGGCCTGGTAGTCCCAGAAGGTGTAGGCGATCTCGGTCGGCTTTTTCTCGCGGAAGGCCTCGGTGAGGCCGAGATTGAGGAGGGTACGGAACATCGCTCGGCTTTCGGGGCGGTAGAGGGCGTCGCCCTCCCACGCGGCCGGGTCGTGCACGTCTTCCGGCGCGGGCATGACGTTGTAGTCGCCGGCGAGGACGAAGGCGTCTTCGAGCTTCAACAGCTCGCGCGCATGGACGACGAGGCGCTCCATCCAGGCGAGCTTGTAGTCGAATTTCGGTCCCGGCGCCGGGTTGCCGTTCGGCAGGTAGAGACCGCCGACCCGAACGGGCGCGGCGTCGGCCGGCGTCACCAGCGCTTCGATATAGCGGGCCTGTTCGTCTTCATCGTCGCCCGGCAGGCCCTTGCGCACGTCCTCGATCGGGTGCCTGGAGAGGAGGGCGACGCCGTTATAGGTCTTCTGTCCGTGCACGGCGACGTTGTAGCCGCGGCTCTCGAATTCGAGCGCGGGGAACTTCTCATCGACGCACTTGATCTCCTGCAGGACGGCGACGTCCGGCGCCGCGGCGTCGAACCACTCCAGAATGCGCGGCAGGCGGGCGTTGATGGAATTGACGTTGAAGGTGGCGATCTTCATGGCCGCGCGTCCCAGCCGGTGATGAACGAGACGCCGAAGACCAGCCACATGGCGATGAGCGCGAGCGCCGATCCGAGGAAGAACATGAACCGCCGCGGCACGAAATTGGTCGTCACGTGGACGTAGGCGTGGGCGATCCGCATGATGACGAACACCCAGGCGAGGCCCGCGAGGATGTGCGTCGCCGTGTCCGTCGCATGGGAGAGGGCGACGACGACGTAAAAGAGCACCGGCAGCTCAAACTGGTTGTGGAACGCCGCGCCGATGGCGCGCGTTTTTTCGTCGTAGACGTCGTTCTGCAGGGCGACGTCCTCGAAACTCGCCTCGCCCCGGCGAATGCACGCCGTGCGCGCAGCGCCCATCCAGAACATGAGCGCGAGGGTGAGGGCCACCTGAATGAAGACCGGTAGGATGAGGGAGGGCATGGGGCGCTCCAGTTGTGAGTCGCTGTTCTATAAACTGTCATGCGGGCGAGCGCGAAACCCCGGATCGAGAGCTAAGCGCCATGAAACGTCGCCACCTCCTCCAGCGGCGCGCGGTCGGCGCGGAGGCGGTTCACCGGGTGCTCGGGGTCCGCCTTGCCGAGGGCCATGCCGCAATAAAGCTCCTCCGTCTCCGGAACGCCCAAGCACGTCTCCACCGTGCGGGCGCGGGTGGACCAGGCCTCCTGCATGCAGGTGGCGAGGCCGCGCTCCTCCGCCAGCAGGCAGATCGTCTGCATGAACATGCCGAGATGGGCCCACTGACCACGGTCGAAGCGGGTGTCGAGGGTGAAGAAAAGACCGACAGGCGCGCCGAAGAACTCGAAGTTCTTCGCGAGCCAGGCGAGGCGGCCCATCTTGTCTTCCCGCGGCACGCCGAGAAGGTCGTACATCGCCTCGCCCAGCTCGAAGCGGCGGGTGCGCCAGGGCTCGGCGAGTTTTTCCGGGTACACCCTGATATGGCCTTCGTCTTCAAACGGCGCCTCGGCCATGCGCGCGGCGACGGCGTCGATCACCCGCTGGCGCGCCGCGCCCGTGACCACGTGGACCCGCCACGGTTGCAGATTGCCGCCGGAGGGGGAG
>JBCBJX010000117.1:0-8225 GCA_038522735.1 Pseudomonadota bacterium
CTGGTCCTCTCCTTCGGAATCAACCGGCTGAGCGCGGCGATGACGCAGGTCCTCTTCTGGGCGTTCGCCGGGGTCATGGGCCTGTCGCTCTCGACGATCTTCCTCGCTTATGCGGACGCCGACATCACGCGGGTGTTCTTCATCACCTCGGCGATGTTCGCGGGCCTCTCCCTTTGGGGCTACACGACCAAGCGCGATCTGACCGGCATGGGCTCGTTCCTCTTTATGGGGCTCATCGGGCTCATCATCGCGAGCATCGTGAACATCTTCCTTGCGTCCAGCGCGCTGGAGTTCGTCATCTCCTGCGTCGGCGTCCTCGTCTTCGCGGGCCTCACCGCCTACGACACGCAGAAGATCAAGGAGAACTATTACGTCGCTCAGCAGTCGCCTGAGATGATGAAGAAGGTCTCGGTGATGGGCGCCCTCTCGCTCTATCTCGACTTCGTCAACCTCTTCCTCATGCTGCTCCGGCTTCTCTCCAGCCGCGAGTAGGGGGCGTCCCTCCGCACAAAGAAAAAGCCTCCGCAGTCGCGGAGGCTTTTTTGTTCGGCCTCGCCACGGTCAAGCCGTGGGGACGCGAAGTCAGGTTCTGGCCGCCGTCCTTCGCGACGCCCGCGTTCCGCGGGCTCCTCAGGACGAAGTTCAAATCCAGGCTTGAGCGATCTTCGTCCTGAGGAGCCGCCTACAGGCGGCGTCGCGCAGGACGGCGGCGCTCTCGCTTCACCCCACGAAAGCCCGCTCGATGACGTAGTCGCCGGGCTGGGCGTTGGAGCCTTCCGCGAGGCCGAATTTCTCGCAGATCGCCTTCGTGTCGTTCAGCATGTCCATCGACCCGCAGATCATGACCCGGTCCGTCTCGCGGTTGAGGGGCGGGACGCCGAGATCCTCGAACAGCTTTCCGCTTTCAATGAGGTCCGTGACGCGGCCCATTTTCGGGCTCTCCTGGCGGGTCGTCGTCGCATAGTGGACGAGCCGTCCGGCGAACTCGCCGCAGAGGGGGTCGTCCTTCAGCTCACGGACGAGCATCTCGCCATAGGCGAGCTCGCCGACCTCGCGGCAGGTGTGGGTGAGGATCACTTCCTCGAATTTTTCATAGGTCTCGGGGTCGCGGATGATGCTCGCGAAGGGCGCGATCCCGGTCCCGGTCGAAAAGAGATAGAGCCGCTTGCCGGGGACGAGGGCGTCGTGGACGAGGGTGCCTGTCGGCTTTTTGCCGAGGAGGATCTTGTCGCCGACCTTGATGTGCTGGAGGCGGGAGGTGAGGGGGCCGTCCTGCACCTTGATCGAATAGAAATCGAGCTCTTCGTCCCAGGCGGGGCTCGCGACAGAGTAGGCGCGCAGAAGCGGCTTCCCGTCGACCATCAGACCGATCATCACGAACTCGCCGGAGCGGAAGCGGAACGCCGCCGGGCGCGTGACGCGGAGCTCGAACAGCCGGTCCGTCCAGTGCTTCACCGCGACGACGGTTTCTTCCGTGACGGTCTTTGGCGGGACGACGGTCGCCGCCGGCTGCGGCGCGCTCGCGGTGAGGCTCATGATCTCTCCTTCCGGCTCGTCTCTTGCGATCAGTTGTCAGCCAGATAGGCGCCCGACCGCCGCACGCCAGCCGCATGGGAGCGGCCGGCCGGATCAAGATCAAGGGCCTAGCGGTTTTTTGCAGGTGCGCAAAGGCGAAGGCGCGCCGACAGCTTCACGCTTGCGTCAATGCGTCCGACCCGGGCGCCGCCGCAACGGCGAGGGACTTGGGGCGGCCCCGTTTCGGCCGAGCTTTCGCCTGAATATTCGCCTTAATTTGCGTCAGTTCGATCAACCTGCCGCTCACCCCCCTCCGATACCTCAACCGACAGTACGCGCTTCTAATGCGCCCAACGACCGGATAGCGATTGATGTTCAAGCGCCCCGCCTCCCGCCGTCTGCGCGCGGCCGCCCTTCTTGCGACCGCCGCAGCGCTCGCCGCCTGCGGTGAAGACACCATTCAGGAGCCGGGCGCGATCGGCGCGCCGCTCGCCGCCGCCCAGCGACCGGACCAGGCCGAGGCGGCTCGGTTTCTCACCCAGGCGAGCTTCGGCCCGACCATGGACGAGATCGAGACGGTTTCGATCTACGGCTACGAACAATGGATCGCCGACCAGTACGGGCGGCCGTCGCGCTCGCATCTCCAGCGCATGCGCGCCCTTGAAATCGCGAACGGCGGGGAGATCCGGGACGAGGACGCCTATGAGAGCTTCTGGGAAGACGCGATCTACGGCCGCGACCAGCTGCGCCAGCGCGCCGCGTTCGCCCTCTCCCAGCTGATGGTGATCAGCACCAATAACGACGAGATCCGCGGCCGGCCGCTGACGCTCGCCTCTTATATGGACGTGATGCTCCTCGATGCGTTCGGGAACTACCGGGAGCTTCTGGAGGACGTGACCTACTCGCCCGCCATGGGCATTTACCTCACCTACCTGCAGAACCGCCGCGCCGACGAAGAACGGGGCCGCGTACCCGACGAAAACTACGCCCGGGAGGTGATGCAGCTCTTCTCGATCGGTCTCGTCGAACTCGACAACACCGGCGAGCCGCTGCTCGCAGGCGGCGGCGTCCAGATCGAGACCTACGATAACGACGACATCACCGAGCTTGCGAAGGTCTTCACAGGCCTCAGCTGGAACGGCGACGATTTCTGGGACCGGGACGAGCGAGCCGCGGACCATCAGTATGCGCCTCTCAAAGCTTTCGAAGAGGAGCATTCGCAGGAATCAAAAACCTTCCTCGACGCCTTCATCCCGGAGAACACGTCGACGGAGGAGAGCATTCGCATCGCCCTCGACACCCTCTTCAACCATCCGAACACGGCGCCGTTCGTCTCCAAGCAGCTGATCCAGCGCATGGTGACCTCCAATCCCACGCCGGCTTATGTCGGTCGCGTCGCCGCGGCTTTTGATGCGGGCGTTTACACCGGCCCGAGCGGGCGCGCGTTCGGTTCGGGCGAGCGCGGCGACCTGCGCGCAGTCTGGGCGGCGATCCTCCTTGACGAAGAGGCCCGCGACCCGACCTACGTCGCCGATCCTGGCTACGGAAAAGTCCGCGAGCCGGTCGTGCGGTTTGCGCACTGGGCGAGAAATTTCGTTCCCGAGGCCAACACCAATGAACTCCCCTCGCGACTGGAGGATGCATCGCGGCCGGACTATCTCGGTCAGCAGGCCTATCGTTCGCCTTCTGTGTTCAACTTCTACCGGCCGGGATATGTCGCGCCGGGCAGCGTTAGCGCCGGCGCCGGCCTCGTCGCGCCGGAAATGCAGATCACCCACGAGACCAGCGTCGCCGGCTACATTGAGTTCATGAGCCGGTTCATCCAGGACCGCGTCGGCGACGGCTACGAGCCGGACTATACAGACGAAATGGAGATCGCCCACGATATCTCCGCCCTCGTCGCTTACATCGATCTCATCATGACCAACGGCGCCATGCGCCCTGAAACCCGGGCGCGCATCGAGGCGGCGCTCGCGGAAATCCCCATCGGCCCGGAAAGCACCGAAGAGCGCGACCGCAGCCGTCGCGTCCAGGCAGCGCTCCTCATGGCCGTCACGTCGCCCGAATATCTGGTGCAACAATGATCAACACGCATCTTGAGCTTTCCCGCCGGAGCTTCCTGAAGTCCTCCGCAGCGGCCTTCGCCGGCGGCGCGACCATGCGCGGCGGGCTTGCGAACATGACGGCCATGGCCGCGGACGTTTCCGGCTACAAAGCGCTCGTCTGCATCCTCTTCGCCGGCGGCCTCGACTGTCACGACGTCGTCCTGCCGCTCGATCAGCCCTCGTACAATGCGTTCGCCGACATCCGGCAGGAACTCCTCACTCAGTACAACGGCGTTCCGGGAGGCTCGACGCGAACCCGCGGTCGGCTCCTGCCGCTGAACCCGGAGAACGCCGCCGATTTCGGCGGTCGCCAGTTCGCTCTTCCGGAGACGCTCGCGCCGATCCACTCGATGTTTGAAAACGGCGAAGCGGCGATCATCGGAAACGTCGGCCCGCTGATCGAACCGACGACGCGGACGACCCTGCGCGAAGGCCTCGTCGCCGTGCCGCCGCGGCTCTATTCGCACAACGACCAGATATCCACCTGGCTCGCTTCGGAGCCTGAGGGCGCGCGCTTCGGCTGGGGCGGGCGGATCGCCGACTTCGCCCTGCAGTCCGGCGCCAACGTGAACCCGACGCTGACGGCGGTCTCCATCGCGGGCAACAGCGTCTTTCTTTCCGGCGAGACGGCGCAGCAGTTCCAGGTGTCCTCGCGCGGCGCCTCGGAGCTGGACGAAGTCTCCTCCTCGCGTCTATTCGGCTCGGAAGCGTTGCCGGCGATGATGTCGGAGCATTTCCGCAATATCGGCGGAGGACATACGAACGTTTTCCAGCAGGACGTCATCGACGTCACCGAGCGTTCCATCGCGGCGAACGCGCAGCTTGCAGCGACGCTCGAAGACGAAGCACCGTTCACGACCGTTTTCCCTGAGGGACGTCTCGCCGGGCAGCTCGCCATGGTCGCCCGGCTCATCGCCGTCCATGAGAATTTCGGCGTTGGTCGCCAGGTCTTCTACGTCTCTGACGGCGGCTACGACACGCACTCGAACCAGGCGCGCGATATGACCAACCTGCAGCTCGGGTTCTCAGGCGCCGTCGCCGCTTTCCAGTCGGCCATGGCGGAGCTGGGGGTCGCAAACGACGTGACGCTCTTCACGACCTCCGATTTCGGACGCACCCTGACGGCGAATGGCGACGGCACCGACCACGGCTGGGGCGGCCACCATTTCGTCGTCGGCGGCGCTGTGAACGGGCGGCGGATATACGGATCGATCCCGGAGCCCGCTTTCGACCACGAGCTTGATTCAGGACGCGGACGGCTCATCCCCTCCGTCTCGGTTGAGCAGTTCGCCGGGACCCTTGGCAACTGGTTCGGGCTGACGAACGGCGAGGTCGCGCAGGCGGCTCCTGGGATCACGAACTTCGCCCAGCGCAATATCGGCTTCGTTTAACGAGCCTCAGGCGGGTCGGAAGGGTTCCAGGAACTCCACGCCGACCTGTTTGCCGATTTGCCAGACCTTGCGGGCGGGCGCGATTGCGCCTTCGGATTCGATATAGACCTCGAACATCTCCGGCGGGACGTAAACGGACTCCAGCTGCAGCTTCGCGCCGTGACCCGCCCTGTTTTTCAGGACGCAGTTGATCGTCGAGAACTCGGCGTTGAGGACAATCTTGCAGGTCTTCAGGGCGCGCGTGCGCGGCTCTGAGCGGGTGTCCGGTTTCACCTCGGCCGCCAACGGCCGCTCGGGCCGGCGTGCTGCGATGCCGAAAGCAGGCGTTGCGGACTCACGGGACACGACGGGTTCCTTCAAATCTCAACGATCCGGACTAATCGCGAGCGTTCAAGGTTCGGTTAATGAGGCCGATTTCGCTTGACGGCGTCGTCCTCAAGTTTCTATAGGTTCATATACTTATATTTTCGAACATTCGCATATGCGAGATCATTTCGGGTGAGCTTATGCCTCAGAGGCAAGCAGTCGCGAAGGAGCTGGCGGAGATTTTCAAGGCGGTCGGTCACGCCGACCGCATCCGAATGATCGAAGAGCTGCGCCACGGCGAGAAAGACGTGAACTCCATCGCGCAGACGCTGCAGTTGCCCAACCCGCGCGTCTCGCAGCATTTGAGCCTCCTGCGCGCGCTTCGGATTGTCGAAGAGCGCCGGGAAGGACGACGCCACATCTATCATCTTATCCAGCCGGAAATCGCCGACTGGATCGTTCAGGGGCTCGCCTTCGTCGAGGGCCGAATGCGCGCGCTCAACGCCGCTGCGATCGACGACGCGCGGCGGCTGTGGACAACGCCCTCGGACGATACATCTCCTGCGGAAACCAAATAGAAGCGCGCCGGCTGTCGAGGTTCGCCGCCGACCTCGAACGAAACGCGGCGCGCTCAGACGGGTTTTCAAGCAACTAGAGAGGACGAAAGAACGATGTCGATTACGGAAGCTGAACTGGATCAAGCCCGCGTCGCCTGGGTGGACGCACTGGTCGCCGTTTCAAAAGCCTTCGAGGCGGACGGGATCGACGGAGCCCGGAAGGTGGCCGACGGCGTGCTCGATGCGGCCTACGGCTACAATCTGGGCCCGGTTCTGTTCAAACCGACCCTTGCAAGCGGTGAGAAAACCTTCCGCACGACAAAGGACGGCGCTCTTTCCTACTTCGTCGGCCATGACGACAGTTATCCGCTGGACGGCGGCTTCGGCATCAAAGGCTGGCGCGAGGGCTATACGGAGACCGCGGCGCACTTCATCGAAGGCGACGTCGCCATGTGGATGGGTTGGGTGATCCTCACCGACAAGAACGGCGCCGTCACCAAAGTCGATAAGAGCTGGGGCTACAAGAAAGACGCCGACGGCGCCCTGCGCATCGTGCTGCACCACTCGTCGCTGCCGTACCAGCCGTAACAGTCATGGGGCTGTGTAATCGATCGGAGCGCCTTCGGGCGACGGTATTCCGATAACAGACGCACGGCCCCTTCGATCCGCTACGAACGATATTCGAACCGGGATTTGAAAGGAGCGAAGGCATGAAGTTCTTCGACACGTCTCATTTGAAGGGAGATATCTACGGCGGCCTCACGGCCGGCGTCGTCGCCCTGCCGCTGGCGCTCGCCTTCGGCGAGGCCTCCGGCGTCGGACCGATCGCGGGCCTCTGGGGCGCGATCTTCGTCGGCTTCTTCGCCGCGCTCCTCGGCGGCACCAACACGCAGATTTCAGGGCCCACCGGTCCGATGGTCGTCGTCTTTGCGGGCGTCGTCGCGAGCGTCGAGGCCTCGGTGCTCGCCGGGATGCCGGATGCGACGTCTCAGGAGGTTCTGGCGGCGTCGATCCCGATCATCTTCGCAGCGGTGGTGCTCGCGGGCGTGTTCCAGATCCTGTTCGGGGTCCTGAAGTTCGGCCAGTATATTCGTCTCGTTCCGTACCCGGTGGTCTCTGGTTTCATGAGCGGCATCGGGTGCATCATCATCGCGCTGCAGCTCTCGCGCCTGTTCGGCCACGAGCCGGACGGCGGCGGCACCATTCCGGCGCTCGCCGCGATCCCCGGCGCAGTCATGGACCCGAACTTCGCGGCCCTCGCGATCGGTCTCCTCACCCTCGGCATCGTCTTCCTGTGGCCGAAATCGATCGGCCGGTTCGTACCGGGTCCGCTTGCAGCGCTCGTCATCGGCACTCTCGTCAGCCTCGTGCTGCAGGGCGCGCCGATCCTCGGCGACATCCCGCGGAGCTTCCCGGAGCTTACCATTCCGGCGTTCTCGCAGAGCACCGTCTTCATCATCCTCGAAGCGGCGCTCATCCTCGCCGCTCTCGGCGCGATCGACAGTCTTCTGACGTCTCTCGTCGCCGACAACATGACCCGGACGCGCCACAACTCCGATCGCGAACTGATCGGCCAGGGCGTCGGCAACACGGTCGCGGGCCTCTTCGGCGGCGTTCCGGGCGCGGGCGCGACCATGCGGACCGTCGTCAACATCCGCACGGGCGGCATGACGAAGATCTCCGGCATGATCCACTCGCTGATCCTGCTGGCGGTGGTGATCAGCCTCGCGCCGCTCGCAGAGCGTATTCCGCATGCGGTGCTCGCGGGCATCCTCGTGAAGGTCGGCTACGATATTCTCGACATCGCCTACCTCAAACGCGCCCACAAAGGCCCGCGCTGGGATCTCGTCCTCATGGCGCTCGTCCTCGGTCTGACCGTCTTTGTCAACCTCATCACGGCGGTCGGCGCGGGTGTCGTGCTGGCGGCCCTCGCCTTCGTGAAGAAGATCGCCGACGACCAGCTGAAAGCCGTCGGCGCGCCCGCCCCGTCCTCCACGACGGAAGAAGAGGCGGCGCTTCTGAAAGAGGCGAAAGGACGGGTGACCATGTTTGATTTCGGCGGCCCGCTCTCCTTCGGCGCGGCGGCTGATCTCGGCCACCATGTCCGCGAGCGGACGAGGGAGGGAACGAGCGCCATCGTCCTAGACTTCTCCCGCGTGCCGTACCTCGACGTCTCGGCGGCCCGGGCGGTGCACACCATCGCCTCCGACGCCCACGCTGCGAAGAAAGCCGTCTATATCGCGAGCATGTCGGACGAAGTTCGCGAGGTTCTCTGCGCCCTCGGCGACAGCGCCTGCATCCCGGCCGACGAGGTGTTCGACACCCGGCTGGAGGCGCTGAAAACCGCCGTC
>JBCBJX010000118.1:0-8085 GCA_038522735.1 Pseudomonadota bacterium
GACGGCCGAAATCGGCATCGAAACCGCCGACCTCTACCCATCGCTTCGCATCCCGGGCAGCGTGACACTCGATCTCGGCGGCACGATCGACCGAACTGAGCTTGTCGGGACGATCAGCTCGGTGATCGACATCCCGCTCTTCGACGCCGGTCGGCGACGCGCCGAAATTCGCGGCGCCAAGGCCCGCGCCCGCGCCGCGGTGAGCGACTACGAACAATCTGTGCTCTCCGCTCTCGCGGACGTCGAGATCGCCCTTGTCGGCATCAACGCCGCGGAGCTCCAGCTGCGCGAATTTCAGTCCGCTGTAGAGTCGAGCGAATACGCCTTCGACCAGCTCACCGCTCTCTACCGGGAGGGCCTCGCCACCTTCATCGACATCCTCGACGCCCAGCGCACGCTCATCGCGAACCGGGAAGCCTATGTCGACGCCGAGGCGGCGGCAGCCATCTCGGTCGTCGATCTATATTTCGCCGTCGGCTCGCCGACCGGCACGCCGGAGACGGAGGCGGCCAGGCTCTCCCGCCCGGCCCGCAAATCGCTCTTCCGGGCGATCGAAGCGCTCGAGCAGCCGTCGGAAACCGAAAGCACGCCCGAGGCGACCGGCCACAACGGGACGGGCGCGCCTCTAAACCAGAGCAATTGAAGGAGTTGTTTCACCGGCCTTGAACAAGCGGCGGCGAGACTTGCCGGGTGCGGCTCCGCGCGGCACCTTCGCCTCGTCTGAACGCAACCGCCACTGAGGGTCATTTCCGCCATGTTTTCCGTTTCCTTCGGCGCGACGTCCGGCGTCGCGCAAGCCACCGTCGACGCCATCCAGGCGCTCACCGAACAGGCCGCCGCCGCCTGGGAGCCCTATTTGAACTTCAACGGCGCGACGATCGAGATCGAGGTGGAGATCGTGCCCATCGAAGGCGATACGCTGGCTTTCGGCGGAACGACGTTTTTCAGCTTGGGGTCCGGCCCGTTTGAGGGATTGTTCCAGGCCACGCCGATCCTTGAGATGCTTTCCGGGTCTGATCCGAACGGCGGACAGCCGGACATTACGATCTCCATCGATCTGGAGACGCTTCAGGCGGATGAATTCAACCTCAATGGACCGGATCAGGGCGGCCCGGTTCCAGGTTTTTTTGATCTTTACACAGTTCTTATTCACGAGGTCGGTCACGGCCTTGGTTTCCTTGGATTCGGGGAAGACTCCGACGTGCAGTCCGTCTTCGACAGCTTCGTGGCCAATGACGGCGGATCACTGGAGTTCACTGGTCCGAACGCGTCGGCGCTCAACAACAACGAAGCGATACCGTTCGCCGACGACAGCCACATCCAGTTCAACAACGACCTCATGAGCGCGACCATCGGCCCCGGCCAGCGACAGCCGATTTCTAACGTCAACATTGCGATCCTCCAGGATATCGGCATGCCGGTGCTCGTCCCGACCGAGAACGCAGATGTTCTGCAGGGCTTCGAATTCGCAAATCTCGGCAGCGGCTTCATCAGCGGGAACGATACGATCGATCTCATGGGCGGCGACGACACGTATCTCGCGCTTTCCGGCGACGACATCGTATTCGGAGGGCTCGGCGACGACTTCATCGACGGCGGAACCGGCGCCAACATGCTCTATGGCGAAGACGGCGACGACACGCTGATCAACGGCGGCGCCAACAGTTCGTCTTTCGGCGGCGCGGGAGACGACAGGATAATCTTGTCCGACGGTTTCTCGGCCATCGTCGACGGCGGCCTCGACTCCGACACCGTCGTGTTCATGAACCTCAACGCTGGCCTGACCCTGAACCTCGCCACCAATTCGATCGCCGTCGGCGGCCAGGCGCGGTCGATCAATCTCATCAGTATCGAAAATGCAGCGGGTACGGATTTCGATGACTTTCTGACGGGCAATAACGACGACAACACTTTCCTCGGCGGCGCGGGCGCGGACGCCCATGACGGCGGGGTCGGCGTCGACACCGTCGACTATTCCGCAAGCGATCAAGTCATCGCCATGAGCCTTGAGAGCAATGTCGGCACCCTCGGCGAGTCGACTGGCGACACTTATGTCAGTATCGAGAACATCATCGGCACGGCGCAGGCCGATTTCATCACCGGCGACGCCAACGCGAACCGGCTCGAAGGCGGCGCCGGGAACGACAACCTCAACGGACGCGGGGGCGACGACCTCGTCATCGGCGGCGACGGCGACGACAGCATCATCGGCTTTTTCGGCGACGACATCCTGCGCGGCGGCGCCGGAGCCGACGACCTGAACGGCGGCGCCGGCTCCGACACGGCGGATTACTCCGATGCGGCGAGCCGGGTGGCGCTGGAGCTCTACCTCGGAACCGGTCGGATCGGCGATGCTGAAAACGATACCTACACGGATATCGAAAATGTCTACGGATCGCAGTTCAACGATTACATCGTCGGCGACTCCGGAGGCAACGTCCTCAGCGGCGATCTCGGCTTCGACAACCTGATCGCCGCCGGCGGCGACGACGTCCTGAACGGCGGCAAGAACGGCGACCAGCTCGACGGCGGCTCAGGGAGCGACACGGCGTCCTATGAAGGTTCGACCGGCCGGGTCTGGGTCTCTCTCATCGGCACGTCCGGCGTTCTCAACGGGTTCGGGTTCTTCGGCGACGCGGTCGGCGACACGCTGATCTCTATCGAAAATCTGCAGGGTACGGAATTCGGAGACGTGCTCGAGGGCGACGCCGGCGACAACATCCTCAACGGCATGGAGCGCAACGACACCCTGATCGGCGGCGATGGGAACGACCAGCTGATCGGCGGAACCGGACAGGACATTCTCCAGGGCGGAGCCGGCGCCGATCTCCTGGATGGCGGCGACGGTCCGGACACGGTGAACTACGCTGACGCCACCGATCGCGTCGCCGTCGAGCTCTATATCAACCAGGCGCGTCTCAACATCGCCGAAGGCGATCAGCTGATCAGCATCGAGAACGTGGTGGGATCCGCGTTCAACGACTTCATCGTCGGCAGCGGCGTTGCGAATACCATCGAAGGCGGCGCCGGCGTCGACTTCATCAACTCCGCCGGCGGGAACGATATCATCATCGGCGGCCTCGCCTTCGACCGCATTCGGACGGGCATGGGGAACGATGAAGTCCGTTTCTCCGCTGGAGACGGCAACGACATCATTGAAGATTTCACAGCCGGCTCCGGCGCGGGCGACGTTCTTTCGCTCTCCCTCGGGTCGGCGTTCGATACGTTCGCCGAGGTGATCGCCTCCGCGAGCGACGTCGACGGAAACGCGGTACTGAGTTTCGGCTCCTCGGGCTCGATTACGCTCGAAGGCGTCGCCGTCGCGGATCTCGCCGAGGACGACTTTATCTTTCCCGCGGCTGCGGTCGGCGGCGGCGCGACCATTCAGGAGTCCATCGGTCTTCAGATGACGTCCGTCGGTCTGCAGGCGGAGGAGCCGTCTGAACTCGTTTACGATGAAAGCGGAGAGACGGCGACGGTCGTCACGAGCGAGCACATCGAAGGCGACGCCTTCCTTGAATTCGACGTAGACAGCGGGATCAAACTTGTTTGCGGCTGCCCCTCCTGCCACGGCCTGACAGACGACGCCGCGGCGGCTGCGGTCGCGGTGCAGGCCGTGTTCATCCCGGATCAGACGGTCGAGATGCGCTATGTCGAAGGGCTTCAGGCGTTCGAACTCGCCGAGCTCGACGAACACCTCGTCTGACGCCTCACGCGCCGCCGAGAGCCGTCCGCCAACGGTCCATCTCAGCGCGCACGACCTCCGGCGCAGGCCCGCCCACATGCGCCCGCGACCGGACGGATGCGGCCGGATCGAGGGCGGCGAGCATTTCAGCGTCGACCGACGCCGACACGCCCTGGGCTTCGGCGAGCGGCAGGTCCGAAAGGCTTGTCCCTCGCGCGTCCGCCAGCGCGACGAGACGACCGACGACGTGGTGCGCCTCCCGGAAGGGAAGCCCCGCCCGACGCACAAGGAGGTCGGCGAGGTCCACAGCCGTCGTGTGGCCGACGCCGGCCGCCGCCGCCATCCGCTCGGGAAACACCATCAGCTCCGCCGTCATGCCGGCGGCGATGGCGAGGCAGTCCTCGACGGTTTCCAGCGCGTCGAGGGCGGGCGCCTTTCCTTCCTGCATGTCTTTTGAATAGGCGAGCGGCAGACCTTTCATGGTGACGGCGAGGCTCTGGAACGCTGCGAGCACGCCGCCGGTCTTCCCGCGGATGAGCTCCGCCGCATCCGGATTGCGCTTCTGCGGCATGATGGACGAGCCCGTTGCATAACGCTCCGAGCACTGCATAAAACCGAATTGGGGGGTTGAGAAAACCACGATCTCCTCGGCGAACCGCGAAAGCGTGATCGCCGCGAAGCTCGCCGCCGACGCCGCCTCCATGGCGAAATCCCGCGAGGAGACGGCGTCCAATGAATTGCGGCAGGGACGCTCGAAGCCGAGCGCCGCCGCCGTCGCCTCACGGTCGATCGGGTGCGAGGTTCCGGCGAGCGCCGCCGCGCCGAGCGGGCATTCGTTCAGCCTCCGCCGCGCGTCGAGAGCGCGTCCCTTGTCGCGCTCGGCCATCTCCACATAGGCGAGGAGATGGTGGGCGAAGGTGACGGGCGTCGCCGGCTGCAGGTGGGTGAAGCCGGGCATCACCGTTTCGACATGATCCGCCGCGAGCCCGAGAAGAGCGCGCTGCCAGTCTGAAATTGCAGCCGCGAGCCGGTCGAGACGGGTGCGGACCGCGAGGCGAAGGTCCGTCGCCACCTGGTCGTTGCGAGAGCGCGCCGTGTGCAGACGGCCGGCGGCCGGACCGATAAGCTCCGAAAGCCGGTGCTCGACGTTCATGTGCACGTCTTCAAACGCCTCGGACCACTGAAACGCGCCATCGGCGATCTCCCGTGAGATCTGCTCGAGCCCGGCGAGGATCGCCCCCTCGTCCTCGGCGCTGATGATCCCCTGGGCGGCGAGCATTCGGGCGTGGGCGCGCGAGCCGTCGATATCCTCCTCGGCGAGGCGCTTATCGGTCTCGATGGAGGCGTTGAACCGGCGCATCGCCTCGGCGGGCGCTGCGGAAAACCGGCCGCCCCACATGGCGTTGGCGGCTTCGTTCTTCGGGTCGTGATCGCTCATCGAAGCACTCTCCCCGGCGCATGATCCGCCGTTTACTTGACACCCGGCAGGTCCTGGTGACCTAATTCGGCATCGCAACAGACGTTGAACCGATGGCCGAACGCAAGTCGCCTGATCAAGTCCGCACGGCGCGCGCGCACTTCGCGCGACGCCGACGGCGCGTGCGTTCGACGAAGCGACGCTGATCGCTCCGTCCGCTGCACGCACGCCCGGCTCAGCCGGGCTTTTTTGTTTCTCCAACTTTACGCGAACACCGACCGATGCGCCATTTCCTCACGACCGAAGACTGGTCCCGCGCCGAACTGCAGGCGATGCTGGACGACGCCGACGCCTTTCGCCGCTCGCCGGTTTCCGAGGACCTGAAGGGCCGAAAGGCGGCCCTCGTCTTCTTCAACCCGTCGCTGCGGACCCGCACGTCCTTCCAGATCGCCATGGCCGATCTCGGCGGCGACGCGATCGTGCTCGACGCGGCGGGGACATGGCCCCTTGAAACGGAACCGGGCGCCGTCATGGACGGCGAGGCGGAAGAGCATGTGAAGGAGGCCGCGCGCGTCCTCTCGCGTTATTGCGACCTCATCTGCGTCCGCGCATTCCCGAAGTTTCAGGACTGGTCGATCGACCGTCAGGACCTGGTCCTGCGCGCCTTCGCCGAGCACGCGGAGGTTCCCGTCGTCAATATGGAGACGATCGTCCATCCATGTCAGGAGCTTGCGCTCATGCGGACGATCGAGGACCGGCTCGGCGGCGCGCCCGACGGCAAGAAGTTCGTTCTCACCTGGACCTACCACCCGCGCCCGCTCAACACGGCGGTCGCCAACTCCGCCCTCCTCGTCGCCGCGAAATTCGGGATGGACGTGACCCTCCTGTGTCCCACCGAGGAGTACCGGCTCGACCCGCGCTTCATGGAGCGCGCCGAGGCGGACGCGAGCGCGCAGGGCCGCTCGATCATTGTCACCCACGATATCGAGGAAGCCTATTCCGGCGCGCACGTCGTTTATGCGAAAAGCTGGGGCGCGCTTCCTTATTTCGGGCGGTGGGAGGACGAAAAGCCGATCCGCGACGCCCATAAGCACTTCATCGTCGATGAAGATAAAATGGCGATGACCGACGGCGGGCTCTTCAGCCACTGCCTCCCCATGCGGCGCAATGTGAAAGCGACGGACGCCGTCGCCGACGCGCCCTACTCCATGATCATCGACGAGGCGGAGAACCGCCTGCACGTTCAAAAGGCGATGCTGAAACGGCTCGCCCGGGAACGCAGTTAGAAAGGCCGCGCCATGGCGAACCCGAAAGTCGTCCTCGCATTCTCCGGCGGTCTCGACACAAGCTACTGCGTCGTCTGGCTGAAAGAGCAGGGCTTCGAGGTCCACACCTATTATGTGGATACGGCGGGGCCCGGCGCCGCGGAAGCAGCGCCTGAAGCGGTCGAGGCGCGCGCGCTCGAACTCGGCGCGGCGTCGCACCGGTCGATCGACGCGGCGGGCCGTCTGTGGTCGGAGATCGTCACGCCTCTGGTGATGGCTGGGGAATGGCGGCAGGGGCGCTACCCCCTCCTCTGCTCGGATCGCTATCTCATCGTGAAGATGGGCGTCGAGCTCGCGGCGGAGCTTGCCGCCGAAGCGATCGCCCATGGCTGCACCGGCATGGGGAATGATCAGGTCCGCTTCGACCGGTCCCTGCGGGCGCTCGGCGCCGCGAAGATCATCGCGCCGATCCGCGCCGTCCCGGCGAATGCGGGCAATGTCCGGGCCTACGAACAATCCTACCTGGAAGAACGTGGTTTCGAGGTTCCCGCGAAACAGAAATCCTACACCATCAACCAGAACCTTCTGGGCGCGACCTTTTCCGGCGGCGAGATCGACGACTGGCGGCGCCCCGGCGACGGCGCGCGATCGCTCACCCGCGGACCGGCCGACTGGCCGCGCGAGCCGCTCCGCCGCACGGTCCGGTTCGAAAAAGGCGAAGCCGCCGGGCTCGATACGGGTGAAGCGGGACCAGCGCTCCTTGCGCGGCTGAACGCTGATTTCGGAGCCTATGGCGTCGGGTACGGAACATACACTGGCGATACGACCGTCGGCCTCAAGGGCCGCATCGTCTTCGAGGCGCCGGGGCTCGTCGCGCTTGAAACCGCGCACCGGGCGCTGGAGCACGCGGTCTTCACCGCCGAGCAGAACGCCTTCAAGCCCGTCGCTGCGCGCAAATGGTCCGACCTCGCCTATGATGGCGGCTATTTCGACCCCCTGCGTCAGAATGTCGAAGACTTTCTCCGCGCGACGCAGGAGCGGGTTTCGGGCGAGGTCGTCCTCGAAACCTCAGGCGGGTCCGTCGACGCCGTGGAGATCCGCTCGCCGAATATCCTGACCCGCGAGGGCGCGACCTATGCGCAGGTCTCCGACTGGACCGCTGAGGAAGCGGAAGGCTTTATCAAGCTCTCCGGTCAGAGCGCTGCGCTCTGGGCCTCCGTCGGCGGAAAAACGCTGTGACCGCGCCGCTCGACCAGATCCTCGACGACCTCGCCCGGCTCGTAGCGCACGATACGCAGAACCCGCCCCGCGCGCTGACGGCGGATGCGCCCCTCTTCGACGATCTGCGCCGCCGCCTTCCGGGTTTCGAGTGCGCCGTGACCGATTTCGGCGACGGGTGTCTCGCCTTTCTCGCCAAGCGCGGCGCGCCGCGGACGCTCTTCAACGTCCACTTGGACACGGTGCCCGTCGCCCCCGGATGGACGCATGATCCGTTCACGCTTCATCGCGGAGACGAGCGCGCGACGGGGCTCGGCGCGTGCGACATCAAGGGCGCGGCCGCCTGCCTCTTCGCCGCCGCCGAGGCGACGGACGCGCCGACGGCCTTCCTTTTCACCACCGATGAGGAGGCGGGCGACAGCGCCGCCGTGCGCGGTTATCTCGCAACCGATCCTGACTTCGATCGCGTGATCGTCTGTGAACCGACGGGCGCGCGCGCC
>JBCBJX010000119.1:0-8074 GCA_038522735.1 Pseudomonadota bacterium
CGCCGTCTGGGACGGGCGGATCGTCTCCGACGCCGCGATTTCCAGCCGGATCAAGTCGGCCCGGCAGGCGCTCGGAGACGTCGGCGATAAAGCGGAAGCCTTTTCCGTGCACCGTCTTGATGACCGCCTGCGCCCGTCCGTCGTCTCCGAGCGCCTGCCGGGCCGACTTGATCCGGCTGGAAATCGCGGCGTCGGAGACGATCCGCCCGTCCCAGACGGCGTCGATGATATCGTCGCGCGACACGACCCTGGCGCGCTTCTCGATCAGGTAGACGATGAGGTCGAAGACCTGAGGTTCGACCCGGACCGCTTCGCCACCGCGACGCAGTTCGCGCGCCGCAGCGTCGAGCTCGAAGTCGCCGAAACAAACCCGCATTTCGCCTCCACATCGGCAATCTGCGGGAAAACACCGGATTTCTTCAAGCCTTCTCCAAGGGCCCTGCAAGCGGGCTCGACCGCTCTCCGGCATGGACGGCTTCGAGCCGAGGGCGGGCAGACGCCGTCAATTCCTGGAGAGAGATCTATGACTGAACCGAAGAAACCGAGCCTGCTGTCGCGCACGCTTCTCTTTGCATACGGCGTGCTGAGCTACGCCGTCTTCCTCGGCGTTTTCCTTTACGCCGTCGCGTTCCTTGGAAATTTCTACATTCCGCGCTCGATCGACGCTGACCCGACAGGCGCGACCTGGCGCGCCGTCGTCGTCGATACAGGATTGCTCGCCCTGTTCGCCGTTCAGCACAGCGTGATGGCCCGACCTGCGTTCAAGCGCTGGTGGACGCGGTTCGTGCCGCCGGCCGCGGAGCGGAGCACGTACGTTCTGTTTTCAAACCTGGCGATGATCGCGCTGTTCGTCTTCTGGCGGCCGATCGGCGGCGTCGTCTGGGACGTGAGCACGATTCCGGAGCGCTCGATCATCTACGCGTTCTACTTTCTCGGCTGGGGCGTGCTCTTCTATGCGACCTGCCTCATCAATCACTTCGATCTTTTCGGCCTGCGGCAGATCTGGATGCACCTCCGCGGGCTGCCGGAGACGCGGCCGGAGTTTCGGACGCCTGGCCTCTACAAGCTCGTCCGTCATCCAATCTATCTCGGCTGGCTGATGATCTTCTGGTTCACGCCGACGATGACCGTCGCCCACCTTCTCTTCGCTGTCGCGACGACCGCATACATCTTTGTCGGCATCCGGTTTGAGGAGAAAGATCTCGTTGATGAACTCGGGGAGGACTACGAGAACTACCGCAAACGCGTACGAATGATCACGCCTTTTCCGAAGGGGGAGCGGCCTAGCAAGGCTGCGGCGACCCCGGCACGGTGAGAGGTGCATGCGCTCCCCTCAGGTTCGTCCCGCACGGCGATCCTGAGGGGGGCGTTCAGGCGAAGTACCCGACGCTCGATCCCAGCAGCATGTAAACCCGTCCGAACGCGGAGTTGAGGAACGCTTCGAGCGCCTGCTCGGCCTCTTCGCGTCCGGCGGCGAGTTCGAGGAGCGTGTCGAAGTCTTCGAGATAGCGCCTAACGACGAGGGCGAAGGAGTTATCCCGTTCGGCGAGATCGCGGGCGTGGGCTTTCAGCTCCGCTTCGCCTTCTGAAAGGAGCCGCACGGCGAAGACGTCGCGCTGACCGCCTTCATAACGCTTGATGGCCTCCTTCGGCGGCGCGCCGTTGAGGCGCTTGTCCATCTCATAGGTCGCCCGTTCGAGCGCTCGGCGCTTGCGGCGGGCGCTGTCTCCCGCCGGCTCCTTGCGTTTTGCGGCGGGTTTCGGCTCGTCGACCGCGGCGAGGATTTCCCGCCAGGATTTGTCTTTGGGCGGCGTTTCGGCGTCCGCTTCTTCAATGTTCGCGCGCGCCGCCTTGCGGCGGCGTTCGGCGAGTTCGCGGGCGAGTTCGTCGAGCCGGTCGGAGGTCTGGGGCGGCAGCACCGGCCCGCTCTCTGAGGCTCGTTCCTGACCGATGCGGGAGAGATCGCGCCGGAGGGCGGCGCGCATGGCGTCCGACGGACGCTCTTTCACCGGCGCTTTCTCATCGATCGGGTCGGTGAGGGGGAGGGGGCGCGAGCCATCGGCCTCAAGCATTTCTGAAAGGTCGGACTCGCCGGCCGGCTCCGGCGCGCGGCGCTTCGTTTCGTCCGCCGCTTTCGCCTGCCGGTCGATATCGGCGGCGTGGGCGGCGATCTCGTCGGCGAGGCGCTCCGCACGCGAACGTTGCTCGTCGATGAGCGACTGGAGGCGCGCGCTTTCATCGCCGAGGGCCCGCCGCGCGTCGCTCACGCGCTTGTTCTGGGCGTCGAGCTGGGACGCGACCGCCTCTGCGTTTTCGGCGGCGGCCTTGGACGTCTCCTGCAGTTTCTCCGACTGGCTTCCCATCGCATCGGTCAGCGCGGTGAAGCTTCGGAGCGCGGTTCCGGCGACCTCTTCGAGCCGCTTGATCCGCGCGTCCATATCGGTTTCGGCGGAGGCGATGTCCGCATCCGACAGCGCGGCCGCTTCGCGTGCGACGCGCGCCTTGTCCGCGATTGCGGCGGCGAAGCTGTCCGCTTGAGCGTTCATGGTCTCGGTCAGCTGCATGAGACGGTCGCGTTCGGCCGCGATCTTGTCGACCGCGCCGCCGGATGTCGTATCGAGGGCCTGGCTCGCCTCGTCGATGGCGCCGACCTGCTGGCGGATCATCCGTTCAACGTCGGCGAGCCGGCCGAGGGCGGCGTCGATGTTCTGGTTGAGCGCCGCGACGTCGCTGGTCATGGCGCTCACCGCCGCCCGCGCCGCCGGATCGACCATCGCGGCCTGGGCGAGGGGAGCGGGCGCCCGCGACAGGCGCTCCGCCGCGTCGGCGACTTCCACGGCGACATTCACGGTCCGGAAGAAATGGCGAAGCGCGAAGCCAGCAAGAAGAAACGTTCCGGAGAGGAGGACGGCCAAGGCGAGCCCGCTGCCGAAACCGCCTTCGGGGCGCCAGCCGTCGAGGCCGCCGCGCACAGCCCAGTGGGTCGCCATTTCCGTGGTCAGCCAGACGACGGGAAGCGTGATCGCAAGCCCCGCCAGCACGAGGAACGCCGCCCAGACGATGCGTGCAGCGCGCTCGTTCTCGCGGCGCTGCTTCGCGCGCCAACCATAGGGCGGTCGCGGATCGTCGTCCTCGGCGAGCTCAACCACCCCGGTCACCCTGAGAGGGTGGGACTCGGTGACGTCAAGCGTGGAGAGCCGTGAATCTTCTGGCATATTCGGCCCTCTTAGCCCGTTCGTCCGCTTGACGACAGTCTGAACGGCGGACTTCGCGCGCCCGGCGATTTCCCCTAAGGTCCGGCCGCACAAGAAGGGGACGCAACGAAATGACCGAACGTTCGACGATCAGTCGCCGCGCCGCGGTGCTTGGAGGCCTCGGCTTCGGCGGAACGGCCCTCGCCGGCTGCACGGCCGACGAGCTGGCGGCGGGGCTGGAGCTCCTCGGCTCGACGGGCCTCACCCAGACTGAGGCGGCCTCGGGCGTGAAAGAGGCTTTGCGCGTCGGGACGGGCGCTGCGGTCTCGCGCCTTTCCGCCGCCGGCGGCTATCTCGCCGATCCGAGCGTGCGCATCCCGCTGCCCTCGAAACTGCAGACCGCCCGGAACTCTCTTTCCGCGATCGGGCTCGCCTCGATCATCGACGACGTCGAGGTGAAGATGAACCGCGCCGCCGAGGCCGCCGCCCCGCAGGCGAAGACGATCTTCGGCAATGCGATTTCCGCACTCACCATTCAGGACGCTCTGGAGATCGTGCGCGGCCCGAATGACGCCGCGACGCGGTACTTCCAGCGGACGATGACGCCGGACCTCGTCTCGGTCTTCACGCCCCCCATGCGCGACCAGTTGAACAGGACCGGCGCGATCGCCGCCTTCGACCGTCTCGTCGCGCGGGTGAACGCGATCCCGCTCGCCCCGCAGATCGGCGAAACCGTCAAATCGGATCTCGTCGCCCACGGCGTCGACGAAGCGCTCGGCGGCATGTTTTTCTATGTCGGCCAGGAAGAAGAGAAGATCCGGGCGAACCCGGCGGCCTATTCCTCCGCCATTCTGCGACGGGTCTTCAGCTGAGGGTGGGGCGGGACGAGACTGATTCCGGCCCGCCGCCGGGCCCGCGCGCCCGGCTCTTAGAGTTCGTGAAGTCGGGCGGCTTTCAGAACGCCGTCCTGACGCTCATCCTTCTGAACGCCGTCATTCTGGGGCTTGAGACGTGGCCCCCCGCCGCACGCCACATCAAGAGCCAGCTCATGTGGCTCGACCACGCGATCCTCGCCGCTTTCGCCGTGGAGATCGGGCTGCGCGTCGCCGCGGAGGGCTGGCGGTTTTTTCGCGGCGGCTGGAACCTTTTCGATTTCTCCGTCGTCCTCGTTTCCGCCCTCTCTATCACTTCCGGCCTCGCCGCCCTGCGCGCGCTGCGCGTCCTGCGGCTCCTTCGGATCATCTCGATATTCCCGCGTATGAGGGTTGTCGTCTCGGCACTGATCAACGCTATTCCCGGCATCCTCTCCGTCGGCGTCGTCGTGCTGTTGGTCGTCTATGTTTTCGCAGTGATCGCGGCCAATCTTTATGGCCCGATGCATGGGGAGTATTTCGGGGACATCTTTTCGGCTATGTACACGCTCTTCCAGATCATGACGATGGAGGGCTGGGTTGATATCGCCGCCGAGGTGCGGGAGACCCATCCGAATTCGTGGCTCTTCTTCGTTTCTTTCCTCCTTGTTGGAACGTTCACCATGCTGAACCTTTTCGTCGCCATCGTCGTTCGTGTGGTGGAGGAGGACTCAGAAGAACTG
Source organism: Pseudomonadota bacterium (assembly GCA_038522735.1). Taxonomy (GTDB): domain Bacteria; phylum Pseudomonadota; class Alphaproteobacteria; order Caulobacterales; family Parvularculaceae; genus JBCBJX01. Next base: position 4,789 of record JBCBJX010000119.1, read on the forward strand.
GAGGAAGAGATCCAGAAGGAGCACGCGGCGACGATGGCTGCGATCGCAGCGCTGAGAGCGGACGTCGCGTCGCTTCGCGACGAGTTGCGCGAGCATCGCTGACTTCAGCGACTTCCCCGGGCTTGAATGCGAGATCCATATGGTCGAAGCGACAGTTTATGCGCTGATCATTTCAGTAAAGCTGCAGCGTGCTCGCCGATCGCGAGCGACGCCGTGAGCCCCGGGCTTTCGACGCCGAACATCGCCACCAACCCCGCCATGCCGTGGGCTTCCCGCCCGTCGATCCGCCAGTCCGGCTGCGGCTCGCCGGGGCCGTGGAGTTTGGGGCGGACGCCCGCATAATCCGGGATGAGCGCGCCGCGAGACAGCGCCGGCCAGAAGCGGCGGATCGTGTCGTAGAAGGACGCTGCGCGCGCCTCGGGCACGGAGTAATCTTCGCGATCCACGAATTCGAGATCCGGCCCGAAGATCGCCCGGCCGCCCATGTCTTTTCGGTAGTGCGTGCCGAGGGCGCCGGGGATGGGCGGCGGATAAATGAGGTGCTCGAAGGGCGCTTTCCCCGTCAGTGAGAAGTAATGGCCCTTTCCGTAGCGCAGCGTCGGAATCGCATGCGACGGAAAGCCGTCGATCTGAGCGGCGGCCGCCTGCGCGCCGAGCCCGGCCGTGAGGATGAAGCGGGGCGTCGTCACCGTCGTCGGCTCCGCGCCGCCGACGTGCACGGACCATCCGCCTGCGATGGGGGCTGCGCCTTCAAACGGGCTTGAAAGAACGACGGCGCCGCCCGCGTCTTCAATCTCGCCCTGCAGCGCCAGCATATAGGCGTGGCTGTCGAAGACGCCGCTTTCCGGGGAGAGGAGGGCGGCGGTCGCCTTCAACTCCGGCTCCAGCGCCCGCACTTCCGCTCCGGTCAGCATGGCCATGCCTTCGACGCTGTTCGTCTCCGCCTGCTTGAGGATCGCTTCAAGGCGCGGCTCCTCGGCGGCCTCTGTCGCGACGACCAGCTTGCCGCACTTTCTGTACGGAACGCCGCGTTCGTCGCAGTAGGCGTAAAGGGCGCGCCGCCCCTCGACGCAGAGGCGCGCCTTTAACGACCCGGTCCGATAGTAAAGCCCGGCGTGGACGACCTCGGAATTGCGGGACGAGACGCCCTGGCCGATCGCCGCCTCGCGCTCCAGCACGATAGGGACAAGCCCGCGCCGGGCGAGGGCGCGGGCCGCGGCGAGGCCGACGGCGCCGGCCCCGACGACGATCGCATCGACGTCCAAAGGCCTAGAGGGAGACCGCCGTGCCGGAGACCGACACGAGCATCATGGAGCCCTGTTCTCCGATCACCTCGTAATCGATATCGACGCCGACGATCGCGTTTGCGCCGAGTTTCGCTGCTTCCTGCCCCATCTCTTCAAAGGCGATCTCCCGCGCTTCGCGGATCGACTTCTCATAGGAGCCCGAGCGCCCGCCGATGACGTCCCGGATCCCTGCGAAGAGATCGCGAAAGATATTCGCGCCGATGATCGCCTCGCCGACGACGACGCCGTGGTGCTCGCGAACGGGGCGGCCTTCAATGGCCGGGGTGGTGCTGATGATCATGGGTTTCTCTCTCCAATCTTCCCTAGCGCGCATATAGGGCGCGGCGCCCGCGGCTCTAGGTCCCCGCCTTCGCGGGGATGGGCGGAACTCATGTTTTTGCATTCCCACGGGTCAAGCCGTGGGAATGCAAGAGTGGAGGTCAGGCCCGCTTCGCCATAATCGCCGTCGCGACCTTCGAGGCCGGGCGCCGCCCGAGCGTCTCCGAAATCCAGAGGCTCGTCTCGATCAGTTTGTCGAAATCCACGCCCGTCTCGACGCCGGAGCCGTGCGCCATATAGATAACGTCGTCGGTCGCGACGTTGCCGGTGGCGCCCGGGGCGTAGGGGCAGCCGCCGAGGCCGGAGACCGAGGCGTCGAAGACGGTGACGCCCGCCTCCATGCCCGCGCGGATGTTGGCGAGGGCCTGGCCGTAGGTGTCGTGGAAGTGGCCGGCGAGGTTTGCGACGGGCACGTCGTGTTTCAATCGCTCAATGAGCGTGAAAACCTCGCCCGCCGTCCCGACGCCGATGGTGTCGCCAAGGGAGATTTCATAACAGCCCGCCTCGTGGAGGTGTTTCGTCACCCACGCGACGGCCTCCGGGTCGATCTTTCCTTCGAAGGGGCACCCCAGGACGCAAGAGACATAGCCGCGCACGCGCACGCCGTCGGCTTTGGCCGCTTCGAGGATCGGCGCGAAACGCTCGAAGCTCTCCGCGATGGAGCAGTTGGTGTTCTTCTGACTGAACGTCTCCGACGCCGCAGCGAAGACAGCGACCGCGTCGGCCCCCGCCGCGCGGGCCGCCTCATAGCCCTTCATGTTGGGCGTCAGAACGGGACAGGAGACGTCGGGCCTCCGCTCGATCCCCGCCAGCACCTCGTCCGAGGCCGCCATCTGCGGCACCCATTTCGGCGAGACGAACGCCCCCGCCTCGATCACATCAAGCCCCGTCGCGCTCAGGCGGTTCACGAGCTCGATCTTCGTCTCCACCGGGACGGTCTGCTTTTCATTCTGCAGCCCGTCCCGCGGGCCCATCTCGATGATCTGGATGCGGTCGGTCATTTTTTTCCCCTAACCGTCATCCCGGAAGCCGCGCAGCGGCTACCCGGGACCCAGGGTGTCAAAGCGCAGCGCTCGCGGTCCTGGGTCCCGGCTCTCGCTTCGCTCGGCCGGGATGACGTTGAGAGGGCTCTCAGAAATTCAGAGTCTCGTACAGGTCTTTCCACTGCGGATTGTCTTTCTCGATCAGCTCGATTTTCCACGCACGACGCCATTTCTTTATTCGCTTCTCAAAGGCGATCGCCTCATCGATCTCCTCGAAACGCTCGGCGAACACCAGGTCGTGCACGTTGTATTTCGACGTGAACCCGGGCGTCAGGTTCTGCTTGTGCTCGAAGACGCGACGCCCGAGATCGCTTGTGACGCCGACATAGAGCGTGCCGTTCCTCCTGGACGCCAGAATATAAACCCAGCCCCCTTTCACTTCTCATTCTCAACCCGTCATCCCGGAAGCCGCAAAGCGGCTATCCGGGACCCAGGGTGTCGGCGCGCGGCGCTCGCGACCCTGGGTCCTGGGTCTCGCTGCGCTCGCCCGGGATGACGTGTAGTGAGTTGCAGCCCGTCCCGCGGACCCATCTCGATGATTTGGATGCGGTCGGTCATTTCGTCCCTCGGCGAGCGTCGCCGTCCTTCGCGACGCGGCTTCGCCGCTCCTCAGGACGA
>JBCBJX010000120.1:0-7902 GCA_038522735.1 Pseudomonadota bacterium
AGGGAATCGATCGCCTTCTGATAGGCGGCCATGTCGAGCCGGCCGATCGCCTCCGTCGACTGGGCGATGTCGAAATAGAGGATCGCGACCTCGCGGTCGGTCGGCCGGATCGATTTCTCGCCGCCCGACTGCATGAAGCGGATGACGTTGTCTGAGAACTGCCGGGAAAGCGCCCGCAGCTTCTCCATCTCAGCGCTTTTGCGCTCAATGATGAAGTCCTGATAGCGGATGCGGTGCTGCAGATTGTACTGGGAGGAAAGATCCCGGACGGTCGTGTTGTAGAGAAGATTTCCGACGACGGCCCCGATCACGGCCGTCACGAGGATCGAAATGAAATGGAGCGCGTGGGCGACGTAATCCGACCCCGGAGATAGCGCGACGAAGGCGACGAAGGGCAGCGTGATGATCGAAAGCGAGATCAGCCGGTTCTTCGTGTCGTAAGGCAACAGAAGCGAGCCGAGCATGATCTGGATGATGCCGGTGTAGTAAATGCCCCCCGCCCCGGTCGTCTCCATCATCATGACGCTCCGCCCGGCGCTCAGGAGCAAAAGCGCGCTGTGGGAGAAGAGGATGTACCGGCTGAGATCGACGTCCTTCAGCCGCCAGATGAGAAGATAGCCGCCCGCCGCGATATAAGAGCACGACGCGAGACGGATCAGGAAGAACTCAGTGAACCGCTCGGAGAAGAAAAAGAACTCGACGACGACGTAACAGGCGTAGATCGGGATCCCGAGATAGAAGATGATCTGCTTCAGACGGGACTTCCAGATCGACTTGATCTCGTCCCGGATGAAGGTCTCCTTCGCCGAGACGTCGAGCTTTTCGAGCGAGGGAAATGCGCGCTCATCGTCGAGGGCGGCCGCGGCGCGGCTCATCTCGTGAAAGCCTTCCGCGCCGTCCTCGAACGTCCAGTTGAGATGAGGCGCGCTCACCGGCGAACCGCCTTCCATCGGACCGCGGGGCGTCGCCGCTCGGGCGCGCCGGGTTTCCTCATCGCCATCGCGTCCCCCTTCAAGCCGCTGCGATCGACCGTTTTTACGTTGTTTTTCAGGGGCGACTGACGCGCCCGTTTCGGGATAATACCCTCTTGCGCTGCGTTGCGTCCACGGCGCCGCCCGGCCGCTCTTTCGCGGCGATGGAGTCGGCATGACTGCAATGCACACGACCCGCGCCGGGGCCAACCGGCTGCAGGACGAAACCTGGGACCTCCTCTGCGAGGCGGGGGCCCGGGTTCGCTACAAGAAGGGTCAGGAGATTTTCCAGGAGGGCGAGACGGGCGACAGCCTGTTCCTCGTCACGTCCGGGCTCGTGCGGATCGTCCTTTACAGCGCCGGCGGCAAGGGCTCGATCGTGTCGTTTCTCGGGCCGCGGGAGATTATTGGAGAAGTCGGCTGCATCACCGGCGCGCCGCGGACGGCGACCGTCGAATGCGCCGAGAACGTCGAAGGCCACCTGGTTTCACAGGCCGAACTCTTCCGGGTGCTCGGCCGGTCCGAGGCGGCGGTGCGCGATCTGCTTACGATGCTCTGCCATCGCCTGCGGCGCACGGACGGCGCGTTTCAGCGGGTCTCCGCTCTCAGCATGAAAGGCCGGCTCGCGGGCGCCCTCCTCGCCCTCGCCGAGCAGTACGGCGAGGACCATGGCGACGGCACCCTCGTCCGGCTCGCCGTCACGCAGTCGGATATCGGCGCGTTCTCCGGCCTCAGCCGGGAAAACACGAGCCGCATCCTCTCCGGCTGGCGTAAGGCGGGCCTCATCGCCTTCGCGGCCGACAAACGGTCGATCATCCTGAACGACCCCGACGCCCTCGCCGAGATCGCCGACTTCGACTGGTGAGGCTCGCCGGGCCCGCGCACCGGCCGGCGGCGAATACTTCGTCTGAAACCTGAAGAAACCGCAGCGGGTGTGCCGGTCAGCACATCCGCCCGACGCCGTTCGAGGGAGCATCACGCAAGCGATTTGCTGAACGCAAACAGAAGGATCGTCTCCCGTGATCGCCCAGAACGCCGCCGCACCCGCCGCTCGTCGCGAAGACCTGGCCGGCCCCTTCACGACCCTGATCGACCTCGAAGGAGAGACCGAGGAGGACGCCCTGGCGCAGTTCTTCCGGACTGTCGTCGAACCCTTCGCGGACGGCGAGACGGAGGCGATCACCCTCCGCATGCAGGTGACGGACGTCGCGCGCTCGCTCATTGGCCGGGAGACCAAGCTCGGCCGGCTTCTGCGCGAGCAGGCGGGACGCCAGTTCGCAGCCCGTCCGCTGTTCGTTTTCGACCGTCGCGAGGCCGCCGCAGGGGTGCTCGCTTGGCTTGGCCACGCCGACGCCGCCTCCGCTCTCGCCGCCGCCAATGACGCAGGATCGCGGGAGCCGCCGCTCGCCGGCGCGTTCAAGCTCACCGAGGCGGTCAACGATCTCTTCTGGGCGGTTTTCAACTGGGAGCACTATCCCGCCTGGCTCGGCGCGCAGAGCGGCGATCACGGACTTATTTTCTACACGGACTTCCAAAACGCGCGCCCTATCGGCGACCATCCGTCGAAGACGACGTTTCAGTCACGCCGACCGCCCGCAAACGGCGCGTCGGAGCGGACGTGCAAGTGCGCCAAGTCGCCGACTTTCGGACGCTAGAACTTGAACGTCCGACCGAGGCGCTGGAGGCGAAGCGGGATGTTGCTCGGCTCCATCTCGATCGTCCATTCCTCTCGGGCGCCGACGGTCAGCGCTTTTGTTTCCTCAAGGATCGTATAGCCGGGGATCTCAAAGCGGACGACGATTTCGCCTTGCCGCTCACCCTTGCCCGCCGGGATCCCGACCGGCAGGACCAGGACGCTCGGATCATCCTCGTCGAGACGGGCGTTCGGACCGAGGATGTCGTATTTGCGTTTCGTGTTCGGATTATAGACCCGCGCGCGGGCGTCGCCCATGCGGGCGGTGTCGATGAGGTTTTCCGGCACGCCCTTCGACATGGTCACTCGGAAGATGATCTCATAGCGGTTGGCGGCCGTCGCCCGCATGGACGTCCGCTCGACAAGGCGCGGAGCGGGCTGGCCGTTGAACGTCCCGACGCCTTCAGCGTGACCGTCGAGCGCCTCCGTCGGCGCTGAGATTTCCTCCAGATAGATGGCGTCCGCTGCATCGTCGCCGACGGCGTCCGCTGAAACGCCGGTGTCGGCGGGCGAGAGCGTCACGAGCGCGGCCAGAAGACCGAAGCCCTGCGCGAAGGCGCCCTGACGGGTCACCGGCTGAAAGTAAAAGACCGAACCGGCGCCGATGCCGCTGAGGATCAGGAGGAGGCCGAGGATGGAGGGCGCCGGCAGACCGAGGGTCGAGGTGACCTCCCACATCCACTGGTTGAAGACGTAAAGTGAGGATGAGTTGGGCTTCATGAAGAAGTCCGCGAGCGCCGCGATCAGAATGCCGAGGCCGCCGAAGACGGCGAGCCCGACATAGTCCCAGACCCCGAACTGCCCGGAAACGAGACCTTTGTTTTCACCATACGCCATTGAAGCCCTCCACGCCCGTTCGCCGGCCCCTCCCGGCCCGGTCGTTATACCGTTAACGGCCGCAGGGGGCTATGGCGGGACGGCGGCGCTCAGGCGCGCGGGCGCACGCCGCCGAAATCGACGTCGAACAAGTGTTCGAGAGCGGTCTTCGGCAGGCCGTGTTTCACCATGTCGTAGGGCGTCACGTTCATCGACTTGAGGATGATCCGCTCCAGCTGCAGACCGCCGTCGTCGTCCGGGGTGATGTCGACGTCGAGAACGTTCACGCAGGCGAGGTCCTGCTCAAAGGCGGCGACGGTGGAAAGGCCGCCGCCCGTCGCCCAGCCGAGAAGAAGGCGATTGATCCCCTCATGGGCGACGACGAGGGCGACGCGCCAGTCCCGCTCGGTGCAGAGCCGCCGGATCGCGTCGCTCGCCCGCGCCTCGGCGTCAGCGAACAGCTCGCCGTTCGGCAGAAACTCCGCACCCGGCGCATCAGCGTCGTCGAAACAGAAGGCGAGGCGGGCGGCGAGTTCCTGTTTTTCAAGCGCCTCGTAATATCGGCCGCTTCGCAACTCCTCGAGGCCCGGCTCATCCTCCAGGTCCGGCGGCGCATCGTTTGCGGCGAGCACCAGCTCGGCCGTGCGACGTGTCCGTTTGAGGCCGGATGATACGGCGATGTCGAACGGAATTTCGCTCAGCGCCTCGCCGGCGGCGCGGGCCTGCGCCTCGCCCTCCTCGGTCAGAACCGCCTCCCGCGGGTCTTTGAGGCCGGGCGCAAAATAATCGACATGGCCGTGGCGCATCAGGAAGATGCGACGGCGTCCGGGGCGTGGCGCCATTTTGATACGGGTCCTCTCGGCAACGGGCGAGGAATAGCGCGCGCTTGGACCCGGACAAGTCTCGCACTCGCGGAAACGAGTTGTTAAGGTCGACGAACGTTCGGTTCGGGGCACACTCGCGATGCGTCTGCGCGCGCCTACTCTTCTTGCGTTCTGGTTCGCTGTCGCGGCGGCGGGGTTCGGCGGCGTCTCCGGATATCTCGTCCATTTCGACGCGGCGACGGCGGAGCGACGCTTCGACAATCTGAAAGAACGCGACGCCCTGCGCCGCGCCGCCCGCAACGGCGCCCGGGCGCTGCGGCTTTCCCAGGAGGCGGGCGCGCCGGCCGGGGAGATCGCCCGGCTGCAGGAAAAGCTCGCCGTTCTTAATGAGGAGCTGAAGCAGCCCGACAGAGCCGCCGGCTATTATGGGGAGGTGCTCGACTACGAGGTTGCGAGCGGCGCCGATCCCGAGCGCGTTCTTGAACTTCGCGAGGCCCTCGCCCGCACCGCCCTCGCCGGCGGCGATATCGAGGCGGCGGTCGAGATTTACGCAGACTTCCTGATGCGTGCGGGCGACGCCGGCGCCCGGATGGAGAGCCTCGATAGCGAAACCGAAGAAGGCCGGTTCGTCGATGCCCTCCTCGCCGTCGCCGACGGCTTCGCCGAGGCGATCAAACCCGACGCGACCGATGTCGGGCTGCCGACCGATCGCCTCGTCCGCCTCGCCGTCGCCCAGGACATGGCCGATCTCGGCGCGTTTTACGCGATGGATGCGGACTCGCCGCATGCGGCGGCGGGGCTCCTCTCCGTCGCCTATCATGTGCGTGCGGACCTTCTGGGCGTCGAGGACCCGGCGACGATCCAGACCATGATGCGCCTCGGTCCCGTTTACGCCGCCCTCGGGCGCCTGGACGGGGCGGAGAAGCTTTATCTCCAGGTCCTGAAGGCGAAAGAAAGCGAGCGGGGCTCGAACAACCCCGATCTCAGCCTCTATCTGCGCCTCCTCGCGGGCGTCTACGAGCGCCAGGGCCGGGCGACGGAGGCTGAAGCGCTCTACGCGCACATCCGCCGCCTCTTTTCCGACGCCTACGGAGAACAGCGCTATGCGCGCTCGCGCATCCCGCAATCGCGCGGCGATGAAGCCGTCACCCGGCCGGTGAACGCGAAACTGCCCTTGCCGGAGCAGTACCGCCCGGCGGATTTGGTGCGCGCCTCCAAATTCGGCGTCGCCGTCAGCAAACCCGCAGGAATCGCGGAGATGGCGGTCCGCAAGGCGCAGGACGCCGGCTCGCTGAGCGACGCAGACACGCTGCCGGCGCGCCTCGCCCAGCTCATGTCTCTCTGCGAAGATGAGACGGGTGAGCAGCTGTCACTGAGGTCCGGATACCGCTCCTACGAAATCCAGTCGGTCCTTTACAATCGCAATCGCTCGCGCGGGACCGTGACGCCGCCCGGCCAGTCGGAACACCAGTCCGGCCTCGCCGTCGACATCGACGTCTCGCGACGCCTCATGCGCCAGTCCGACGCCGCCTATCAGTGCTTCGAGGAGAACGCCTTCCGCTTCGGTTTCATCCTCTCCTACCCGCCGGAGAACGTTTATCTCGCCGACGCCGAGGAGCCCTTCGAGCCCTGGCACTGGCGCTATGTCGGCCTCGACACGGCGCGGCTCTACCGGGAGGCCGGCCCCGTCGGGCAACCGCAGGAATTTCTCGCCGCCCTTCCCTGTTACGCCGAGCAGGCCTCCATCGGCGCCGTCGCGGCGCGCGACATCTGCCTGCCGGACGCTCCGGCGACGGATTACGCGGCCGTCATCCCGGAATCGGCCCGCATCTTGAATGAGGCTCAAAAAGCGAGCCTCAGGCGGCGGTGATCCCCGTCCCTGCGGCGCGCGTCGCAGGGGTGCGGGTAACGGTGGCTGAACAACAACGTCTCGAGATGCGGCGAGGGTCGCGGGCGCGCGGGCGCGTCGCCCTCCTCTCCTTCGTGCCGAAGCTGGAGACGGCGGTCGCCGACGCCCTTGAGCGCGCCCGGCTTGAAACGATCCCGTTCCTGAGCGCAGACGGTCCGTACGCCGATCTCATCCTCATCGACGCCCGATCGTCCGCGGCGTTCTCCAAAGCCGCGCGCGTCGTCGAGGCTCTGAAGCCCGTCGGCCGGCGGACGACGCTTCTCGCCCTTGTATGCGCCGCTGATGCGGACGCCGCGCCGCGCGAAACCGTGCGCCTGCGCGCCTGCGCCGACCTCGCGCTCCTCGGCCCGGAGGCGAACCGCGCCGTCGCCGCCCGCGCCCAGGCGCTCCTGCGCTTCCAGTGCGTCGCCCGCGAACTTGGCGCGCGCCTCGACGAAGACGGCGCGAGCGCCGCCGACGTGCGCCGCGATCTTCAAAGGAAGCGCCGCGCCCGCGTGCTCCTCGCCGGCGAACCGGGCGGCGGCGTCCTCGCCCTGATGAATGCGCTCGGCGGCGCCGGAGCGGAGACCGCCGCCGTTTTCAGCCCGTCCCAGACCGCCCGCGCCCTTTCCGCCTTCGAACCCGACTGTCTCGTCGTACGCCCCGCCGGCGGCGCGGATCCCTTCTCCGCCGTCGCCGCCCTCACCCGGCTCGACGCGCGAACCGCCATCAAGCCCGTGGTCGCCTACGCCGACGCCCGCGCCGTCGATGCGGGCGCCGTCGCCTTCGACTTCGATTACGCCGCGCCGGACGCCGATCCGCGGCGCGCCGCCTCCGTCGTCGCATATTCCTGCAAGCGGGCCTTCACGGCGGACGCGTTCGCGCGGTCCCTGCGGGCGACGTCCGACCGCTGGGCGGACCCCGAAGGAAGCGGCGTCCTCTCCGCCGACGCCTTCGCGCGCCGCTGGCGGCGCCTCGGCCGCGCGGGCGCAGGGCTCGGGCTCATCCGGGCGCCCGGTCTCTCGCGCTTCAGCGCGGGGCGCGGGGCGAACGCCCTCGCCGCACACGCCGCCGCCGATCTTCTGAAACGATCCGTACGCAGCTATGACGCCGTCGGCCGCCTCGGCCCCGACCTCTTCGCCGTCGCCCTCCCCGGCGCGCCGCTGCGAGACGCCGCCCGCACGACCGAGCGACTGGCCGCCTATCTCCGCGCGTCCGCCGCGCCGGCCGGCGCCCCCGCCGGCCTCTTCACCGGCGCGGTCTCGGCCTGGACCGCGTGCGAGGGAATAGAAAGCCCGGAACGCGCGCTCCTGCGCTGCGTCCGTCAGCTGGCGGAGGGCTAGGCCGCCGCGGCTTCCTCTTCGGCGATCTCCACCAGCAGATCGAGCACCCGTTTCGCGCCTTTCAGCCGGGCTTTGTCGTCGAACCAGTCCTGCTTGAAGACGAGCTTCTGATCAGGCCGCAGCTTCACGTCATAAGGGGACTGGGCGATGTACTGAACGAGGCCCGCCGGGTTCGCGAAGACGTCGCCGCGGAAGGTGACGACGGCGCCCTTGGGCCCTGCATCGACCTTCGCGACGTTCGCCCGGCGGCACAGGCCCTTGATCTCGACGATCTTGAGGAGGTGCTCCACCTCTTCGGGCGCCGGGCCGAAGCGATCGACCAGCTCGGCGGCGAAGCCCTCGATCTCTTCCGCCTTCTCCAGCCCGG
>JBCBJX010000121.1:0-7689 GCA_038522735.1 Pseudomonadota bacterium
CCGCAGCGGATCGCGCCGCCGCAGCCGGTCCGCATACGGCGCTCGAACTCGACACCATCGGCGTCGCCTTCAGCCGGGCGGGGCTCCATGACCGGGCGGCGGAGTTCTACGAGCGCGCCGTTGAGATCGAGCCGCGCAACGGCGCGTTCCTCTACAATCTCGCCGCGTCGCTGCAGTTCCTCGGCAGGCTGAGCGACGCCGAGACGCGCTATCGCGAAGCGCATGCGGCCGCGCCGAAGGATCACCGCGCCCTCGCCGCAGCGGCGCAGCTCGCGAAACAAACGCCGGCGCGAAATGATATTGAAGCGCTGCGGAGGGTGTTCGACCAAAACCGGGACGACGCCGAGGCAGCCCGCCAGATCGGCCACGCCCTCGCGAAATGCTTCGAGGACCTCGGCGACCCGGCGGAGGCGATGGTCTGGCTCGGCCGCGCCAAAGCCGGTGCGAGACAACGTTCAGGCTTCGACTTCAGGGGCGACGCGGCGCCGCTTTTCGAAACGTCCGAGGCGACGCTTCAGGTCGGCGCTCGGGCGGGCTTTCAGGACGCCGCGCCGATTTTCGTCGTCGGACTGCCCCGCACCGGCACGACCCTCATCGACCGCATTCTCTCCGCCCACCCCGAAGTCCGCTCGGCGGGCGAGCTGACGGACTTCGCCCTCCATCTGAAACGCGCCGCCGGGACGCCCTCCCCCTTCGTTCTCGATGTCGAAACGCTGAAGGCCGCGCCGCAGGTCGATCTCGCCGATGTCGGCCGGCGGTACGCCGAGGGCGTCTCCGCGTCGCTCGGTCTGTCAGGCCGTTTTGTCGACAAGATGCCGCTGAACGCTTTCTACGCGCCGCTTATCCTGCAGGCGCTTCCGCAAGCACGGATCGTCTGCCTGCGCCGCCATCCGGCGGACGCGATGCTGAGCAATTACCGCCAGCTCTTCGCCAGCGGGTTCTCTTATTACGACTACGCCCTCGACCTCGAAGACGCCGCCCGATACGCAGCCGCCTTCTGTAAGCTGACGGATGCGTTCGCCGAACGCCTCGATCCCGCGCGCTTCACGATCGTGCGCTATGAGGATGTGATCGAAGACATCGAAGGCCAAACGCGTCGCCTTCTCGATTTTTGCGGCGTCGACTTCGATCCGGCGTGCGTCGAATTTCACCGGAATGCGGCGCCGGTCGCGACGGCGAGTTCGGCGCAAGTGCGCCAGCCGCTCTACCGAACGTCCGTTGACCGCTGGAAGCGCTACCGACCGGCGATCGACGGCGCGCTCAAAATCCTCGTCGATGAGGGCGTCCTTCCCGCCCAAGCGCTCTTATGAGCCCCCGCGTGAAATCCGCCCCGCGCCGCGACCCTTCGCGAGGGCTTTCACGACGCCGCGCAGGGTCTGGGTTTCCTGCGCCGTCAGGTCGGCGCGGGTGAGCAACGCGCGGAGGGTGCGAGCCATGACCTCGCGCTTTTCCGGCGGGTGGAAGTAGCCGGCCCGGTCGAGTTCGCCTTCGAGGTGGCCGAACAGCCGTTCGAGATCCTCCTTTTCCGTCGGCCAGCGGTCGGCGAGGCGGCCTTCGAAGACGGGCTGCAGATCGCTCGCGCGGCCCCATTCATAAGCGAAGACGAGCACCGCCTGGGCGAGGTTGAGGGAGGAGAAGTCCGGGTTCACGGGGATGGTCATGATGGCGTCGCAGCGCGCGACGTCCCCGGTCGCGAGCCCCGCCCGTTCCCCGCCGAAGAGGATCGCGCAGCGCTCCCCGCGCGACGCCCGGGCTTTTAATTCCGCAGCGGTTTCGGCCGGCGAGAGCACCGGCAGGTTGAGCTCCCGGTTCCGGGCCGTCGTCGCGACGGCGTATTGAACGTCCGCGAGCGCCTCCCCCGCCGTTTCAAAGACCCGCGCCGCATCGAGAACCCGCCCCGCCCCCGCCGCCATGGCGACGGCCTTCGGATTCGGCCAGCCGTCCCGCGGGGCGCTGAGGCGCATGGCGGTCAGCCCGAAATTCAGCATGGCGCGCGCCGCCGCGCCGATATTCTCCCCCATCTGCGGAGCGATCAGCGTCACGATCGGCTGGATTTCCGGGGTTCTCACGAGACCTCTCCTATTCAGGCGGCGCGCGCTTTTGCCGACGGGTAGGCGATGCTAAGACCCCGGGCGTTCCCGGCGGCGCGCCCTTTCGCGCCTTCAGTCGAACGGCGTCCGGCCCCCGGGCGCCCCGGCGCCGGTCCATCCGACATCACTGCAAGGGCTCCGACACTCATGGCGAAAATCAAAGTCGATAATCCGGTCGTCGAACTCGACGGCGACGAGATGACTCGTATCATCTGGGTGCTGATCAAAGAGAAACTCATCCACCCCTATCTCGATATCGACCTGAAATACTATGACCTCGGCATCGAGGCGCGCGACGAGACCGACGACCAGATCACCGTCGACGCGGCGAACGCCATCAAGGAATACGGCGTCGGCGTCAAATGCGCGACCATCACCCCCGACGAGGCCCGCGTCGAAGAGTTCAACCTGAAGCAGATGTGGCGCTCTCCCAACGGGACGATCCGCAACATCCTCGGCGGCGTCGTCTTCCGTGAGCCGATCATCATCTCCAACGTGCCGCGTCTCGTGCCGGGCTGGACGGAGCCGATCATCATCGGCCGCCACGCCTTCGGCGACCAGTACCGCGCGACGGACTTCCTCTTCCCCGGCAAGGGCAAGATCTCCATCAAATGGGAAGGCGAAAGCGGCGAGATCCAGGAATACGAGGTGTACGACGCGCCGGGCTCAGGCGTCTCCATGGCGATGTACAATCTTGATGATTCCATTCGCGATTTCGCCCGCGCCTGCTTCAATTACGGCCTGCAGCGGAAGTACCCGGTCTACCTCTCGACCAAAAACACGATCATGAAGAAGTATGACGGCCGCTTCAAATATCTGTTCGCGGAGATCTACGAGACCGAATTCAAGGACAAATTCGCGGCCTTCAACGGAACCTACGAGCACCGGCTGATCGACGACATGGTCGCCGCCTGCATGAAATGGTCCGGCGGCTATGTCTGGGCGTGCAAGAACTATGACGGGGACGTCCAGTCCGACACCGTGGCGCAGGGCTTCGGCTCCCTCGGCCTCATGACCTCGGTGCTGATGACCCCGGACGGAAAGACCGTCGAGGCGGAGGCCGCCCACGGCACCGTCACCCGCCACTTCCGCAACCATCAGAAAGGCGAGGAGACCTCCACGAACTCCATCGCGTCGATCTACGCGTGGACCCGCGGGCTCGGCTACCGCGGCCGCATGGACGGCAACGACAAGCTGGTGAAATTCGCGGAGCTGCTGGAAAAAACCATCATCAAAACCGTGGAGTCCGGCCACATGACGAAGGATCTCGCGCTCCTCATCGGCGCCGAGCAGTCCTGGCTCACGACGTCGGGCTTCCTCGACAAGGTCGCCTCGAACTTCGAAGCCGCAATGTCGAAAGAAATGTGAGCGAACGGACGGCGGCACCAGCGTTCGTCGCAGGCCGCCGTCGCCCCGCCGCGCGCCGGCTTGCTCGGGCGCGGCGCATCCCCGATCCTCTCCGCGACCTGAGGGAGGACCCAATGCTGAAATCGATCCTTACGACCGCCGCCGGCCTCGCCGCGCTCTCCGCCGCCGCCTGGGCTGCGGAAAAAACCTACGACGTCTCCGGCTTCTCCGAGGTGTCGGCCGCAGCCGGCGTCGACGTCGTCATCACCGTCGGCGAGCGCTTCGCCGTCGTCGCTTCGACAGACGAAGGCGATTTCGAGCACCTGATCGTCCAGCGCAAAGGCGATGAACTGCGCGTCACGATCGACCGCAAAAAGCGCCGGCGCTGGAAATCCGAGCACGGATTCAAAGTCGAGATCGCGATGCCGGCGCTTGAAGGCCTCTCGGCCTCCTCAGCGGCTGACATCGTCGCGAGCGGCGTCGACGCCGACGACTTCTCGATCGACGCCTCGTCCGGCGCCGACATTTCCGTTTCCGGCCGCTGCAACGAGGTCGATGTGGACGTCTCGTCGGGCGCGGACGTCGACGCCCGCGGCCTTGAATGCCGCTCGGCTCGCGCGGACGCCTCGTCCGGCGCCGACGCCGTCGTCTACGCCTCAGAGCGCGTCGACGCGGAAGCCTCCTCCGGCGGCGACGTCACCGTCTATGGCGGTCCGGACGAGATCGACATGAACACCTCCTCCGGCGGCGACGTGCGCATTCGCGCGTAGCCGGACGGTCGGGCGCGAATCGCCGTCAACCCCGTGCGCGCGGGCCTCGCATCCGCTAGGCTCGCGCCATGTCCGCAACCGCCCTCGCCCGCGCCGAGACCGCCCTCGACACGCTGAAAACCTATTTCGGCTTCGACCGGTTTCGCCGGGGCCAGGAGCAGGTGGTCGAGGCGCTGCTGGCGGGCCGCGACGTCCTCGCCGTGATGCCGACAGGGGCCGGCAAGAGCCTCTGTTTTCAGCTTCCGGCCGCCATCGACGACGGCCTGACCATCGTCGTCTCGCCTCTCATCGCCTTGATGGAAAACCAGCTGGCGGGGCTCGCGGGCTTCGGGGTTCCCGCCGGCGCGGTCCATTCGGGCCGCGACCGGGACGCGAACGTCGCCGACTGGAAACGCGCCGCCGCCGGCGAGGTGCGCCTCCTCTACATGTCGCCGGAGCGCCTCACGACCGAGCGCATGCTGACGGCGCTCCAGAAGCTCCCAGTCACCCGCTTCGTCGTCGACGAGGCCCACTGCGTCAGCCAGTGGGGCCATGATTTCCGCCCGGAGTATCTGGAGCTTTCCAATCTCAAGACGCGGTTCCCGGGCGCGTCCGTCGCCGCCTTCACCGCGACCGCCGACGAGGCGACCCGGGCCGACATCGCGGCCCGGCTCCTCCGCGACGACCACGACGCGTTCGTGCACGGTTTCGACCGGCCGAACATCCGCATCGAGGTGGAGGAGAAGCGCGATCCCATGCGGCGGCTGGAGACGCTCCTCGCCGAGCATCCGGGCGAACAGGGCGTCATCTACTGTCTGTCGCGCAAATCCTGCGAACAAGTGGCCGACAAGCTCTCCGGAAACGGACGGACGGTGCTCGCCTACCATGCAGGCCTCGACCCGGAGACGCGGCGCGAGCGGATGGAGCGTTTCCTCTCCGATCCGGACGTGACGATCGCTGCGACCATCGCCTTCGGCATGGGCGTCGACAAGCCGGACATCCGCTTCGTCTTCCACCTCAATCTTCCGGGCACGCTGGAAGCCTATTACCAGGAGATCGGACGCGCCGGACGCGACGGCGCGCCCGCCCGCGCCGTCCTCCTTTACGGCCTTGAGGACCTCAGAAGCCGTAGACGGATGATCGACGAGACGGGCGCGCCGGAGGAGCAGAAACGCGTCGAGCGCCGCCGTCTCGACGCCCTCGTCGCCTTCTGCGAAAGCATCACCTGCCGGCGGGCGCACCTCCTCGCCTACTTCGGCGAGACGTCGACGCCCTGCGGCAACTGCGACGCCTGCCTGTCGCCTCCCGAGACCTATGACGGCTCGGACGACGCCCGCCTCGCCCTCGGCGCCGTCCGCGATACGGGCGAGCTTTACGGCCAGACCCATATCGTCTCTGTGCTGAGGGGAAAGTCGACGGACAAGACGCGCTCGACCGGCCATGAGGACCTCCCCGCCTTCGGCGCCGGCGCGCGGCTGCCGGACGCCGAATGGCGCTCGGTCCTCCGCCAGCTCTACGCCATGGACGCTCTGCGCATCGACGCCGCCTACGGGAGCCTGCAGCTCACGCCCTTCGGCGAAGCTGTTTTGGCGGGCGAAACCGTGCGGTTGCGCAAGCCCGCCAAACCGCGGAAGGTCGCGGACCGACGCCCCGCCGCGGCGCCCGCCGCTTTCGCGGACGCAGCCGACGCAGAGCTTTTCAAGCGCCTGAAGGCGCTGCGCCGCGACCTCGCCGCGGAAAAGAACGCCCCCGCCTACACCGTTTTTTCGGACCGTACCCTGATGGAGCTGGTATCAGCGAAACCCGCGACGCAAACAGAGTTCGGCCAGGTCTTCGGCGTCGGCGCGAAGAAAGTCGAACTTTATGCGGACGTGTTTTTAAGGGAAATCGCGTCCGCCTAATTGACGCCCTTTAGATCGGGTCGTCCAGGGACTTCGCAGAGGCGGTGAACGGTTTCGGACCGTCCGCCGTCATCGTGAAACAGTCTTCAAGGCGCACCCCGAACTCGCCGAAAGCGTAGAGCCCCGGCTCGTTAGAGAAGCACATGCCCGCCGCGAGCGGCGTTTCTTCGCTTTCAACGAGGTTGATCGGCTCGTGCCCCTCCATGCCGATGCCATGGCCGAGGCGATGGGAGAGGCCCGGCGTTTGATAGCCCGGACCCCAGCCGAGACTTTCATAATAGCTGCGGACCGCCCGATCGACAGCGCCCGCCGGCAGGCCGATGCGCGCCGTTTCATAGGCGATCTCCTGCCCGCGCTTCACCGTGTTCCAGACCTCGCGCTGACGCTTCGTCGCCTCTCCGTAGACGAATGTCCTTGAAATGTCGCTTCGATAACCGTGGACGGAGCACCCACAGTCCATAAGAACGACGCCGCTCTCCTTAACGACCTGCGGCGCATCCGTCCCGTGGGGATAGGCGCTCGCCTCGTTGAAGAGCGCCATGGAGAAGGCCGGGCGCCCGCCGCGGCGGCGCGTCGCCGCATCCATCAGCGCCGAGACGTCCTGCGACGTCATGCCGACCTCAAGACCGGCGTAAACTTCCGCGTAGGCTGCGATCGTGACGTCGTTCGCGGCCTGCATCAGGGCGAGCTCCGCGGGCGACTTGATCATCCGGCAGGGCCGCGTGATCGGCGCGCCGGGGACGACTTTCGCGTCCGGCAGAGCCCGACCGACGCCGTCAGCTACGAAAAAGCGGACGCTTTCCTCCATCGCCGCCTTTCCCTTCGCGAGCTTCCAGTCGCGCGCGTAACCGGCGACGACGGCGAACGGGTCCTCGTTTTCGTGCCAGGTGCGCACGCTCGCCGGAACCCCCAGCGATTCTTGTACGGACGGCTCCTCGAAATAGGGCGTCACGACGCCGACCTCGCCCTCGCGCGGGATAAGCGCCGCGACGAGACGCTCCGAGCGCCACCAGCGAAGTCCCGTGAAATAGGTGAGCGCCGCGCCCGGCTCCAGAAGCAGAAACGACACGCCCTTTTCCTGCATGAGTTTTTGCGCCTTCGCGATGCGCGCGAGGCGTTCGTCGCGGCCGATCGGTTTTGCATTGGCGACGGAGGGGAGGACGCCGCCCTCCTCCCGCGTCGCGGCGAAGGCCGCCGGCGCTGCGGACGCCGCGAGCGCGGCGCCGCCGATTTTCAGAAAAGAGCGTTTGCTGACGGTCATGGGCGGGGCGTCCTTTCCGGCGATGTCGCCGAAGCCTAGACGCCCGTCGCCCGCCGCGGCAAGGAGCCTTAGGCCGCCGCCTTCAGCGCCCCTGCGATCGCCTCGACCGCCTTCGCGGCTTTGGCGCCTTCCGGACCGCCGGCTTGGGCCATGGCGGGACGGCCGCCGCCGCCTTTGCCGCCCACCGCTTCGGCGCCGGCGCGGACGAGATCGACGGCGGAGAACCGGTCCGTCAGATCGTCCGTCACCGACACGACGAGCGCCGCTTTGCCGTCATTGACGCCGACGAGGGCGACGACGCCGGATTTGAGGCGCGCCTTGAATTCATCCGCCACCGACCG
>JBCBJX010000122.1:0-6887 GCA_038522735.1 Pseudomonadota bacterium
CCTGCAGGGCGTTCGCCTCCGCTTCGCCCGCGCGGGCCTTCAGGCGCTGGACTTCGGTGAGGACGCCCGTCTCGCGCTGGATATGATGGCCGACCTCATGGGCGATGACATAGGCCTGCGCAAAATCCCCCGGCGCGCCGAGGCGGCGGGAGAGCTCGCCGAAGAACTCCGTATCAAGATAGAGTTTGGCGTCGCCCGGGCAGTAGAACGGGCCTACCGCCGACGACGCTGTCCCGCACGCGGAGTTCACCCGGCCGGAGAAGAGCACCATGGTCGGCTCGCGATAATTGGAGAGGACCCGCGACCAGACATCCTCGGTGTCCGCGAGCACCACGCGCAGGAACTGGGACTGGGCGTCGTTCGCGGGCGCCGATCGCGTCTGCGGCGCAGGCGCCCCTTCGCCGACCAGCGCCAGCGGGTTCACGCCGATGGCGTTTAGCGCGAAGAAGCCGACCGCGAGCACGGCGATACCGCCGATCCCGAACTTCGAGATGACGAACTGGAGGAGCAGCGGAACGAGCGACGAGCCCCCGCCCCGCATGCCGCCGAGCCCGGCCGACCGGCCGCGGCGATCCTCAAAATTGTCGCTCTGGCGACGGCCTTGCCAACGCATGGCGGTTTCTCCGTTTGTAGTGAACTTGTTTTTATCGTGGCGACCCTCTTTCGTCAGCCTGAAACAGAAGCTCGTCTTCTCACAAAACCCAGCCTTGCGCCGGAATTCTTCATGGAATTGGTGACCCTACCGGATTGACGATCAAGAATCGGAGCGAATTTGCATCAGCTCTCAGACGACGACGTGGGAAACTGGATTCTATTGCAAAGCCGAGATGAGCCATTGTCAGAACGGCTAATTTACCTAGGTATTTCGACGATGGCTCTAATTACGACCTCTATATTGATTCCCGTCTTAAGTACTCAAAGAGTTTCGGCATCCGAACACCAACGCCATAAATATTCGGCTCTAACATCAGCCAACTGAACCGAGACTCTTTTCGAGCCACCTGACGGGAAACTTGAAAATTACATAACGACTCACCTTCAGAAATATCCTTCATTATTGACTCCAATAATCCTGGGACTTCTGATGCTTTTTTGCAAAATTTTCGCACTGGAACCAAGATAAAATTATCGACTTCATTTACTTTATACGCTTTAGTCCGGCGCTGATCGACGTCTCGTGCGAAGTATGCAGGATTTGTTTTTGTTACTAATAGCGCCGGAAGCAGCTCCACCGCTGCCTCACCGTCAATAGAGTGGTACGCAAATATTTCGTTGTTGAACTCCTTCGCGTCAAACCCTTTTACGATAACGGCGTTATTTTCGCTGCAGGATTTTGCCAGGAATTCAAAATTATCTCGAAGCGCTTCTGCTATTGGCTCATCCCAGCCATAGTCCAACAGATAAATGTAGTAGTCACGTGATCCTTCGATGGGCAGGCGCGCAATGGTTGCCACCTGAAGACCCATCGCCCTACTCCGCCGCCACCGCCACATGCGGCTTCGACGCCCTATACTGATCGATCCGCTCTTCGATCTCGTGGCGGAAGTGCTGGATGAGGCCCTGGACCGGCCAGGCCGCCGCATCCCCAAGAGCGCAGATGGTGTGGCCTTCGATCTGGCCGGCGACGTCGAGGAGCTTGTCGATTTCGGCGTGCTCGGCGTCGCCTTTCGCCATGCGGGAGAGGACGCGCCACATCCAGCCGGTGCCCTCGCGGCAGGGCGTGCACTGGCCGCAGCTCTCGTGCTTGTAGAAGTAGGCGATGCGGGCGATCGCCCTCACCACGTCCGTCGACTTGTCCATGACGATGACGGCCGCCGTGCCGAGGCCGGATTTGTGTTCGCGGAGCGCGTCGAAATCCATCAGCACGTCGTCGCAGATCTCTTTCGGCAGCAGGCGGACGGACGAGCCGCCGGGGATGACGGCTTTCAGATTGTCCCAACCGCCGCGGACGCCGCCGCAATGGGTCTCGATCAAAGTCCGCAGAGGGATGGACATCTCTTCTTCGACATTGCATGGGCGCTCGACGTGGCCGGAGATGCAGAAGACCTTGGTGCCGGCGTTGTTCTCGCGGCCGAAGGCTTTGAACCACCCCGCCCCGCGGCGGATGATCGTCGGGCAGACGGCGATCGATTCGACGTTGTTGACCGTGGTCGGACAGCCATAGAGCCCCGCCCCCGCCGGGAACGGCGGCTTCAGGCGCGGCTGGCCCTTCTTGCCTTCAAGGCTTTCAAGGAGCGCCGTCTCCTCCCCGCAGATATAGGCGCCCGCGCCGTGTGCGACGTAGATATCGAATTTGTAGCCGGAGCCGCAGGCGTTGTCGCCGACGAGACCCGCCGCATACGCCTCGTCGATCGCCTGCTGCAGGACCTCCCGCTCCCAGATGTATTCGCCGCGAATGTAGACGTAGCAGGCGTGGGCGCGCATGGCGTAGGAGGCGACGAGGCACCCTTCGATGAAGAGGTGCGGGTCGTGGCGCATGATGTCCCGGTCCTTGCAGGTGCCGGGCTCGGACTCGTCCGCGTTGACGACAAGGTAATGCGGGCGGTCCTTAACTTCCCTGGGCATGAACGACCATTTGAGGCCCGTCGGGAAGCCGGCGCCGCCGCGACCGCGCAGCCCCGAGGCCTTCACCTGCTCGGTGATCCATTCGGGGCCCATGGCGAGGATGTCTTTGGTCCCGTTCCACGCGCCGCGCTTCTTCGCCTCCTCCAGCTTCCACGAGTGGAGGCCGTAGAGGTTCGTGAAAATGCGGTCCTTGTCCTGCAGCATGGGGGTCTCGTGGGTTCATCAATGGTTTCGCGGACATACGCCGCCCCGCCGCGGAACGAAAGGGCGCGCGGGGTCGCGGGGTTGGCGCGTTGCGGCCGTCCTTCGCGACGCCCGCTGTCGCGGGCTCCTCAGGACGAAGACCGTGTTTGCTTCATCCTGAGGAGCGCGCCGCGGCGCGCGTCTCGAAGGACGTCCTGAGGAGCCTCGCGCGGCGAGGCGTCACGAAGGACGGCGGCGAGCGCTCACCCCCGCGGCTCCACGAGCATGGCGGTCTGCAGCGCCGTCGAGATGAGCTTGCCGTCGGCGCCCTTGAGCTCCGCATAGGTGGTCGCCGTCTGGCGGCCCATCTTCGTCACGCGCGCTTCGCCGATGAGTTTCTCGCCGACGGCGGGCCGCAGGAACTGGGTGTGGAGGTCCATGGAGGACGGGAACTTCTCCCCGCCATGGAGCGCGCCGACGAGGATCCCCATCGCCGCGTCGAGCATGGCGCAGACCATGCCGCCCTGGACGACGCCCTGCGGGTTCAGCCACTCGCCCTTCACGGGAAACTCGAGGACGAGGCGCATGGCGTCCGCGTCGTATTCGACGAGCTCCCAGCCGAGGGTGATCGCAATCGGCGGACGGGGCCTCTCGTCGAAGGCGGCGCCCGCGCCGAGGGCCATCGGGCGCTCGCTCACGCCGGCGCCCCGGGGATCGGCAGGAGCTTCGCGGTCTGGATCGCGAGGGCGACCACATCGCCCGCCTCGTCGGAGATCGTGCCTTCGGTGAACGCCATGGAGCGGCCCATGCGGGTGACGCGGGCGAAGCCGAAGAGCGGGCCGGGATAGGCCGCCTTGAAATACTGCGTGTGCAGATCGGTCGTCGCCGGGCGCAGCCGGCCTTCGTGAAGGGCGACGACGAGGGAGCCCATCACCTCGTCCAGCATGACGCCGAGGAAGCCGCCCTGCACCGTGCCCGCCGGGTTCAGCATCGCTTCCGACGCGCGGAACCGCGTCCTGAGCGCCATCGCCTCGCGGTCGAATTCGCCGAATTCAAAGCCGATGAAGTCCGCGCTCGGCGGCATCGGCCAGTCGTCGAGGACCGTGCCGCTCGCGCCGCCGCCGAATTTCGCATTATCCGTCATAGCCGTCCCGCCGTCGCCGGCGGGAACGGTCGCGCGCTGCGGTGCGGCGCGCAAGCAAAGCCCTCAGCTGTTGAAGGCTTCGTCTTCCGGGAAGTCCTGATCCATGGCGTCGCTGAGCGCGGGACGGATCTCGCCCTCTTTCGGCTGGTCCGCCTGCTCGCCCATCCGGCGCACCGCCGGGAAGAGGACGACGATGCCGACCGCGGCCGCAATCGCGAGCCAGATCCACGAGCCCGAGGCGACGAACATGAGAACGCCGACCATCATGATCGCGCCTTCGAACAGGGCGGCGCGCACGAGCGCCGTCTGCGGGTCGACGCTGTCGTCGACGAACGGGATGGAATTCAAGGTTTTGCCGATCATCGGGGCGCTCCCCCTGCTGCCTGGGACGCAGTAAATCCCAGTATGGTGAAGAAACCGTTCAACAGTCCTCCCGCGCGCTCCGCTGCATCTCCGGCAGCAGGCGACGGGCCGGCACCAGCGGCACGGCGATCAGCGCGGCGTACGCGGCGAGCCAGATCCATTCCCCGGAACGGGCGAAACAGATGAGCGCCGCGGCGAGCGCCGTTATCACGAACGCGCCGAGGTGCAGGATGTTCGTTTCAAAGTCGCGGCCCGTGTCGATGAAGGGCGCGGTCTCGACCGTGTCGGCAGGCATGGATCCGTCTCCCGAAGCTTCTCGCCCTCGCCTATGGCGCAAACGATTAAACGCTCCGGCGCCGCGCCCGGGCGCATTTCGTTCAAATTGCGCCGCGGCTTAGGCGTCCGCCGGCGCGGGATCGGAGTTCGGGAGCTTCGCGATCGGCTTCGCGGCGGACCCGTCATAGAGCGCGGCGTCCGTCAGGGTCGTCGGCCCGCCTTCGGGGTCGGAGGTCGTGCGGTTCGGGTTGAGGGTGCCGGGGCGCGCGTCGTCGCCGGCTTTCAGTTTGAGGAGAAGCTCTTCGAAATTCTCCGGGGTCAGATCTTCGTAGTAGTAGTCGTTGATCTGGGCCATCGGGGCGTTGACGCAGGCGCCGAGGCACTCGACCTCCAGCCAGGAGAGCGATCCGTCCGCGTTCGGCGTGTTTTCGGGACCGATGACCTTTTTGCAGACCTCGCGCAGATCGTGGGCGCCGCGGAGCATGCAGGGCGTCGTGCCGCAGAGCTGGACGAAATGGCGGCCGACGGGCTCCAGATTGAACATCGTGTAGAAGGTCGCGACCTCGTAGACGCGGATGTACGGCATCTCCAGCTGGCGGGCGATCGCCTCCATCATCGGGATGGTCACCCAGCCCTCCTGCTTCTGGCCGCGCCACAGGAACGGAATGACCGCCGAGGCCTGACGGCCTTCGGGGAACTTCGCGATCTGCGCCTCGCACCAGCGGGCGTTCTCGTCGCTCCACGCGAAGCTTGTCGGCTGGTCTTTGGCGGGTTTGCGGGCGGCCATGGCGGCGCTCCTTGCTTAGGGTCTCGTCGAATTTCGGCGGGTTTAACCGCGAAACGCGGGCCGGCTCAATGCGGCCGGTCTTGCCCCTCTGTTGTCATCCCGGCGAAAGCCGGGACCCAGCTCCTGAGCGCGCCCCGATCGCGATGGCGGAGGGCTTCCGTGATGGGTCCCGGCTTTCGCCGGGATGACTCAAGCACCGCTTTCACCGTCCCCGAGCCGCGCGAGCGCTTTCTCCGAATCCTCGATGGATTTGCGCAGGCTCGCCCGGCGATAGGCGCGCACGAGGGGGCCGAGGAGCGGGGCGCGGGCGATGAGGCCGGTGCGGATCGCCCAGAAGAGCGCGAGCACCGCCGCCCCGGAAAGGCCCATGCGCGGCGTGAAGTCGTCGGCGGCGGTGATGGCGGTCCGCAGGGGCAGGACGGCGAACACGATGATGGCCCCGAACACCGCTCCGTAGACGGCCGCGCCGCCGTACACCTGCCAGACGGACGCATCGCGATGGCGCTTGCGCAGCCCCACGAGCCCCGAGACGACGAACGCCGCCGCGATGAGGGCGGCGGCGAGCAGCGAGGCGTAGAGGGGTATTTCACCCACTTCGTCGCACCTTGCTAGAGAAATTATTCCAAACCCTTTTCAGAATTGAATTTCCAACGATAAATATGACAATCAATATAATAACAACGTCCAACAACCCCCTTATACGAGCTTGACTTTCGACGTTATTGCCTTTTCCAAAGTCGAGTTTTGTGAGTTCGTAAACACTTACCCCCTCTTTACAATCATCGAATGTCACGCCTTCTGCTTCTTCTAAGCTTTCTATTTCCTTATTAGCGTCAAAATTGATTATCCAGCTATTTTCATTATTAAAATGATCAAGTCTGTACGATGCTGCCCAAAATACGCCATCATCTGTTATACGACCCAACTCAGCGAGATAAAATATTCCTGTGGGTAATTTTACGTCATTTTTAGATTTGGGTCTGCAATTTATAAATAAAGGCCAATCATCATAAAACTGCGCTCGAATAGCAGAATCTAATCTATCATTTAATTCTTCTGTCTGCTCAAGCGCTATACGAAGCTCTGGATAAAATATTTGGTTTGCAAAAAATCCTAACAGAAACGTCAGAACAAATACTGCAGCTCCGCCAGGTAGAAATCGAAAAAAAATTCGCTCATCTACCGTAAGACTAACTTGCTTTAGCTGTTCTTCGGTTAGCATTTCCCACCCCCCCTTACAATCACTTTCGATTTTACCGATCAATCTCCCCAAACACAATATCCAAACTGCCCAGAATAGCGCTCACGTCCGCCAGCATGTGGCCGCGGTTCATCCAGTCCATGGCCTGCAGGTGGGGGAAGCCCGGCGCGCGGATCTTGCAGCGATAGGGTTTGTTGGAGCCGTCGGAGACGAGGTAGACGCCGAATTCGCCCTTGGGCGCCTCGACGGCGGTGTAGACCTCGCCCTCGGGGACGCGGAAGCCTTCCGTATAGAGCTTGAAGTGGTGGATGAGCGCCTCCATGGAGGCTTTCATCTCGCCCCGTCGCGGCGGGGCGACCTTGCCGTCC
>JBCBJX010000123.1:0-6492 GCA_038522735.1 Pseudomonadota bacterium
ATAGCTGTTCACGACGGCGAACGACGCCGCGGCGACGACGATGGCGATGGCGAGCATGCCGAAGACTTTGTCGATGCTGTTCATGGGTCCCGCTCCTGACCGTTAACCCCTGTTTAACCAATGGCGAGCCCGGGCGAAAGTCCGCACGGGCAACACCCTGAGAAGAGTTGCGCACATGATTTGCGTTTCGCGGCGGAACCGGCGATGGGGCGAAGACCCCATTTGCGAGAACGGAGCGGCGGGATGAGCGATTATCGAGGGCGCTGGGCGCTGGTGACAGGGGCGTCCGCCGGCATTGGAGCGGAATTCGCGCGGCAGCTCGCGGCGAAGGGCGCGAACCTCGTCCTCGTCGCCCGGCGCGCGGATCGCCTCACGGCCCTCGGCGACGAGCTCGCCGCCGCCCATGACGTCAAATACGTGACGCGCGCCGCCGATCTCTCCGTGCGCGACGCGGCGGCGGGCGTGGTCGAGGGGCTGGCGGACGAGGGCGCCCAGCCGGACATCCTGATCAACAACGCAGGCTTCGGTCTGCCGGGCTTCTTCAACGACAACACCTGGATCGAGCAGCGGGACTTCATCGAACTGATGGTCTCCTCCTACGCCCACTTCGCGCACCTCCTCCTCCCGTCCATGCGGGCGAAGAACTGGGGGCGGATCGTCAACGTCGCCTCCCTCGCCGGTCTCGTTCCTGGCTCGGCGGGGCATACGCTCTACGGCCCGTCGAAGACGTTTCTCGTTTCGTTTTCGCAATCCCTCGCGGCCGAAGCGCACGGAACGGGGATCAAGGTCTCCGCCCTCTGTCCCGGCTTCACGTATTCGGAGTTCCACGACGTGAACGGCACGCGCGAGCTCGTCTCCAAAATGTCGGAGAACATGTTTCAGCAGGCGGATGAGGTCGTCCGCACCTGCTTCGACGACCTGGAGCAGGATCGCACTGTCATCGTTCCGGGCGCGAACAACAAACGCATCGCGTGGCTCGTGCGCCACCTCCCGCGCGGCGTCGCTGAGGACATCACACGCAAGCAGTCGGCGCGGTTCCGGAAACGGACGGAAGGAGCCGACTGAGGGAGCGAAAGTCTGCAGACTTAATCGGCGTCATCCCGCGGCTTGTCCGCGGGACCCAACGCCTGAAGTCGAAACCAGGACGCGCTTTCGGCTCCGGTGACGGGCCCCGCGGATGAACCGCGGGGTGACAACGCGTTGCTCAGCCCTCCAACAAAAGCGAGCCGTTCACCCCTCCCCCTCCGCCCACACCCGGTGGGCCTGGTCGAGATCGTAGGCGGCGACGGCGCCGAGTGTGACAATGTCGGAGACCTTCGCGCCGAGCTGGGCGATCTGGACGGAGCGTTCGAGGCCGATGAGGAAGGGCCCGAGCACCGTCGCCGAGCCGAGTTCGGCGAGCAGTTTCGTCGAGATGGACGCAGAATGGATGCCGGGCGCGACCAGCACGTTGGCGTCGCCGGACAGCCTCGAGAAGGGAAAGGCGCGGCGGGCGTCGCGGTTGAGCGCCATGCGCGGCGTCATTTCGCCTTCGTATTCGAAGTCGACGTCGTCGCGCCCGTCGAGGAGTTTCACGGCGTTGGCGATGCGCTCTGAATGCTCCGTCCACGGATTGCCAAAGTTCGAATAGGAGACGAAACCGACCCGCGGGGTGAAGCCGAGGCGGCGGGCGGCGTGGGCGGCCTGAATGCCGATGTCGGCGAGGGTTTCTGAATCGGGGAGCTCCTCGACGTTCGTGTCGGCCATGAAGATCGTCCGCCCGCGTGCGAGCACGGCCGACATGCCGATCACGCGCTCGCCCGGCCGGTGGTCGAGGGCGAGCTTCACGTTGCCGAGGGCGACGTCGAAGTTCCGCGTGACGCCGGTCACCATGCCGTCCGCATGGCCGAGGGCGAGCATGCAGGCGCCGAAGACGTTGCGGTCGTTGTTGACGAGGCGCTGGCAGTCGCGGAACAGCATGCCTTTGCGCTGCTGGCGGCGGTAGAGATAGTCGGTATAGTCCGGGTTATAGTCGGAGACGCGGGCGTTGTGGATTTCCAGCTCCGCGTCCTTGTCGAGGCCGATGGCGGCCATGGTCTCGCGCACGGAGTCCTCGCGGCCGATGAGGATCGGCTCGCCAAGGCCTTCCTGCTTGAAGGCGTAGGCGGCGCGGATAACCGCCTCCTCCTCGCCCTCGGCGAAGACGATGCGCTTCTTCGGGTCGGCGCCGCGGCAAGCGCCCTGGATCTGCTGGAGGAACGACGCGGACGGGTCGAGGCGCTGGGCGAGCTTTGATTTATACGCGTAGAAATCGTCCATCGGCTTGCGCGCGACGCCGGTCTCGCAGGCCGCTTTTGCGACCGCTGGCGGGATGGCGGAGATGAGCCGCGGGTCGAAGGGCGTCGGGATGATGTAGCCGCGGCCGTAGGAGAGGCGCTTGCCGTAAGCGGCGGCGACTTCGTCCGGCACGTCCTCTCTGGCGAGCTTTGCGAGCGCCTGGGCGCAGGCGATCTTCATCTCCTCGTTGATGGTCCGGGCTCGGACGTCGAGGGCGCCGCGGAAGATGTAAGGGAAACCGAGAACGTTGTTGACCTGGTTCGGATAGTCGGACCGTCCCGTCGCGATGATGGCGTCGCCGCGCACCTCCTCGATCTGCTCCGGGCGGATCTCCGGCTCCGGGTTCGCCATGGCGAAGATGATCGGGTTCTTCGCCATGGACTTCACCATCTGCTGGTCGACGGCGCCGGCGACGGAGAGGCCGATGGCGACGTCCGCGCCGTCCATCGCTTCCGCGAGGGTCGTCCTGTCGGTCTCGACGGCGTGGGCGGAGCGCCACTGGTCGATCGTCCCCTCCCGTCCCGGACGGATGACGCCCTTGCGGTCGCAGACGAGGACGTTCTCGTGGGTGACGCCCATCGCCTTGATGAGGCCGACGACGGCGAGGGCGGACGACCCCGCGCCGGAGACAGCGACTTTCACGTCCTTGATGTTCTTGCCGGCGATCTCGAGGGCGTTGATGAGGCCCGCGGCGGCGATGATCGCGGTTCCGTGCTGGTCGTCGTGAAAGACCGGGATGTCCATCACGTCTTTCAGCGTTTGCTCGATGACGAAGGAATCCGGTGCCTTGATGTCTTCTAGGTTGATGCCGCCGAAGGCGGGCCCGAGATACTTCACGCAGTTGATGAATTCATCCGGGTCGGTCGTATCGACTTCGATGTCCACCGAATCGATGTCGGCGAAGCGTTTGAAGAGGACCGACTTTCCTTCCATCACCGGCTTCGAGGCGAGGGCGCCGAGATCGCCGAGCCCCAGGATCGCCGTCCCGTTGGAGATGACGGCGACCATGTTGCCCTTCGAGGTGTAGTCGTAGGCCGTGTCCGGATCGTCGGCGATCGCCCGCACCGGCGCGGCGACGCCCGGCGAATAGGCGAGGGAGAGGTCCCGCTGCGTCGCCATCGGCTTCGTCGGCGTGATCTCCAGCTTCCCGGGCTTGCCCTCCTTGTGGAAGGCGAGCGCTTCTTCATCGGTCAGGCGGGAGCTGTCGTCGGTCATGGGCGGTCTCGGCGGTGAGGGCGGGAGGGCGGAGAGAGGGTTCTGCAACCCTTATAATCAAGCGGTTACGACCGGGAACCGCCCTTTGCGACTTTTGCATCGCGGCGCCCGGCCCTATATTCCCGATCGAAACGCTCAAGTTTTCGACGGAGCCCGCAATGTTCATCCAGACCGAAGACACGCCGAACCCGGCTTCCTTAAAATTCCTGCCAGGCGAGGCTGTGCTCGGCGCAGGCGCGTCGCCGATGGATTTCCCGACCTACGAGAGCGCGTCCGTTTCGCCTCTCGCCCGGGCGCTCTTCGCCGTCGACGGCGTCGTTTCGGTGCTGCTCGGCGCCGACTTCGTCACCGTCTCGAAAGACGAGACGGTCGAGTGGGCCCATATGAAACCCTCCGTCCTCGGCGTGATCGCGGACCATTACGCCGCCGGCCTGCCGGCGGTGGAGGCGGGCGCGGGCGACGCCAAGGGGGGCCCGTCCCTCGACGACTACGAAGGCGAGGACCGGGAGATCGTCGAACAGATCGTCGAGCTTCTCGACACCCGCGTGCGCCCGGCGGTCGCCCAGGACGGCGGCGACATCACCTTCTCGCGGTATGTGTCGGGCGAAGGCGTCGTCTTCCTCCACATGCAGGGCGCCTGCGCCGGCTGCCCAGCCTCGACCTACACCCTGAAGCAGGGCGTCGAAAACATGCTGAAGCACTACGTGCCCGAGGTGACCCGGGTCGAGGCGGTGGTGTGATGAAGGCCCCTCTCCCAGAGTAGAGGGGAGCCGCGGCGTTGGCCGCTCGCGAGACCTGCTGTAGCTCTCTTGCGAAATCGCAGGAGACCTCCGCCATGCCCGCCGACCCCATTTCAGATGCAGCGCTCGACACGATTTTTCGCGAGGCGCGGACGCGCAACGGCTGGGAGGCGAGGCCCGTCTCCGAGGCGCTGATGCAGGCGGTCTACGATCTGACGAAGATGGGGCCGACCTCGGCCAACTGCTCGCCAGCGCGGTTCGTGTTCGTCGTGTCTGACGAAGCGAAAAAAAAGCTCTCCTCCCACCTCCTCGGCACGAACGTCGAAAAGACGAAGGCGGCGTCCGCCTGCGTCATCATCGGCTATGATCTGGAGTTCTACGAGAGGCTGCCGGAGCTCTTTCCGCATACGGATGCAAAAAGCTGGTTCGTCGGCAACGACGCCCTCATCGAGGAGACGGCGTTCCGCAACTCCTCCCTGCAGGGCGCCTATTTCATGATCGCCGCCCGGGCCCTCGGCCTCGATTGCGGGCCGATGTCCGGCTTCGACAAGGCGGGAGTCGATCGGGAGTTCTTCCCCGAAGGCAAGGTGAAGTCGAACTTCCTCTGCAATATCGGCTA
This sequence comes from Pseudomonadota bacterium, assembly GCA_038522735.1. GTDB lineage: Bacteria > Pseudomonadota > Alphaproteobacteria > Caulobacterales > Parvularculaceae > JBCBJX01. The sequence continues at coordinate 4,891 of JBCBJX010000123.1, forward strand.
CGGCACGGACGAAAACCTATTCCCCCGCTCGCCGCGCCTCGACTTCAACGAAGCCTGCACGGTCCTTTGAGCGGGCCCGTCCTCGCGATCGACACGGCCCTCGCCCAGTGCGCCGTCTGCGTGCTGACGGGCGGTCGGGCGAACGTTATCGCCGAGCCGATGACGAAGGGGCATGCGGAGCGTCTGCCGCTGATGGTCCGCGAGGGTCTGAGCGAGGCGGGCGTCGCGGCGCGCGATCTTGAGCGCGTCGTTGCGACGACGGGCCCCGGCTCTTTCACCGGCGTGCGCGTCGGCCTCGCCTTCGCCCGCGGCCTCGGCGTTGGAACCGAAACCGCCGTGCTCGGACTGTCAAGCCTTGAAGCCCTCGCGATCTCGGCCGGGGCCGCGGCGGAAGGCGAGGCGGTCGCCGCGGTGATCGACGCAAAGCGCGGCGAGGTCTTCCTCCAGATGTTCGATGGCGAGACCGGGGCCGCTCTCGCTCCGCCGGCCGCTGTCGCAACAGATGCGGCGCCCGGATCGATCCTGCGAGAGGCGGACGGCCGCGCCGTCCGGCTCGTCGGATCGGGAACGGCGCTCGTCGCCGGCGCTCTCCGTGAGGCGGGCGCGCCCTTCGTCGAAAGCGGCGTCGAGGCGATCGACGTGCGCGCCCTCGCCGAGGCCGCCCGCGGACGAACGCCGGAGCCCGGCGGGCCGCGTGCGCTCTATGTCCGCGCGCCCGATGCGACGCCGCCGGCCCCCTCGCCCTTCGCCGCGCGCGGCTGAAGTGGCCGGCCTCCCCATACGCATCGACGGCGCAGGACCGGAATACTCCCCCGCGCTTGCGGCGCTGCACAAGGCCGCCTTCGGCGCCGAGGCGTGGTCCGAAGCACTGATCGGCGATCTCCTCGGCCAGCGCGCGGTGATCGCTTTCGCCGCCCGGTCGGAGGGCGCCGCGGCGGGCCTCGTCCTCGCCCGGGCCGCCGCCGGCGAAGCGGAGATCCTGACGATCGGGGTCGATCCCGCGCGGCGGCGCGCCGGCGTCGCCCGGGCGCTGATGGCGGCCGCGGCGGGGGGCGCGGCGGCCGCAGGGGCCGCCGAGATGTTCCTGGAGGTCTCCGAATCGAACGCCGCGGCGCTTGCGCTTTACCGCTCGATCGGCTTCGCGGATGCGGGCCGCCGGGCGGGCTATTACGCCGACGGGTCCGACGCCCTCGTCCTCCGCCGCGCGCTTACGCCCCGCCCGTAGAGCGGCGTCTCTGTCCCGCCGCGCGCGAACGCTCTATATCTTTGAAACCAAAGACCGGAAGGAGACGCCATGGATCGCCTGGAGAAGCTCTGCGCCGAAAAGGGCGTGCGCATGACCGACCAGCGCCGGACCATCGCCCGCGTTCTTTCTCTCGCTGAAGACCATCCGGATGTTGAAGAGATCCACCGCCGCGCGTCCGAACTCGACAGCCGGATCTCCATCGCCACCGTCTACCGCACCATGCGGCTCTTCGAGGACGTCGGCGTCGTCGAGCGGCACGACTTCCAGGACGGCCGCTCCCGCTATGAAGAGGCGACCGACGACCACCACGACCACCTGATCGACATGCGCTCGGGCGAGGTGATCGAGTTCGTCAA
>JBCBJX010000124.1:0-6446 GCA_038522735.1 Pseudomonadota bacterium
GACCGGCGAGATCACCTACGGCCTCGAACGCCTCGCCATGTACGTCCAGAGTGTCGACAACGGCTTCGACCTCGACTTCAACGGCGCGGATGGCGCGGACGCCATGACGTACGGGGATGTTTTCCACCAGAACGAGGTGGAGATGTCGGCCTACAACTTCGAGCTGGCGGACACGGACGTTCTCTTCCGTCAATTCGAGGAGGCTGAGAAAGCCTGCCTTGCGACGGTGGAGGCGGGGCGGGCCAAAGGCGTCTCCTACGCGCTTCCCGCCTACGACCAGTGCGTCAAGGCCTCCCACCTCTTCAACCTGCTGGACGCCCGAGGCGTCATCTCCGTCGCCGAACGCCAGAACTACATCCTGCGCGTACGGACGCTCTCGAAAGCCTGCTGCGAAGCGTGGCTCGAAAGCCCGCAAGGGCGCACGGAAGGCGCAGGTGTGGTGGATTACGCGGGGTGAGCGGTCCGCGTTGTTCGCCAGCTCAACGCCGACAACACCAGAAACAGCGCGAGGCCGACGCCGACCTGCGGCGCGGGCAGGAGCGTCCGGGCGGCGGTGAAAAAGCCGACCATCGTCAGGTTCTGCGCAAGACGGATAATCCGCGCCGCCCGTGAGGGGCCGGGCTCGGCGAGATTGCCGAGGGCGACGGCGAAAAAGGCGAGGCCCGATCCGGCGAACCACAGCGCCTCCAGCGACGGGGCGTCGTAGATCGCCGCCGTCAGGCCGAGATGCCCGAGCCCGAGCAAAGCGGCGCCCGCCGCGGCGGCGATCCGCAGCGCGTCAAGCATCGGCCGGATCCGGATGAAGCCCTTGCAAGCCGAGAGCGCCGGCGAACAGGACCGCCATGACGAGCCCGAACTCCAGGCTGAGCGCGGCGAGGTAGGCGGAGCCAAAGACGCTCCAATGGCCGGCCAGTACAGCCCCGAGCCATCCGGCGATCGCGACCGTAAGTCCGATCACCGCATAGGTTCTCAGGGCGCGGACCGAACGCCACGCAAACGCGCCGCCCGTCACATAGAAAAGGCAGGCGAGTCCTACGGAGACTGCGGCGAGCGGGACCTTCAGCATCATCACCGCCCAGACCATTCCGGCGACGCCGGAGCCGATGAGGCCGACAGCGAGGCTGAGCCGCCCGGCGACCGCGAGGCCGCGCCGAGTGCCGAGCGCCATCCGCGCAGAGGCGAGAAGACATCCGAGGGCGAACCGCAGGGCCGCGCCGTCCGCCGCCGCGGCGGAGGCTTCGTTTTCCATCGCCCGGACCCATGTTTCGCGGCTGGGCGGGGCGATCCGACGGGCGAGTGCGAGTACCCGCTTTGCGATCCCTGTCCTGTTCACCGGCTCAGGCCTCCGCGCTTCGCTTCGCCGCGCCGGCGGGCGATCGTCCAGATTTCGCGGACTTCGCTGCGACTTCAAGGCCCGCCGATGTCAACCGGTAGGCGTGCCGCGCAGGGCGGCCTTCCGCCGCCGGCGGACGCCAGCGCGCTTCCAGAAGCCCCTGATCGCTCAGCCGCATGAGGATCGGGTAGAGCGTCCCGGATTTAAGCCCCGTCGTCTTCATAAGCTCGTAGCCGTAGCGCTCCGCGTCGGGCTGATCCGCCATGGCGCGGAGGATGGCGAGGGTCGATTTCGAAAAGGCCCGGGCGCGTTTCATTCAGTTATGCTACATATGTAGACTTAAGTGGTCAAGTCGCGCCGCCCGGCGCAGCCGCTTGGAGACGAAGAGGATGGGGCGTTTCCCTACTATGCGGGCGACGGCGGGACGGCCTAGGGTCGGCGCGGGTAAGACGGGGAGGTAAGCGAAATGCGTCGATTTTCATTTGGCCGCGCCGCGCTGGTCGCCGTCGCTTTCGCAGCGCTCGCGGGGTGCGAGTCCTCGAGTAAGCTGCTCGCGGGCCGCACCGGCGATTTCGTCGCCAAGGCCGCGGGCGTCCCGCAGTTCAACGCGTTCCTGCCGCTCAAGACCAAGGTCGCGCCGACCGATCCTCTGCCGATCGATGGCTACTGGGAGGTCGCCTCGATCGCCAAGCAGATCCAGATCGACCGGGGCCGCGCCTACGCGGTTGAGCCGTGGCTGCACATGCTGTCGCTGAAAGTGCACCCGAACATGGTGGTCATGAAGAACATCGTGGAGGTGAGCCCCGGCGTCTACGAGGCCGACGACCTCCCTCTCATGGGCCGCGCCCGGATGGTCATGCAGCCGGACGGGACCATAGCCTCGACGGTGACGACCCGCACTGGCGTCACGGAGTACATGCTCATCCCTGTCGACTATGAGGATCCCGAGCCGCCGGTGGAGAAAACGGACGAGAGCGCATAGCGCTCGTCCGTCGCCCCTCAGCCCATCTTGAAGACGTTGAACTTGTTGCCGTCGAGATCGCGGAAGTAGCCGGCGTAAAAGCCGGCGAAGCGCTCGCCCGGCGCGCCTTCGTCGGTTCCGCCGAGTTCCAGCGCTTTTTTGTAAATCTCGTCCACCTGCTCGCGCGTGTCGGCGGCGAGGGCGACCATGGTGCCGTTGCCGACGCAGGCCTCCTCGCCGTCAAAAGGCGTGTTGACGCCGAGCATCGGCTGACCGCGGCCGGCGGACCAGATGCAGTTGCGGGCCGTGTCCATCATGCGTTTCACGCCGTAGGGCGCGAGCAGCGCCTCGAAGAAGGCTTTCGCGCGTTCGAGATCATTCGTTCCGACGACGGCGTATCCGATCATGGGGGGCGTCTCCTGTTTCGCGAGGCGGATGTGGCCGCGTCGCGAGCCTGGGCGCAAGCCTCTGACGCAGCGCCTTCACGGGCGGGCCGGACCGCGGCTAGGCTCGGAGGCGATCAACCCGAGGGGACTTCCACATGACCGATCCGATCCGCGCCGGCGACGCGCCTCTGCCCGTCAAAGTCGAAGCCGGCAAGGCGTATTTCTGGTGCACCTGCGGGCGCTCCTCCAAGCAGCCCTTTTGCGACGGCTCCCATCAGGTGACCGACCTCGCGCCCATGCGCTGGGAGGCGCCGGAGACGAAGACCGTCTTCTTCTGCACCTGCAAGCAGACCGGCGGCGCGCCCCTCTGCGATGGCTCCCACAACAAGGGCTGAGATGGCGAAAGACCGGGTCACCAGCGAACGCCACACCGAGATCCTGAACGCGATCCGCGACGGCGCGGAGAAGGACCTCAAGAAAGGCGCGACGCACCACCTCGCCCTCCAGGGCCTCGACGGCTGGGCGTACGGCCGCGCCTGGGTGACGTGGACGATCGACGACCGCTTCCGCAATTCCGACGGCTCGCTCTTCGGCGGTTATCTCGCGGCGATGGCCGACCGCATCGTCTCCATGGCGACCCTCGCGGCGCTTGAGCATTCCGACGAGCGCTTCCGCACCACCCGGCTGGAGACGAGCTTCTGGCGGCCGGTCTTCGGGACCACGCTGAAGGCGGAGGGTCGCGTGGTTAACAAATCCCGCCGCCTCATCCATGTGGAGGCGGATTTTCTGACCCAGGAGGGAAAGATCGCCGCCCGCTCCACGGCGGTGCAGATCTACACGAAAGGGGAGGGGGCGAAGGACTGACTGTCCTGACCCCCGCACGCCTCACCCGCGCATCCCCACGGCTTGACCGTGGGGCCCAGCTCCTGAGCTTGAGTTCAGCATAAAGGCTGTTCGGGTCGCCGACACTGGCGACGTGACGCGGCGTCAAAAAGCGCCGACGACCCCGGTGATGGGTCCCACGGTCAAGCCGTGGGAAGGCGGGTCTGGTTAGTACGCAGCCTTCGCCGCGTCCGCCTCGCGGGCTTCCCGGCGCGCCATGCGGCGGCGGTGGGAGAGCTCGACGTTCAGCGCCCGCACCGTCTCCGAGCCCGTGTGCTTGAAGAGGAACGGGAAGAGACCGTGGATGACGCAGGCGAGGCCGGCCGCGATCAGCCGCCCGCCGAAGCCGGACGCCTGGGCGAGGTGCTCCCCATAGGTCTCGTCGACGCTCTCGGGGTGCTCGTTGAAAAGGCGCTTCATCATTCACCCAGAATGCCGCAGTTTAGGCCTTCTCGCAATACGCCTCAGATTTTCTTCTTCGCAAATGCAGCACGCGTCGTCGCGCTTGGTTGCGCGGGGGCGGCGGCCCGCCTAGAGAGGCGCGTCTCCCATGTCAGAACTCCTTCTTGAACTCCGATCTGAAGAGATCCCCGCGCGGATGCAGGCGAAGGCCGCCGCCGATCTGCAGAAGCTCGTCCAGGAGAAGCTGTTCGAAGCGGGCTATCGGCCCGAGGGCGCGAAGGCCTTCGCGACGCCCCGCCGCCTCGCCCTGGTGGTGACGGGCCTCCCCGCGCGCTCGCCGGACCGGAAGGAAGAGAAAAAAGGCCCCCGCGTCGGCGCGCCGGAGAAGGCGGTCGAGGGCTTTTTGAAGTCCGCCGGGCTTTCGAGCCTCGAGGCCTGCGAGGTCCGCGAGGACAAGAAGGGCCAGTACTACGTCGCCGTGATCGACGAGCCGGGGCGCCCGACGCCGGAGCTGATCGCCGACATCGTGGCGGAGGTGGTGCGCGGCTTTCCGTGGCCGAAATCCATGCGCTGGGGCGATGGCGACATGCGCTGGGTGCGGCCGCTGACGTCGGTCCTCTGCGCCTACGACGCCGAGATCGTACCCTTCGAGGTCGCCGGGATAGCAGCCGGGGACGAAACGGTCGGCCACCGCCAGCATGCGCCGGAGCCGATCCAGGTTCGCTCGTTCGAGGCGTATGCGGAGAAGCTGCGCGACGCGCGCGTGGTGCTCGACCCGGAGGAACGGCTGGAGACGATCCTCGCCGAGGCGCGCACCCTCTGTTCGGCGCAGGGGCTCGAGCTTGTCGAGGACATGGGGCTCGGGAAGGAAGTCGCCGGTCTGGTCGAGTGGCCGGTCGTTCTCATGGGAAGCTATTCCGAGAAATTCCTCGAGGTGCCGGACGAGGTGCTGGCCGCCTCCATGAAGGGCCACCAGAAATATTTCTCCGTACGCGACCCGGCGACGGGGCGCCTCGCCAACAAGTTCGTGTTCGTCGCAAACCTCGAGGCCCCTGACGGCGGCGCGGCCATGCGCGTCGGCTACGAACGGGTGCTGGAGGCGCGGCTCTCCGACGCGTGGTTCCTCTACAAGCAGGACCTGAAGACGAAGCTTGAAGACCGTCTCGCCGATCTCGACCGGATCACTTTCTTCGACGGCCTCGGAACCGTCGGCGACAAGGCCCGCCGCGTCGCGGCGCTCGCGAAAGAGATCGCCCCGCTGGTCGGCGCGGACCCCCACGCCGCGGAGCGCGCAGGCCTGCTGGCGAAGGCCGATCTCGTCACGGGCATGGTCTACGAGTTCCCCGAATTGCAGGGTCTAATGGGCCGCTACTACGCGCTGGAGGAGGCGGGGCTTTCGGCGGTCCTTCGCGACGCCTCGCTGCGCGAGGCTCCTCAGGACGAAGCCGGTTCTGACAACGATCTTCGTCCTGAGGAGCGGCGAAGCCGCGCCGCGAAGCTTCGTCCTGAGGAGCCGGCGCGCAGCGACGGCGTCGCGAAGCTTCATCCTGAGGAGCCGGCGCGCAGCGACGGCGTCGCGAAGGACGGCCGCCCGCGCGATCTCCAGATCGCCGACGCCATCCGCGACCACTACAAGCCCGCAGGGCAGGGCGACGATGTTCCGACCGCCCCGGTTTCCGTCGCCGTCGCCCTCGCCGACAAGATCGACACGCTGACGGCCTTCTGGGCGATCGACCAGAAGCCGACGGGCTCTAAAGACCCCTTCGCGCTAAGGCGGGCCGCATTGGGACTAACTCAAATGCTCATCCAGCGTGGAGATCGAATAAGTTTGCGATGGTTCGCGGAGCGTGCGCTCGCAGAACACGACAAACGCGTCGAATTCAAAGTCAAGGAACTTTGGGCGGTGTCGTCCAATGGTCCGCCTACTGGCGAATTGGCGTCAGCCTCCGGGGCGCGGTTTTCGCCAACTGCTTGGCTGTTTCCGACCGTTAGCAGGTTTCTGCTCGCCTTCTTCCATGACCGCCTGAAAGTCTGGCTCAAAGACCAGGGCCGCCGGCACGACCGGGTCGATGCGGTGCTGACGAATGCGGTGGGCGAGCCCGAGGACGATCTCGTCCTCATCGTGAAGAAACTCGACGCCCTCGACGCCTTCCTCGCGACCGACGACGGGGCGAACCTCCTCGCCGCCCATAAGCGGGCCGGCAACATCCTGAAGGCCGAGGAGAAGAAAGGCTGGGAGGAAGCGCCCTTCGATCCCGCCCTCATCGAGGCGCCGGCCGAGCGCGCGCTCGCGGACGCGGTGGAGACCGCGACCGCCGCCGCGGGCGACGCCCTCAAGACCGAAGACTTCGCCGCCGCCATGGGCGCGCTTGCGGGTCTGCGCGGTCCGCTGGACGCCTTTTTCGACGCCGTGACGGTGAACGCCGAGGACGCTAAACTGCGCGCCAATCGCCTGGCGCTGTTGAACGCCGTTCGCGAGGCC
>JBCBJX010000125.1:0-6385 GCA_038522735.1 Pseudomonadota bacterium
ACGGCCAGAGGCGAGTTTGATTCCGGCGACCAACGCCCGGGCGAGACCGTTGTCCTGAAGTTCCCGGGCGTCGGCGCTTACGAGGTTCGCTGCGCCATCCATCCGAAAATGCGCCTGAAGGTCGACGTCGCCGACGGTTAAGGGCGCGCCTAAGCCGCCGCGCCGACCGCCTGCGCAATGTGTTCAATAAAGCGGGCGAGACGCTTCGGACGCTGCGCTGCGGGTCGAAATGCGGCGACCACGGGAAGCGTCGGGGCCCGCCAGCCCGGAGCCGCATCAATGAGACGGCCTGAGCGGAGGTCGGCCTCGACCAGCCATAGCGGCGCGACTGCGAAAGCCCGGCCGGCTCGCGCCGCAGCGAGGGCGACGAACAGGTTGTTGGTCGTCAGGACCGCGCGCGCTCGGATCGCGCAGGCGCGACCTTTTTTATCTGTAAGCGGAATTTCAACCCCTTCGAACTGTTCCAACGCCGCACACGGCAGGTCCGAGAGGCGCTCCGGCCCGCGACCTCTGGCGCCGTTCAGCAGCTCCGGCGCTGCAACGACGAGCCGCTCGACGCGGCCAAGTTCGCGGACGACGAGCGTATCGTCCTTTGGGGCGCCGATCCTGATCCAGAGATCGCAGCCGATTTCAGCGAACCGGATGTCGCCATCCTCCAGGAGCCAGGTGAAGCGAACCTCCGGATGCCCGGCCTGGAAGGAGAACGCGGCCTCGGCCAGAAGCCCCTGCCCCAGGGCGACCGGCGCGACGACCTTCAAAGCTCCGCGCACCGCCCCGTCGTCCGTATGCTGTTCTTCAAGCGTGCTCCATCCGTCCAGGAGCGCTCGCGCGTCGGCTAAGCAAGAGGCGCCCGCCTCCGTCAGCGTGAGGCTGTGGGTTGTGCGTTCCAGGAGAACAGCGTCGAGCCGGGCTTCCAGCGCCTGCAGCTGACGGCTGGCGGAGGCCTGCGAAAGGCCGAGATCGCGCGCGGCGGCGCTGATCGATCCCCGCTCCACAATGCGGACGAAGGTCGCGAGCAGCGACAGGCGGTCGAATGATCCGCTCATACGCAAAACGTATGACAGCTTTTCTCGTCACCCGTCTACAGCAAGTCGCCGCGCTCCCGCATGTTCGATCCGTCGGCGGGACGTCCGCCGAACACAAAAAGGAGCCGACCATGACCAAAATTGCTCAATCATCCCGCCGTTTCGCCCTCGGCGGCGATCTCGCAGTCGACCGGCTCGGTTACGGCGCCATGCGTCTGACGGACCGGCCCGGGAATTTCGGAGCGTATCCCGACTGGGAAGCGGGCCTCGCCCTCCTTCGCCGCGCAGCCGATCTCGGCGTCGAATTCTTCGACAGCGCGTACGCTTACGGGCCGCAGCATGCGGATCGTCTTGTCGGGGAAGCCCTTGAAGGCCGGGATGTCGTGATCGCAACGAAAGGCGGCGTCGACAAACGCGGGCCGTCGGAAATCATCATCGACGGATCGCCGGCGACGCTCGACCACCAGATCGACCGGGCGCTGACGAACCTTCGCCGGGACCGGATCGATCTTTTCCAGCTGCACCGGGTCGATCCGAAAACGCCGATCGAGCGCTCCGTCGAAGCGCTCGCCGCGGCCCGGGCCGACGGGCGGGTCCGCCATATCGGGCTCTCGAACGTCACGCTCCAGCAGTTGGAGCGGGCCCGCGCCGTCGCCCCTATCGTGAGCGTCCAGAACCGCTTCAACATGGCGGAAACAGGCGACGACGCTATGGTAGCGCGCACGGCGGAACTCGGGATCGCTTTCATTCCCTACGGCCCCCTCGGCGCCCACTCCATGCGCCCCGGCGCGCCGCTCGCCGCGAAAGAAGCCCTCGCCTGGCTCCTCAAACGGTCGCCCAACATCATCGTCATCCCGGGGACGACGTCGATCGCGCATCTGGAAGAGAACCTGACGGCCTGGTCGGCGGTCTAGCGCCGCCGCCCGCCCCGCGCTAAAGCCCCCGGTCGAAACCCACCTTATCGCTTATCGACCGGAGGCTTTCATGGCCGGCCACTCCAAATGGGCCAATATTCAGCACCGCAAAGGGCGTCAGGACGCCAAGCGCTCGAAGCTCTTTTCGCGCCTGTCGAAGGAGATCACCGTCGCCGCGAAAATGGGGACGCCCGATCCGGACATGAACCCGCGCCTGCGCCTCGCGGTGAACAACGCCAAGTCCCAGTCCATGCCGAAGGACAATATCGAGCGGGCGATCAAGAAAGCCGCCGCCGGCGAAGGCGAGGACTATAAGGAGATGCGCTATGAGGGCTTCGGCCCGGAAGGCGTCGGCGTCATCGTCGAGGCGCTGACGGACAATCTCAATCGCACCGCCTCGGACGTCCGGTCCATCTTTGCAAAGAACGGCGGTAATCTCGGCGAGACGGGCTCTGTCTCCTTCGGCTACGACCGGGTCGGCGCAATCGAATACAAGGCTGACGTCGCCGACGAAGAGACGATGCTGGAGGCCGCCATCGAAGCGGGCGCCCAGGACGCAAGCTTCGACGCCGAAACGGGCCACGAAATCATCACCGATGCGGACGACCTCGCCGCGGTGATCTCGGTCCTGACGGAAAAGTACGGCGATCCGGAGAACGCCAAACTGATCTGGAAGCCGCAGAACATGATCCCCGTAACCGGCGAAAAAGTCGGAACGCTCATGAAGCTGATGGACGCCCTCGACGACTGCGACGACGTCCAGACGGTTTATGCGAATTTCGACGTCTCGGAGGACGATCTCGAAGCGTACGCAAGCTGAGGCGAGCCGAGCGCCCCCCGCGACGAGCCGCGCCGGCGCCCCTTGCGGCGGCGGGCCGCGACGACACCTCTTAGAGGCCGACGCATGTCGAACGGAACGGGGGCGACGCCATGACCGACAACGGGATTTCAGAATTCAACGCGCTGCGCGAGGCGCTGAAGACCGAAGCGAACTGGCGCTCGCCGGGGCCGCTCAGGGACGCAGCGGCGTTCGCAGGGCTCGCCGTGCAGGGCGACGCGGCCGACGTCGCGCGGCGCTTGAGAGCGACGGCGGACGAGATCAAAGCCGGCCACCGGCGCTCGGCGCTCGCGCGGAACGGAACGCGCTACGCTCTTGCAGCGGACCTTCTCGCACGCGGGCGGGACGTCGCGAGCTTCTTCGCGACCATCGAGAGCGGAAAGAAAGCGTGGCGCGCCTCGGACCTCCGGCGCGGCGGTTTCTACACGGATTACGCTTTAATGCTGATGGCGTCCGTCTCCGACGGCGCGCCGATCGAGGGAACCCGCATCGGAGCCCTCAGAACCGTCTACACGGACGTTAAAGAGGCGAACTTCTGGCATGTCGGGCCTTACACTTTGCCGGCGGCGGCCATTGCGGCGACCTTGCTAGGGCCGGATGCGGGCCGGCGCGCCCTCGCCGCCTACGACCGCATCGTCGATCGCGTTCCCCGCCTGAAGAACCGCGCGATCGCGGCCTCGCTTATCGCCATCTGCGGCGGCGAGGATCCCGAGCGCGAGGGCGAGCGGTTCGCCGAGGTTTATTCCGCTGTCAGAGAATACCAGCGCCAGCCGGCGCGGGCGACGCAGATCGCAGCGCTCGCCTCCTTGTCGGATCGGCCGGCCGACGAGATCGCGATGTCGGCCGAGCGCTATGGCGACGCGCTCAATGCGCTTCGCCCCAGGGTGCGGTTCAATCGGAAGCTGGGGCTCGCCTTCGCGGCGCGCGAGGCGCTTCAGGCGACGCTGGACAAGGGGGCGGAGACGCGGGTCAGCGCTCTGATTCTTGCCGCGCAGTCCTTCCTCACACTGCAATCGGAACAGGCGGCGACAATCGCGGCGACTACGGCCGCCGTGGGGGCGGCGGCCGGCTCAAGCTGAGCCTCAGGCGCCCGGCTGAAGCGTCTGGTCGAGCTCGTGGCGAAGGCGCACCGCCTCGCCCGGGGTTTTCGCGGCGGCGAGGCGGGCTCGAAGGCGCAGGACGGAGACGTTTTTGGCGTGGCGGATCGCGGCTTGCGCGCGCTCGGTCTTTCGCTTGAACATGGGGCGCTCTCCTGCTCCCGGTGGCCGAAATGAAACCTTCGTCGATACCTTTGCAACGCGCGGGCCAGATCGCTTTCGCCGGGCTCGCCTTCGGCGTGTCCGCCTGCGGCGGCGAGGCGCCTGAAGCGGCGTCCGAGACGATCGCTGTTTCGATCACGGTCTGCGCGGACGCCTGCCGCACCATTGACGCCGTCTCCGCGCCGCGGGGCGGCGCGGTGATCGACGCGATGGCGGCGGCGCGGGCCGCCGGGCGGCTCGACGCCGACTGGCGGGGCGACGGCGCCATGGCGTTCGTCACCTCGATTGACGGGATCACTGCGCCGGTGGGCGACCGCTACTGGCTCTTCTGGGTCGACGGCGCCTACGCCTGCGTCGGACCCGGCTCTCACGCGATCGACGACGGCGCGCAGATCGAGTGGCGCCTGACGAGCGAAGGCGGTTCCTGCAGTTAACAGCCGGCCTTTTCCCGGAGCGGCGGGCGCGCTAGACGAGCGCCATGACTTTCTCGCCTGCAACCCGCACCGCCGCGATCATCCTCGGTCTCGTCGTCCTCGGCGCGGTCGCCCGCATCGCGCCTCACGCGCCGAACGTTTCGCCCATCGCCGCGATCGCCCTCTTCGCGGCCTTCGCGACAGGGCGGGCGGGCCTCGGAGCGGCGGCCGCCGGCGGCGCGATGCTCCTTTCCGACCTCGTCATCGGCGGCCACGAGCCGGGCGTGATGGCGAGCGTCTATCTGGCGCTGCTGGCGCCCGCGTTCCTCGGGCCGCTTCTGAGACGCCTGGACGGCGAGATCGCCCTCGTCGCAGGCGCCGGCGCCTCGGCGATCGGCGCGTCTGTTCTGTTCTTTCTCCTGACGAACGCAGCGCACTGGGCGTTCACGCAGATGTATCCCCCGACTCTCGAGGGGCTCGCCGCCTCTTATACGGCGGCGATCCCGTTCTTCCGGGCGACCCTCGCAGGCGATCTTCTCTGGACGGCGGCGATTTTCGGGGCCGCCGCCTGCTGGGACCAGCTCCGCCTTCCGCGCCCTCGCGCCGTGCGCTGAGGTTCTTCAAGAAAGTCGCAAACCAATGAAAATCAACGGAAACGAAATCCGTCCGGGTAATGTCATTCAGCACCAGGACTCGCTCTGGGCCGCGGTCAAAGTACAGGCGGTGAAGCCCGGAAAGGGGCCCGCCTACAATCAGGTCGAGCTGAAGAACCTCCTTGACGGGCGCAAACTCAACGAACGCTTTCGCGCCTCCGAAACGGTCGAGCGCGTCCGCCTCGAGCAGAAGGACCACACCTTCCTCTATGCCGAGGGCGACATGCTGGTCTTCATGGACGCGGAGACCTACGAACAGATTTCCATCTCCGAGGACATGATCGGAGAGCGCAGAGCCTTCCTGCAGGACGGCATGCAGGTCGTCGTCGAGAGCCACGAAGGTCGTCCGATCGGCCTGCAGCTTCCTGAGCATGTGACGCTTGAGGTCGTCGAAACGGAGCCGACCGTGAAGGGGCAAACCGCTTCATCCTCATACAAACCATCGACTGTTGACAACGGCCTGCGCGTCATGGTGCCGCCTTACATGAGCGTCGGCGAAAAGATCGTCGTGAACACAGAGACGCTCGAATACGTGAAGCGCGCCGACTAGACGCGCCGCATTACCAAACCGTCATCCCGAACCAGCGCCGCTTACGGAAATGTAAGTGGGATGTGGTCATGGATCATTTATCCGTGTCTTGCGGATCGGGATCGATGGGGAGAGAGGCATGGCGCGATGGCGCTTATCAGCGCTCGCGATTGCGGCGGTCGTCGTTTCGGGCGCGGCGAACGCGCAGAGAGCGCCTGAAGAGCGCCCTGAACTCCCGGCGCTTCAGATCGACAAAGCCGACGCGCCGCGCATCGACGGCGATCTCGACGACCCGGTCTGGGCCCGCGCGACGCCGAGCGACGCCTTCCGGCAGGTGTTTCCGAACGAGAACGCCGACCCCAGCGAACGGACTGAAGTGCGCGTCGTCTATGACTCCAATAACGTGTACTTCGCTGTCCACGCCTATGACCGCACGCCGTCGGCGGTGCGCGCGACGCTGCTTGAACGCGACCCGCCGCTGCAAAACGACGACGCGGTGCGGATCATTCTCGACCCCCAGCTGACCGGACGCGACGGCTACTATTTCGCCGTCAATCCGAACGGCGCGCGCGAGGACGGCCTCCTGCAGAACAACGGCGGCTTCGTCGGAGCCTGGAACGCCATCTGGAACGCGCGAGCGAAACGCACCGAAACCGGGTGGGTCGCCGAGTTCAAAATTCCGTTTCGCACGATCGCTTTCAATCCTGATGCGGATCAGTGGGGTTTCAATGTCGTACGGACGATCCCACGGCGC
>JBCBJX010000126.1:0-6276 GCA_038522735.1 Pseudomonadota bacterium
GAGCGCGAAGTGCGGTTTTCGACCTACGCCTCCTGGTGGATCCGCTCCTCCCTGCAGGATTTCGTCCTCCGCAACTGGTCGATCGTCCGTACTGGCACGACCGCGGCGCAGAAGAGCCTCTTCTTCAATCTCCGCCGCCTGCAGGCGAAGATCGACGGCGTCGGGACCCATGTCTCGCCGGAGGCGCGCACGGAGATCGCCCGCCAGCTGCGCACCAGCGAAAACGACGTCGACGCCATGGCCGGACGTCTCACAGGCTCGGACCGGTCGCTGAATGCGCGCATTGGCGAGGACGGCGAGAGCGAGTGGCAGGATTTCCTCGCCGACGAGCGCGCCGCACCTGAAGAAGAGGTTATGCTGTCGAAAGACGCCGAGACGCGCTCGCGCTGGCTGAACGCCGCCCTGCAGGGCCTCACCGAGCGCGAGCTGATCATCATCCGTGAACGCCGCCTCGGCGAAGACACGGTGACCCTCGCCAATCTCGGCAAGCGGCTCGGGCTCTCCAAAGAGCGCGTGCGCCAGATCGAGCATCAGGCGCTGAATAAACTCCGCACGGCCCTCGAACCGCGAGTGCGGGAAGCAGAGCTCATTTAAGCATTCTGGATCTGGAACGGCGTGCTCAGACGAATAAGAGGGCCGTTCCAGAGCTCCACCCAGCCGCGATAAACGTGCGTCGATCCGATGAGGGCGTCGAAATCGTAATCGCGGAATGCGCGCCCGTTTTCGGGATCGACGATCGCCGTGAAGTCGTTCCGGTAGTCCTCTGAAAAGTTGATATAGCGCCGCCTGCGGACGAGCGCCGTTTCGACGGCGGCCCCTTCGATGATCGCGTAAAGACCGATCCGCGGCCAGGCGTCGTCCGCGTCCGCCCGCCGGAACGCCCGGTGCGCGAAGACGCCGGCTCCCGCCGCACGCGCCGCAGCTTCGGCGCTCAACAGAGTTTCGGCTGACGCGGCGTCGACCGCTGCGGGATCCGTAAGGGCGAGCCCGCGTTCGACCAGCGCACGCGCGGCCTTAAGCCCCGCCCGTCCGGCGACAGGCCCCCAGCGATCGCGCGAAACTTCCGCATCGGTCCCAAGCGGCGGCAGCCCCGCGAGGAACCTCTGCGCCTCGGCGTCGAACCGCAGCCCGAGTTCGCCCGCTTCGGCGGCCGAAGGCGGCAGCACGCCCGAAAGGCGGACGGGCGCCCCGCCGGGCCCCGCCATCATCAGGGACGGACCGCCCTCGCGCGCCGCAGCGACTGAAACGCCGGCGCAGGCGGCCGCCCCGATGAGGCCACGCCGTGAGAGCCCTGTCGTCCGTCGGACGACGACGTTTGCGCTTGCTCGCGACAGAACCACCGCCCTCGCCACGACCGCGATGCGGGCCCCCTGACCCTCGCGGCCCCGACCGATATCCGCTAGGACCACGCACGATGGCCCCGTAGCTCAGCAGGATAGAGCAGCAGATTCCTAATCTGAAGGTCGCAGGTTCAAATCCTGCCGGGGTCGCCATCAGATCGGACCGGAGGGACCGCTTTCCTCACTCCGCCGCTGCAGCGGCGTCCGCTCGGTAGCCGTGGACGCGCGCCATGCGGTCGCACAGAACGTCGAGCGGTTCGGAGACGCCGTCCGCCTGCACCATACGCACATGATGGCGCCTCAACGCCCGGGCGTGCGGCGCGCCGCAGGAGTGGGCGATAATGTTCACGTCTTTGCGGATCTGCCTCACGTAGTTTGCAACGCGTGCGGACTTTTCCTCGACGTCGAGGCCCCGCTGATAACGCTTCTGGTGGGTGGTGATCCCCGTCGGACATTCGTTGGTGTTGCATCTCAGCGCCTGAATGCAGCCGAGCGCGAACATGAACCCGCGGCCGGTGTTCACGACGTCCGCCCCGGCGCAATAGGCCCACGCGACCTCCGCCGGCGTCACCAGCTTGCCGGAACAGATGATCTTGATGCGGTCGCGCAGGCCGCGGCGCTCCAGTACGTCGGCGAGCATCGGAAGCGCATGCTTCAGCGGCAGTCCGACATTGTCGATGAGGGCGAGCGGCGCGGCGCCGGTTCCTCCGTCGCCGCCATCGACGGTGATGAAATCGGGCGCCGCTTCAAGGCCCCGCGCATCGATCGCGTTGCAGAGTTCGTCGAGCCACTGGTGGGAGCCGAGGACGGTCTTGAAGCCGGTCGGCAACCCGCTGATCTCGCGCACCCGGGCGACGAAATCGAGGAGATCCTCCGTGCTGTTGATTTCCGGGTGGCGGTTCGGGGAGATCGATGCTTCGTGGGCGGGAATGCCGCGGATCGCGGCGATTTCGTCCGTCACTTTCTCCGCTGGCAGAATGCCGCCCTTTCCCGGCTTCGCCCCCTGCGCCAGCTTGATCTCGATCATCTTCACCTGCGGCGTCGCCGCGATGTCGCGCAGCCGGTCTTCGTCGAGACGTCCGTCGCGTGTTCGAACGCTGTATTTCGCGGTGCCGATCTGAAAAATAATGTCGCAGCCGCCCTCGAGGTGAAACGGCGAGAGGCCGCCCTCGCCGGTATTCATCCAGCAGGAGGCGAGCTTCGCGCCTTTCGAAATCGTTTGGACGGCCGGCTTGGAAAGCGAGCCGTAGCTCATCGCCGAAACATTGACGAGCGACGCCTGCTCGTAAGGCTCGCGCGCATACGGACCAAACAGGACCGGCGGCGGGTCGCTCGCCTCCTCGTCAAGAACAGGGAACGGGCCGTTGACGAATATCGGCGTGCCCACGACCGTGAGATTGCGCGTCGATCCGAAGGGCTGGGTGTTCAGCTCACCCTTTGCAGAGGCGTAGATCCAGTCCCGCTCGGCCCGGTTGAACGGCATTTCCTCCCGATCGAACGCGAAAAAGTACTGGCGGAAAAACTCGCCAAGGGTGGAAAAAAAATCCCGAAATCGGCCGAGTACGGGAAAATTATGCCTTATCGCATCTTCCGTCTGCCGAATGTCGAGCACGAAGAGAACGACGACCGCCGCAAGTCCGGCGCCGACGAGCAACAGGAACAACGAGCCCAGAAGATTGAGCCCCTGAACGGCCGTGCTTGTGAAAATCTCCATTCCGTCCTCCCCTTGCGTCGTCGCAAGGTCAGCGCTCGGCGCGCCCCGCTCGCCCGGACGTTAGGTCGAGGCGCGGCGCCTGAGAAGGGACCGATCGCGAAAGGCGCGGGCGATGTCGGACAGCGCCCGGGACGAAAGCCGAAGCAGCGCCGTGTCCGTTTTGACGCGCGGACGGGGGGACGCGCCGCGCCAGGGCTCGATCCCGTGTCCCCGCAGCTATTCCTCGCCCTTCTCCCAGGCCGGGATCACGCCCGGCGTCCACGGCGCGCCGGCCTCGACGAGCGCCTGCTCCATCTTCGACAGATCCGCCTCGATCGCTTTGAGGTCGGCGAGAGCCGCTTCGAATTCTTCTGCGGCGATCGCGTAATCCGACTCGTGGACGCCGGCGACGGGGGTCTGGGCGTACCAGGTCCGCCAGCGCAGGCCGCCGATGCGTCCGGAGATCGAGACGGGCGCCGGCTCGTTGCGGCCGGCGATCGTAGCGTCGCCGTTCATCGCGACGTTCAAATCGGCGAGCCGCGCCTCAAGCGCGTCGAGGGCGTTCTGTTCTTCAGCGCCCATCGTCTCGGTACGCATGATCGCCTGCTCGACATGCGCCATCCGGTCTTTCACTTCGCCCATGGCGCGGTTCGCGCCCTGCACGGCGGCGATGAGATCGGCCGTCTTCTGCTGGAAGGCGATAAGCGCTGGGCGGTCGTCAGTGATCTCCGGGCTTTCCTCGAGCGCCTTCAGGCGGAAGGTTTTCGCCTCGCCGAGGGCGCGCTCCTCGCCGCGGGCGCGGACGCTCATCTCGACCGTGTATTCGCCGGGCGCGGCCAGCGGGCCGGCAGCGGACGGAAGCCACGGGCTGCCGCCGTCGCCGCCGAGGCTGACCGGGTCTGGACGGTCATAGCGCATGTCCCACGCCGTCCGGTGAAGGCCGGCGCCCGTCTCGCCCGGAATGCGGCGGACGATTTCGCCGCCGGCGTCCTTGATGGTGAAGTAGACTTCCGGATCCTCTTCGCGGTCCTCCTTGCGCAGATCGTCCCAGCTCGGATAGGGCGTGTCCCCGCCCTCCCCCTCGATCTCGATCTCCGCCTTGCGGCGTTCGTCCGCGAGGGTCTTGAAGCCGTCTTTCAGATGATAGGTGAAGACCGCGCCATAGGGCGGGTTCTTCGCCGTCCAGAACTGGTCGCCATGGGAGCCCTTCTCGCCGCCGCCCCATTTGGCGCTTTCGACGTAAATCCAGGCGTCGCGCACGTCGAAGAGCGTCGCCTCGGCGTCGGCGACTTTGGCGGCGTCCGAACGCATGGCCGAATAATCGTCGAGGACGTAAATCCCGCGGCCGAAGGTGCCGACGACAAGATCGTTCTCACGACGCTGGATTTCGAGATCGCGCACCGCGATGGTCGGGAGGCCGGACTTCATCCGCGCCCAGTTGTCGCCGCCGTTCTGAGTGGCGAAGAGGCCAAACTCGGTGCCGACGAAAAGAAGATCCGGGTCCTCATGATCTTCGGCGATGGTGTGGGCCGAGCCCCGCTCCGGCAGGTCGCCTGTTACGGCGCGCCAGGATTTGCCTTTGTTGGTCGTCTTGTAGACGTAGGGCTTGTAGTCGCCGCGCTTGTGATTGTCGAAGACGGCGTAGGCGACGTTTTCGTCGTGCACGGACGCGATCACGTCCTCGACCAGCGACATGTCGGGCACGCCCGGAAACGACCGCACAGAACGCCAGTTCTCCCCGCCGTCCTCTGAGACGGAGATCACGCCATCGTCCGTGCCCGCATAAAGGAGGCCGGCCTTCACGGGACTTTCGGAGAAGCCGATGACCGAACCGTAGATCGACGTTGAATCGTTTTTCGCGATCGCATCGACGCTCCAGACGCGTCCCATCACCTTCAGCATGTTGCGGTCGAGCTTGCGCGTGAGGTCCGGGCTGATCGCCTGCCAGGAATTCCCGCGGTCATCGGAGCGAAAAACTTTCTCGGCCGCATAATAGATCCTGTCCGGATTATGCGGGCTGATGAGCAGCGGCGTGTTCCAGTTCCACTTGTAGTCGTTCTCGCCGCTCGGCGGCTTCGGCGTGATATAGAGCGCGTCCTGGGTGCGCTTGTCGTAGCGCGCGAGGCCGCCGTACTGGTACTGGGCGTAAACGATGTTCGGGTCGCGCGGGTCGATCTGCGGCTTGTAGCCGTCGCCGCCGAGAACGATCCACCAGTCGGAGTTCGTGACGCCGTGCTCCACGGTCGTGCGCGACGGTCCGCATAGGGAGTTATTGTCCTGTGTGCCGCCGCAGACATTGTAGAAGGGCTCCGCGTTGTCCGGCTGGATGCGGTAGAACTGGACGAGCGGCAGGTTTTCAACATGGCGCCATGTCGCGCCGCGGTCCCAGCTTTCATAGACCCCGCCGTCTCCGCCGATGATCAGGTGCTCGGTGTTCGCCGGATCGATGAAGAGCGCGTGATCGTCCACATGGCGCGTTTCCGTGGAGAGGCGGTTGAAACTCTTCCCTCCGTCCTCGGAAACCGACGTCCACGTATCGAGGGAGTACACCCGTTCGGCGTCATGGGGATCGACGAAGAGTTCGTTATAGTATTGCGGGCTCGTGGTCATGTGGCCGGAGCGTTTCTCCCAGCTCTGGCCGAAATTCGTTGAGCGGTAGAGGCCCTTTTCCTCGTCGTTCGCCTCGATGATGGCGTAGACCATGCCCGGCGAAGACGGCGCGCCGGCGAGGCCGATGCGGCCCATATGGTCGCTCGGCAGGCCGGCGCTCACCTCCTCCCAGGTCGCGCCGCCATCGGTCGTTCGGTGAATTCCGGAGCCCGGGCCGCCATTGATCAGCGTCCAGACATGGCGGCGCCGCTGATAGCTTGACGCGACGATATGGTCCGGATCGTCAGGATGCACGACGAACTCGTTGACGCCCGTGTGCTCATCGATCTCGAGGATCTTCTCCCACGTTTCGCCGCCGTCCGTCGTCCTGTAAAGGCCGCGATCGCCGCCATCGCTCCAGAGCGGCCCTTGCGCCGCGACGAGGACGACGTCCGCATCGTCCGGGTGGATCCAGATCCGGCTGATATGGCCGGAGTCCTTCAGCCCCATATTCGTCCAGGACTTGCCGCCATCGGTCGATTTGTAGACGCCGTCGCCGTAGGCGACGGAGCGCTGGGCGTTGTTTTCGCCTGTCCCCACCCAGATCGTATGCGGGTCGGACGGCGCGATCTCCACGTCGCCGATGGCGTAGGA
>JBCBJX010000127.1:0-6247 GCA_038522735.1 Pseudomonadota bacterium
CCGGAAGCGTCGCATACGTCTTTTCAGACACAAGGTGCGTAAAGCGGTAGTAGATGTTGTTCATCCCCATTACGGCCGCTGCGGACTTGGCGGCCGTCTCCGCCTCCGGGGAGAGCTTGCCGTCCACTTCGGCGCGGGCCGCCTGGATCAACTTCGCATTCCGCGAGGCGAGCGCGCTTGCGAGGAGCGTTCCGTACTTCTGCTGATCGGTAAGCGTCGTTTCGGACAGAACGGAGCCGAGGTTGAGGCGAATGTCCTTGGCGTAGTCGGGTATCTGCTCGCGCAGGGCGTCGATCGACATGGGGCGTCTCCCTAAGAGGCTGGAGCCGCACGGCGTCTGGCGCGCAAACAGAGATTGCGCGGGCGCCGGCTGCTCGTTCCGTTATCAGCGCCTGAGCCTGGCGCAAGGATTTAAGGCCGAGGTTGCGCGGAGCGGACGAGGGGATCCGTTCCGCGCTTCCTGTGGCGACGGCGACTTAGAGGGTGTCGCCGCCGACCGGACGGTTGCAGGGGCAAAGCTCGTCCGTTTGCAGACCATCGAGAACGCGCAGCGTGTCCTGCGGGTTGCGGCCGACGTTCAGGTTGTTCACGTAGACGTGCTGGATGACGCCGTGGGGATCGACGACAAAGGTCGCGCGCAGCGCCACGCCTTCGTCCGAGCGAATGCCAAGGCCGTCGATCAAAGCGCCAGTCGTGTCGGCGAACTGCCAGGCCGGGTGCTTGTCGAGATCGGCGTGGTCGCGGCGCCAGGCGAGCTTCACGAATTCGTTGTCGGACGACCCGCCCATGACGACGGCGTCGCGGTCTTCAAATTCTTTTGCGAGGCGGCCGAACTCGGCGATCTCCGTCGGGCAGACGAAGGTGAAGTCCTTCGGATAGAAATAGATGACTTTCCACTTGCCCGGAAACGAGTCCTGGGTGATCGGCTCAAAGGCGCTCTCGCCGTTTTCTTCGATCTGGTTGAAGCCGGGCTTCACGCCGACAACGGAGAACTCAGGCAGTTTGTCGCCAACACCAAGCATGGGAATTCCTCTCTTTGCGTTTCGCGCGCCCCGTGCGCGCTGGTGACAAAAATGGCGCCGGCCTTGGATTTATCAAATAGATAATCCATCTTTTTTCCATCGAAATTGACGATGGAGATCCGCGCCATGGCCGTGATTTTGCCGACCCTGCGACAGCTGCAGTTTTTCGCCGCCCTGGCCCGCCGGGAGTCGTTTTCCAAAGCCGCGGAGGACTGCCTCGTTTCGCAATCGACATTGTCAGCGGCGATCAAGGAGCTTGAAGGCGTCCTCGGCGGTCCGCTGGTTGATCGCTCGACGCGCCGGTTCACCTTGACCGCCCGCGGCGAGCGCACGCTCGCCCGGGCCCAGAGCCTCCTCGCCGATGCGGAAATGCTGGTGCGCGAGGCCCACGACGTCGCGCCGCTGACGGGTCCGTTCCGGCTCGGCATGATCCCGACCATCGGTCCGTTCCTCATCCCGTTCGCGACGGCGGCGATCCGGCGGGCGTTCCCGAGGCTGGAGCTGAAGCTGCGCGAGGGACTGACTGCGGATCTCCTCGACGATCTGCAATCTGGCGCGATCGACGCGGCGATCCTCGCCTTTCCGTACGATACGCCGGGCGTCGAATATGATCCGCTGGGGGACGATCCCTTTTACTTTGTTTGCCCTGACGTGCATCCGCTCGCCGCGCGAAAGGAGATCACTGTGAAGGACCTGCCCTCGAGCGAGCTGCTTCTTCTGGAAGACGGGCATTGCCTGCGCGAACACGCCCTCGACGCCTGCCGTCTGCGCGCGCCGGACAACGCGAACGCCTTCGGGGCCGTCAGCCTCTTCACCCTTTTCCAGATGGTGGCGGGCGGCCTCGGCGTGACGCTGGCGCCGAAGCTCGCGATCGACGCCGGCGCGGCGGGAGGCGAGGGGCTGGCGGTGAAGCCCTTCCGCGATCCCGCACCGAGCCGCGCGGTCGGCGTCGCGTGGCGGGCAGGGTCGAGCCGCCGCGACGAGGTGAGGGCGCTCGGAGACGTTCTGCGCCCGGCCTTCGCCTGAGGCGGGACTGGCGCGCGGCTTGCTTTCATTTCTGCAGCCTTAAATCTGAAGAGCAGCGACTATACGAGGACCAGAGCCATGATCGAACTGATCAACATTCTGCTCGCCGCCGGGCTTCTCGCCTTCGTTTTCGCCGATGCGATTTCGCAAGCCGTCAAATCACGCCTGCCGCAGCGCGCGCCCGTCCGGGTGAAACGGCGCTAGGCCCCCAACGGCGCCGGCGCGTTGCGCTTTCCGGCGATCTCTCCTGTCGCCGAGAGGAGGATCGCGACGCTCCGCGTTGAAGGAAAGCGCGAGAGCGTGATCATCAGGGCGACCATGATCGGCACGCAGAGCAGCATGCCGGCGACGCCCCAGAGCGACCCCCACACCGACAACGACAACAAAATCACAAGCGGGCTCAGATTGAGCGAGCGACCGAGAAGCCGCGGTTCGATCACGCTGCCGACGCCCTGCTGCACAGCTGTAAGAAAGACGGCGGCGAGGATGAACTTCGTCAGCGTTCCGTCAGGCTGGATTAGGGCGAGGATGACCGGAAACGCCGTCGCGATCACCGAACCGATGATCGGGATGAAGTTGAGAGCGAACAGAAGCAGCGCCCAGAAGCCGGCGAAGTCTACGCCGAGAACAGTGAGCACGACGAAGCCGCCGAGCCCGGTGATCGCGCTCGTCAGCGTCTTGATCGACACGTATTCGCGCACCATCGCGCCGATATCGGTGACGATCTGGCGCACGACGGCGCGCTGGTCGTCGTCCGCCGCGGCGAGGGCGAGCTTGTTCACGGTTGTGCCGCCTTCGGCGAGGATGAACGCTGTATAAAGAATGATCGGCGGCAGCGCGCTCGCAAGCTGGCGCAGCGGCTCGAGGAGCCCGAAGAGCGGGCGCGATACGCTCGGCAGCCACGTTCCGAAATCGTTCAGGATCTCCGTCAGAGTGACGAGGTCCCCCGCCTCCGTTCGAAGACCGGCGAGTTCGGTCCCTGTTATCGTTTCGTAGCGCGCGACGCCGTCGGCGAAGACGGCCTCCATCCGCTTCAGATACCGCGGCCATTCGGCGACGACGGCGTCCACGTTTTCCGCGATGACCATGGTGAAGAGCGCGAAGCCCGCCACGATGACCGCGAACGCCACGAGATAGGCGAGCCAATGCGGCGCGAGGCGGCCGACGACGGGCGTCTCGTGCAGGGCGTTCTTCAGGGCGGTGATGAGGATCGCAAGAAAGCCGGAGATGACCAGCGGGACCAGCACGCCGCGGCCGATATAGGCGATGACGCCGATCATCACCGCGAGCCCGACGCCGTAGAAAAGGCGCGGCAGCCCCGGGGCTCCGCCCAAAGGGCGGTGCGCGTCGTCGTGCGGCGTGGTCTGCGCGTCGCTCATCGGCGATCTCTCCTTGCGCTATCGCCTAACAGGCTTCTCACGCTCCCGGAAACGGCGCTTGCGGGGGGCGGGCGTCGGCGGTAACGCCGGGCGATGCGACAGCTGAAAGAGCTTCCCTGGCGCGACCCGCTCGAGGTCTTCGCGGGCCTCAGCGATACGCCGTGGACGAGGCTGCTTCTGAGCACCGACGGCGCGGCGGACGCCCGCTGGAGCATCGTCGCCGCCGAGCCGGCGCGAACGCTGCGTGTCGAGGCGGGGCGTGTCGAGATCGACGGCGAAGCTGTCGACGCAAACCCATTCGATCTCTGGGCCGAGATCGCGGCTGAGCGGGAGGCGAAAACGGCGGCGGGCTTTCCGTTTCTTTCCGGCGCTGTCGGCTTCGTCGGCTACGAGGCGGCGCCCTTCGCCGACGCCGCCGCACCGAGCGCGCCGTCGCCCGGGCCCCTGCCGACCATGGAGATCGGCTTCTACGACGCCGCGCTTCTCTTCGATCATGAAGAGCGCCGCATCTGGTTGTCCGCACGCGGCGATGCGCCGGCGACGGAGCGCCTGCTTCGATCTCTGCAGCACGGATGCGGTCCTTCTGGACGCCGGCCGGCCGAAGCCTTCCTCGACAGCGATTGCAGCCGCGCCAATTACGTCGCAACGGTCGAGACGTTCATCGCACAGGTTCTGGACGGCGACTTTTTCCAGGCGAATCTCACCCGGATGATCCGTGCGAGATTCCGGACCGACGTCTCTCCTTTCGATCTCTTCCGCGCTATGGTCGCGGCGGACCCCGCGCCGCATGCGGCGTTTCTTCGGTCCGATCGCGGCGCCGCCGCGTCGATTTCGCCAGAGCGGTTCTTCCGGATCGAGCCGATGGCGGACGGTCGCCGCGTTTCGGCGGAGCCCGTGAAGGGCACGGCTCCGCGTCGCCGGGACGGCGAACGCGACAGGGCCTCGGCGGCCGCGCTGCTCGCGAGCGAAAAGGATCGCGCGGAGAACGCAATGATCGTCGATCTCCTCCGCAACGACCTCGCAAAGGTCTGCCGCGAGGGGACAATAGAGGTTCCAGAGTTCTGCGCCCTTCGCAGTTACGCCGGCGTCCACCACCTGACGAGCCGCGTCGAGGGCGTGCTGCGCGCGGGCGTCGGCGCGGCGGAGACCATGCGGGCGCTCTTCCCGTGCGGATCGATCACCGGCGCTCCCAAAATCGAGGCGATGCGAGCGATCCGGGCGGTAGAAGGCCGTGGGCGCGGGATCTATACAGGCGCTATCGGGTATGCGGACGACGGGGGCGGTGCGGACTTCTCCGTCGCGATCCGAACAGCCGAAATTGCGGTCGATGCGCGGACGGAGGCGCTCTACGGCGTCGGCGGCGGCGTCACCATGCTCTCCGATCCGCAGGCTGAATACGACGAAACCGAGGCGAAGGCGGCGACGTTCCTCAGGGCTCTCGCCGCCCTGTCGGCAGGGCGCGCGGCATGATACTCGTCCTCGACGCTTATGACAGCTTCGTCGAAACCCTCGCCCGCTATCTGCGCGAGGCGGGGCGCGAGACCCATGTCGAACGGGCCGATGCGCGGTCTGCGGAGGGGTTTCTCGCGCTCAGGCCCGAGGCGGTCGTCCTGTCTCCGGGCCCCCGACGTCCCGCCGAGGCGGGCGCGATGGTCGAGCTCGTGCGTCGCGCGCCCGCGGTCCTGCCGGTCTTCGGCGTCTGTCTCGGGCATCTCGCGATCGCCGAAGCATTTGGCGGACGGACGGTCCGCGCTCCCGAGCCGATGCACGGCCGCGCGAGCGACGCGACCCATGACGGCGACGCGCTCTTCGCCGGGGTCCCTTCGCCCTTCCGCGCCGGTCGCTACCACGCCCTCGCCGCCGAGCCGCCGGGCGACGGATCCCTCGTTCCGATCGCCTGGGGCGGGGCGGGAGAGGTGATGGCGCTCCGCCATCGGAGCCGCCCCGTCGTCGGCGTCCAGTTCCACCCGGAATCGATCCTCACCCCCGACGGTCGCCGGATCCTCTCGAACTTTCTCGGGCGCGTTGATGAAAGGCGCGCAGCGTGACCGCCTGGCTGAACGGCGAATGGACCGACGCCCCCATGGTCGCCGCGGACGATCGCGGACTGCTCCTCGGCGACGGCGCCTTCGCGACGCTACGTGTTGTGCGGTCGAGGCCGCTCTTCTGGGAGCGCCATTGGGCGCGCCTCGCCGAAGCGCTCGACATCCTCGCCATCCCGACGCCCTTCGCCTCGGAAGCGCTTGAGAAAGCCGCCGGCGAAATCGCCATGCGCGCCGGTCTCGACGACGCGGCGGTCCGGCTGACGATCACCCGCGGCGGCGGCGTCAGGGGGCTCGCGCCGCCGGACGCGCCGCGCCCGACGGCGCTGATGACGGCGCATCCGCGGCCCCCGCCGTTCACGGCGCCGGCGACGACGGTCATCTCGTCCGTACGGCGCCTCGCATCCTCGCCTTTGACGCCGCTCAAGACTCTCGGCTATGCTGAGAACATCCTTGCCCTGAAGAAAGCGCGCGCGGCTGGGATGCAGGAGGCGATCCTTTCCAACGAGCACGGACGGCTCGTCTCGACGAGCATGGCGAGCCTGTTCCTCATCGATAACGGGGTCGTCGCCGGCGTTCCGAAGGCGGAGGGCGCCCGCGACGGCGTCGCGAAATCCGTCCTCAAGTCGGCGGCGGTGGCGATCGGGGCGCCGTATGAGGAGCGGCCGATCGCGCCGGAGACGGCGACACTGTCGTTTCTCTTCGCCGCGAACGCGGTCCGCGGTCCGCACAGGCTGGCGCTCACGGGCGCGCGACCGGCGAACGCCGCGGCGGAAGC
>JBCBJX010000128.1:0-5742 GCA_038522735.1 Pseudomonadota bacterium
GCGGCGGCTCGTAGACCAACACCTCGCCCGTCATCGTCACGACCTGCTGGTCGGCGTATTTTTCCGGCGGCGGACTGTCGGAGAGGCGGCTGTGGTCGAATTCAAAGACGATCGCGCCGCCGGGCTCGGCGTCCGTGCGCCCGCCGGCGAGCCAGTCACGACGCTTCTCCCCGTCGGTGAGATAGTCCCACACCCGCTCGATCGGGCCGGGGAGCAGGCGCTCGATCACAAGCTCGTCCTCGGCCGTAATCTCCGCATAGGTCGTCATGGCGTTTCCTTTCCATCGTCTTTGCGTTCGAGGAGGTCTGCGAGGGCGTCGAGGCGGCGGCCCCAGAACTCCGCATACTGTTCGAGATAGGAATGGGCCGCGGCGAGCCGTTCCGGCCGGAGCGCGCAGTGGACCTCGCGCCCCCGGCGCTCGCGCGCGACCAGCCCCGCCCGGTCGAGGACGCCGACATGCTTCGCCGCGCCGGCGAGGCTCATCGAGAACGGCTCCGCAAGCTCGCTGACCGTGCGCGGACCGGCGCGCAGGCGCTCGATCATGACTCGCCGCGTCGGGTCGGAAAGGGCGCGGAAGACGTCGTCGAGAGAAGCGTCCGAACCATCAACCATATGGTTGAGGATGAGGGTCGGCGTGGGAATTGTCAACCAATCGGTTGATCATGGAGAAACCGGCCGCGTCGCGCTTGCACGGCGCGGCCCGTTCGGCTACCTCCCCGTCTCCGCACCGCGCGGGGCCTCGCGCCCCGCTCGGGCCGGGCGCGTAGCTCAGTGGTAGAGCGCTATCTTGACATGGTAGATGTCGGAAGTTCGATCCTTCCCGCGCCCACCATCCTTTATCTCTTGCAGAACCGGGCCCGCATTGCGCGGTAACCGAGCTGATTCCAGCCGCACCCACGGGTGACATTTCCGTCCGACAGCTTATGTCCGCTTCGTCGGCGGTACGGGGCCGCGGCTGAACAGACCCGCGAGACATTCCAATGCCTTCATTCCCAGCGCCCGCGCCGTCGGCGATCCGCCGTATGGGAACTTCTCTGCTCGGCGCCGCGGCGCTCGGGCTCGCCGCCTGCTCCGGCCCGTCCGAGGGCGGCGGCCGACAGGACGGGCCCGTCCCGGCGCCGGTGACGACGCCCGAGACGCGCACGGTCACCGTGTGGGACGAATATATCGGTCGCTTCGAGGCCGTGGAGCGGGTGGAGATCCGCCCGCGGGTTTCGGGCTATCTGCAGGAGATCCACTTCGCCGACGGCGCGCCGGTGGCGGCGGGGGACCTGCTCTTCACCATCGACAAGCGGGAGTTTCAGGCGGCCCTCGACGGTGCGAACGCCAGGCTTGAATCCGCCAAAGCACAGGCGGAGTTCGCGCAGCTGGAATTAACCCGCGCGGAGAACCTTCTCTCCGGTCCCGCCGGCAATCGCGAGACTTACGACCGCCGGACGCAGGAGCTGCGCTCCGCCCGCGCCGACGTCGCCGGCGCGGAAGCGGCCGTCCGCGAGGCGGCGCTCAATCTCGAATTCACCGAGGTGCGCGCGCCGATCGCAGGGCTCGTCAGCTCCGACCGTGTGAACAAAGGCAACCTCGTCACCGCCGGCTCGACGCTGCTCACGACCGTCGTCTCCACCGATCCCATCCATTTCGTCTTTACCGGGAGCGAACGGGACTATCTCCGATATCTGCGCCTCGACGCCGAGGGCGACCGGCAAAGCTCCCGCTACGCCCCGAACCCCGTGCGCATCCGCCTCGAAGATCAGGAGGAGTACGCGATCGAAGGCTCCATGAACTTCGTCGACAACGAGATCAATCCGAACACGGGCACCATCCGCGGCCGGGCGATCGTTGAGAACGACGACGGGTTCCTCACGCCGGGCCTTTTCGGGCGCATGCGTCTTTACGGCCGGGCGCCGTTCGAGGCGCTCCTCGTGCCCGATATCGCGATCCAGTTCGACCAGTCCCGCCGCTTCGTCTGGGTGGTGAACGAAGAGAACGCCGCGACCATGCGGCCGGTCGTCATCGGGCGGTTGCTCGACGACGGCATGCGGATCATCGAGGAGGGATTGACGGCTGACGACAGGGTCGTCGTCGGCTCGCTCCTCGCCATGCGGCCGGGCGCGCCGGTGCAACCGATCGACCAGGGCGGCGCGCAAACCGGACAAGACGGCTCGAACGGCCAGGGCTCCTGAAAGGCCGCGCCATGAAATTCTCTCATTTCTTCATCGACCGGCCGATCTTCGCGTCGGTCATCTCGATCCTGATCGTCATCGTCGGCGCCATCAGCTATAGCGGGCTGCCGATCTCCCAGTATCCGGAAATCGCGCCGCCGACGGTGCGCGTGAGCGCGACTTATCCGGGCGCCTCCGCCGAAATCGTCTCGAACACCGTGGCGACGCCGCTCGAGCAGGAGATCAACGGCGTCGAGGACATGATTTACATGCAGTCCCAGTCGACGGCCGACGGGCGCATGACCCTGACGATCACCTTCGCGCCGGGTACGAACCTCGACAACGCGCAGGTGCAGGTGCAGAACCGCGTCGCGCGCGCCGAGCCCCGGCTGCCGGAGGAGGTGCGCCGCCTCGGCGTCGTGACGGAGAAAACCTCGCCCGACTTCCTGATGGTCATCCACCTTCTGTCGCCGGACGAAACCTACGACCAGCTCTACGTCTCCAATTACGCCACCCTGCAGATCAGGGACGAGCTCGCCCGTATCGACGGCATCGGCTCGGTCTCGGTCTTCGGCGCCCGCGATTACGCTATGCGGGTCTGGATCGACCCGGAAAAAGCGTCCGAGCTCGATCTCACCGCCGGCGACATCGTCCGGGCGATGCAGTCGAAAAACGTGCAGGTCGCGTCCGGCCGCCTGAACCAGCAGCCGATCCCCGATGCGAACGCCTTTGAGTTCGCCGTCCAGACCCAGGGCCGCCTGACCGCCCCTGAAGCCTTCGGCGAGATCGTCGTGAAGACCGGCGCAGACGGAGAACTGGTGCGCGTCAAGGACGTCGCCCGGGTCGCGCTCGGCGCGCAGGACTACGTCACCAACGCCTATATGGACAACCAGCCGGCGGTCGCGATGGGCGTCTTTCAGCGTCCGGGGTCGAACGCCCTGGAGACGGCGGCGGAGACCCTCGCGGCGATGGACGATCTCGCCTCGCGCTTCCCGCCGGGGCTTGAATACCAGATTATCTACAACCCGACGGAGTTCGTCGAAGAATCCGTCAACGAAGTTTACAAGACGATCTTCGAGGCGACCGTCCTCGTCGTCATCGTCGTCTTCGTTTTCCTGCAGACGCTCCGCGCCGCGATCATCCCGGTAATCGCGATCCCGATCTCGCTCATCGGCACGTTCGCGATCATGGCGCTCTTCGGGTTCTCCCTGAACAACCTCTCGCTCTTCGGGCTGGTCCTCGCCATCGGCATCGTCGTCGACGACGCGATCGTCGTCGTGGAGAACGTCGAACGAAACCTCGCCAAGGGCCTTTCGCCGCGGGACGCC
Organism: Pseudomonadota bacterium; assembly: GCA_038522735.1. Taxonomy (GTDB): domain Bacteria; phylum Pseudomonadota; class Alphaproteobacteria; order Caulobacterales; family Parvularculaceae; genus JBCBJX01. The sequence goes on from JBCBJX010000128.1 coordinate 3,488, forward strand.
GCGCGACGGTCCATGGACGAGGTGGGCGGGGCTCTCATCGCGATTTCCCTCGTGCTCGTCGCGGTGTTCGCGCCGACGGCGTTCGTGCCCGGAATATCGGGCGCCTTCTACCGCCAGTTCGCGCTGACGATCGCCGGCGCGACGATCATCTCGCTCATCGTCTCGCTGACACTGAGCCCGGCGCTCGCGGCTATTCTCCTGAAGCCCCATGAGGGCGAGGCGGAGAAGGGTCCGCTCGGCGGGTTTTTCAAAGTTTTCAACGCCGGCTTCGAGCGCCTATCTAAGCTTTACGGCGGGCTCGTCTCCCGCCTCGTGCGCGTCGCCGCGGTGGCGGTGGCCGTCTATGTCGGGCTGATCGCAATCGCGGGCGTCCAGTTCCGTCTGACGCCCGGCGGTTTTATTCCCGATCAGGATCAAGGCTATCTCATCGGCGTCGTGAACCTGCCGCAGGGCGCCTCTCTCGCGCGGACGGACGCGGTGGTGAAGAAGGCGACGGAAATTGGCCTCGAGGTCGAAGGCGTCGCCCACGCCGCAGAGTTCGCCGGGTTCAACGGCGCGACTTTCACCAACGCCACGAACTCCGGCGCGATCTTCTTCCCGCTGGAGGAGTTCGGCCATCGAGACGACTACAGAACGATCCAGCAGCGCCTGCAGGGCGCGCTCATGCAGAACATCTCCGAGGCGTTCGTTCTCGTGATCGCGCCGCCGCCGGTGCGCGGCGTCGGCAACGGCTCCGGCTTCAAAATGATGGTGCAGGACCGGTCGGGCGTCGGCATCAGAACCCTTCAGCAGGCGTCTATGGACCTCGTTCAGGCCGCGAACCAGGACCCGATGCTGCAGAACGTCTTCACCTTCTTCGAGGTCGGGACGCCGCAACTCTATCTCGACATCGACCGGGAGAAAGCCGAACAGATGCAGATGCCCGCCAGCAACGTGTTCGAGGCGCTCGAAATCTATCTCGGCTCGGCGTACGTCAATGACTTCAATTTCCTTGGGCGGACGTTCCGCGTCACAGCGCAGGCGGACGGGCCCTATCGGAAAGAGCCGGACGATATCGGCCGGCTCTACGCGCGCAACGAGCTCGGCGATATGGTTCCGCTTGAATCAGTCGCAAGCGCGCGCATGACGACGGCCTCAAGCCGCGTTCCCCGCCATAACCTCTATCCCGCCGCCGCCGTTCAGGGAGAGACGGCGCCGGGCGTCTCGTCGGCGCAGGCGCTTGAGCGCATGGAGGAACTCGCCGCGGACATCCTGCCCCCCGGAATGAGCTTCGAGTGGACCGAGCTTGCCTATCAGCAGCGCGAAGCTGGATCGACCGGGGGCGTCGTCTTCATCCTCGCCGTCGTCTTCGTTTTCCTCCTGCTCGCCGCCCAGTTCGAGAGCCTGTCGATGCCGTTCGCGGTGATCCTCATCGTGCCGATGACCCTGCTCGCTGCGATCACCGGCGTGAACATCGCCGGCCAGTCGAACAACATCCTCACCCAGATCGGGTTCGTCGTGCTGATCGCCCTCGCAGCGAAGAACGCCATCCTGATCGTCGAGTTCGCGAAGCAGCAGCAGGACGAAGGGAAAAACCGGTTCGAGGCGGCTGTCGAAGCCGCAAAGCTCCGCTTGCGGCCGATCCTCATGACGTCCTTCGCCTTCATCCTCGGCGTCGTCCCCCTGGTGATCGCGTCCGGCGCCGGCGCGGAGATGCGCAACGCCCTCGGCGTCGCGGTCTTCTCCGGCATGCTCGGCGTCACGTTCTTCGGCCTCGTGTTCACGCCGGTCTTCTATTCGGTGACCCAGCGCTTCGCGCCGAAGAAAGCGGGGGAGACGGCGCCCGACCCCGCCGCCGAGCCCGTCTAAGACCGCTGCGCGCGGCGCTTTACGTCGAAGCCGGGAGGCGCGAGCCTTCCGGCTATGACCGACCCTCTCTCCTTCGACGGCCTCCGCCTTCCAAACGCCCGGATGGGCGAGGACCATGACCAATGGCGCGCGACCGTGCGCGCCTTCGTCGATCGCGAAATCGCACCCTATGCGAACGAGTGGGACGAGGCGGGCGGCTTTCCGCGCGAGTTGCACAAGAAGGCCGTCGATGTCGGCCTCATCGGCCTCGGCTATCCGGAGGAGTTCGGCGGCGTCGGCGACGGGACGGACGTCTTCCATGCGATCATCGCACAGGAGGAGCTCGCGCGTCCGGGGGCCGGCGGGATCGTCGCCGGCCTCATGACCCACGGCATCGGCCTGCCGCCGGTGATGGCCCTCGGCTCGGA
>JBCBJX010000129.1:0-5699 GCA_038522735.1 Pseudomonadota bacterium
GAAGGGCCTGAAGATCCGCATGCCCGGCCTCGGCGGCGAGGCCATGCGGCGGATCGGGGCTGCGGCCGTCTCTCTCCCGGGGGGCGAGCTTTTTCAGGCGCTCCAGTCCGGCACGATCGACGCGACCGAATGGGTCGGCCCCTGGAACGATCTCGCGTTCGGCTTCTATACGCAGGCGAAGTACTATCTTTATCCCGGCATCCATGAGCCGGGCGCCCAGCTCACCGTCGGCATGAACCTCGACGTCTGGGAAGATCTGACGCTTGCGGAAAGATCGATCATCGAGAACGCCTGCCGCGCGGCCAACCATCGCTCGATCGCCCAGTACGCCCACTATTCGGGCGAGGCGCTGAAAGTGCTGCTCGAAGAGCACGGCGTGCAGCTGCGCCGTCAGCCGGCGGACGTCCTGAAGGCGCTCGCCGAAGCGACGCAGGCGGTGCTCGAAGAAGCCGCCGCCGAGGACGACATCACCGGGCGGACTTATGAGAGCTTCAAGCGCTCTCTTGCGACGGGCGCCGGCTGGAGCGCCATCGCCGACGAAGCCTATCTCGCCGCGCGCCGCGACGCGCTCGGGCTCTGAGACGTGCTCGACCCGGCCGGACACGCCCTCAATCTCGCGGCGGCGCTCATCTTCGCGCTTTACGCGGCGCCCCTCGCCCGGCTTGCCGGCCTGGCCCCGGGCCTGTCGTCCCGCCTCGCCGGCGCGATTTCGTCCGTAAACACTGTGGTCGGACGAACGGTGAAATGGTTCGCCCTCGCCATGGTGCTGGTGCAGGCGGGCGTGGTGCTCCTGCGCTACGTCTTCAACATCTCGCTCCTCTGGATGCAGGAAATCATCGTCTATCTGCACGGGGGGCTCTTTCTCCTCGCGGCCGGATACGTTCTCCATGTCGGAGCCCATGTGCGGGTCGATGTTTTCCGGCGCGTGATGAGCGAGAAGACGAAGGCGCTGGTTGATCTTCTGGGCGCCTACCTTCTCCTCGCGCCCGTCTGCGCGGCGATCCTGATCGCCGCCGGGCCGTATGTCGCGCAAAGCTGGGCGGTGCGCGAGGGATCGGCCGAAGGCTCCGGCCTCGGCCTCATCTATCTGTTGAAGACCTTCATTCCCCTCTTTGCGGCCCTCGTCGCGCTGCAGGGCGTCGCCCTCGCCGACCGCTCGGTCGCCGTCCTCCGGGGCGAAGACGAGGTCGCGGCGTGAGCGAGGTTCTCGCCGATCTTCCTTTCTGCGCCTGCATCGCGGCGGGTTATCTCGACGTGCTTCTGGTGCTGACGGTCTGCGCGCTGCTCCTCGCCGGGTTCCCCGCCGCCTTCACCCTCGCGGGGACGGCGCTCCTCTTCGCTCTCATCGGCTGGTCCATGGGCGTTTTCGAGCTTTCCTACCTTATTCCGTACCCACAGCGAATATTCGGCGCGACGACCAATCAGGTGCTGATCGCCGTGCCGCTCTTCATCTTCATGGGCGTGGTGCTGGAACGCGCGAAGATCGCCGAGGAGCTGCTCGATGAAATGGCGAAGCTTTTCGGCTCGTTGCAGGGCGGGCTCGGCGTCTCGGTGATCGTCGTCGGCGCGCTCCTCGCCGCGTCGACGGGCATCGTCGGCGCCACGGTCGTCACCATGGGGCTGCTCTCGCTCCCCGTCATGCTGAAACGCGGCTACGACCCGGCGCTCGCCACCGGCTCCATCGCCGCCGCGGGCACCCTCGGCCAGATCATTCCGCCCTCGATCGTTATCATTCTTCTGGGGGACGTCATCTCCAACGCCTATCAGAAAGCCCAGCTCTCCCGGGGCGTCTTCGCGCCGGAAACGGTGACGGTCGGCGACCTCTTCGCCGGCGCTCTCGTGCCGGGGCTCCTCCTCGTCGCCCTCTACATCGCCTATGTGATGGGAACAGCGCTTCTGCGCCCCGCATCGGCGCCCTGCATTCCGGCGGCGGAGATCGGCGACCGCCGCGAGGCCTTCCGCTCCGCCCTCAAAACCCTCCCGGCGCCCCTTATTCTGATCGTGGCGGTCCTCGGATCGATCCTCGGCGGCGTCGCGACGCCGACGGAAGCGGCCGCCGTCGGCGCGGTCGGGGCCCTCTTCCTCGCCGGGCATCGGACGGCGGCCGGGCCGTCAAAGACGCTCATCCGCATCGGCGCGGCCGCCCTCATCGCGACCCTCGCCGCCGGCGCGCTCGCGGGACCGCAGGGCGCGACGGGAGGGCTCGCCTTGGCCGCGGGCGCCGGAACGCTCGTCGCCCTCGCGGGACTGGGCGCGAGCATTTTCTGTCTCTTGAGAACCAGCGCCCTCTCGGAAGTAACGGAGCAGACCCTCCGCACCACAACGATGGTCTTTGCGATCCTGATCGGCGCGGCGCTCTTTTCACTCGTTTTTCGCGGCCTCGGCGGCGATGCGCGGGTCGAGCACCTTCTCGCCGCCGTCCCGGGCGGCCCGGCGGGCGCCCTCCTCGCCGTGATGGCGGTGATGTTTGTTCTCGGATTTTTCCTCGACTTCATCGAGATCACGCTGGTGGTCGTCCCTCTCGTCGCCGCGCCGCTCCTCGCGCAGGGCGTCGATCCGGTCTGGCTCGGGGTGATGATGGCGGTGAACCTGCAGACGTCGTTCCTGACGCCGCCCTTCGGTTTCGCGCTTTTCTACCTGCGCGGCGTTGCGCCGGAGAGCGTGAAAACGACGGACATCTACCGTGGCGCACTGCCGTTCGTCGCCGTACAGATCATGATGCTCGGCCTGCTCGCGCTGTTTCCGGCGCTCGCGACGTGGGCGCGGTGACGCCTCACGTCATCTTCGTGCCGGTCTTCGCCGCGGCCTGAACGTCGAACTTCTCGTACGTGCACGATTTCCAGTTCGAGTGGCCGATGGACGAATACGCCTTCGCTTCGAAGAGATAGAGGATCACCGGGGTCGCCGACTTCAACGCCGCAACGAACGTGTGGTGACCGTCTCCGAGGATCGTCAACTTGCCGGTGTTGGTGTTTCGGAACACGGGCACGGACGGGGTCTTGTCGGTCGTCTTCGCGAACATATCGACCTTGTCCGCGACGATGTCCGGATTGACGTGCTTCTGGCAGGGACAGACGTCGTCATAGCCGGTGCCGGGTACGTCCTTCGGCCCGCCATAGGACAGAGTATACTTGCCGACCAGCTTCTGAAGCCCCGTCGACTTATAGGGACCGCCGGACGTCACCGGTTCGAACGGGAAATCCGCCCCGTCGTTCGCCGCCGGCTTCGCAGCCGCCGCGCCGTCGCGGACGTTCCCGCAATTCGGACAGGTCACGATCGAATTGTCGTTGGAGAACTCACCGCATTTCTTGCAAATCCAGCCCACCGTGATCGCTCCCTGATTGCTGCATGGTCTGACGCCACGCTTGCAGCATGAAACGGTTTCGCGCGCGGGCAAAGCCTCTCATTGCGACCAGGGCCCCCCGGCTACGGGCCGCCTGCCGCCGCCGAATGCGACCAGCGCCTCGATCCGTTTCTCAGTCGGCGGGTGGGTCGCGAAGACGCCGGCGAATTTCGCCGTGTTTTCGACGGCCATCTGGGCGACGTCCTCCGGCGCGTTGAAGTCCGAGCGGCCGGAGATCTTCACCAGCGCCCCGATCATGGCGTCCGGATTGCGGGTGAGATCGACGGCGCCGGCGTCGGCGAGGTACTCGCGGCGGCGCGACAGGGAAAATCGGATGAGGAGCGCCGTGCCGTAGGCGATGGCGATCATGATAAGGGCGGCGATGAGGAGGAGGCCCGCCCCGCGGCTGTCGCCCCGCCGGCCCGAGCCGCCGGAAAGCCGGATCCCGCCGCGGAAGAGCGAGCGGAAGGCGAGCTCGCCGATGAAGGCGAAGATGCCGACGAAAACGACAGCGACGATCAGCAGCCGGACGTCCCGGTTCTCGATATGGGTGAGTTCGTGGGCGAGCACGGCTTCAAGCTCGGCCTTGTCGAGCGAGCGCATGAGCCCGCGCGTCACCGTCACCGTATACGATCCGTCATCGACGCCGCTTGCGAAGGCGTTGAGGGCGTCGGTCTCGATGATGGCGAGCTTCGGCATAGTCCGCCCCGCAGCGATCGAGAGGTTTTCAAGGAGGTTATAGAGCTCAGGCTCCTCCTTGCGCGAGACGCTCCGGGCGCCGACCGACGCCTTGATGATCGCGTTGTGGCCGAGATAGGCGACGGCGAACCAGATCAGCGCCCCGATGAGAACAAAGGGCGCGAAGACGACCGATCGCCGGCCGGCGTCGGCGAACGCCTCCCCGGTGCTCGTCGCGGCGCCCGCATACGCCTCGTAGAGCGCGGCGAGCCCGTAGGTCAGCATGAAGAGCAAGACGGGAAAGCCCGCCAGCAGCAGAACGGACTTCCAGGCGTTGTTCCAGATATGGGTCTGCAGGCCGTAGGCGCGCATGCCGCTTCACACCTCCGCGCGTGCGTCCCATCCTTCGCGATGCGGGGCTCCGCCTCGCTCCTCAGGATGAAGCCGGGTTTCGACCGACCTTCGTCCTGAGGAGCGACGCAGCCGCGTCGCGAAGGACGGCGGCACGCTCCGTCCTCAGAACTTCACCTCGGGCGCCGCTTCCACCGTCGCGCGGGCCGCCTCCGGGATTTCGAAGAACTCCCGCTGGGAGAAGCCGCCGAGGCGGGCGACGAAGACGCCGGGGATCTGCTGAACGGACGTGTTGAACTCCTGGATTGCGTTGTTGAAGAAGCGCCGCGCGGCGGCGAGCTTGTTCTCGATGTCGGAAAGCTCGCGCTGCAGCTCCAGAAAGTTCGTGTTCGCCTTGAGGTCGGGATAGGCCTCGGCGAGGGCGAAGAGCCGGCCGAGGGCGGCGCCGAGGACGCCTTCGGCCTCCCCCTGCGCCGCCGGCCCGTTGGCGGCGACCGCTGAGTTCCGCGCCGAGATCACCGCGTCGAGGGTCTCTTTTTCATGGGCGGCGTAGCCTTTCACCGTCTCGACGAGGTTCGGGACGAGGTCATGGCGCTGCTTCAACTGCACGTCGACGTCCGCGAAGGCCTGGTCGGCCCGCTCGTTCAAAGCGACGATCCGGTTGTAAACGAGGACGAAAATAACGCCGACGACCGCGAGGCCGCCGACGACGATCAAAAGCTCCATCGGGCGCTCCATAGCCGCGGCGCTTGCATGCTGCGGCGTTCGCCCGCGCCGGTAAAGGGCGGGCGCGCTAAAGCGCCTTTCCCCAGACCTGAAGCGTTTTCTCGGTCTCTTCGGACGCGCCGACATCGGTCCAGCGGAAGCGCATTTTGAGGCCGTCGACGGGCGCGTACCCGAAGCGCCGCCAGACTGGATCGAGCGGCAGGGCGCCCGCCGGCCTCAGCGGATGGTCCGGCGGCCGATCGACGGCGCAGAACACCGCCTCCCGACAGCCGAGGGCGCGGGCCCGGTCCTCCCGCGCTTCGAAGAAACCGCGATAGAGGCCGGCGCCGCGATACTCCGGAAGAAGCACGCTCTCGGCGCAATAGAAGACGTCCTCCGGATCCCGCCCGAAGGCGGCGACAGGCTCGCGGAACTCTCCGTGAGCGTCCTTCAGGGGCATGCCGGTGGAGACGCCGACGATTCGAGAGCCGTCCCGCGCGGCGACGCAGATCGCGTCCGCGCTCGTCATCAGTTCCGCGAGATACTCCGCCTCCTCTGCTTCCGAGCCATGATAGAGATAGGGCCACTCGCGAAAGACCGTGAGGCGGAGGCGGGCGAGATC
>JBCBJX010000130.1:0-5661 GCA_038522735.1 Pseudomonadota bacterium
AAGAAAGCCGTCTATATCGCGAGCATGTCGGACGAAGTTCGCGAGGTTCTCTGCGCCCTCGGCGACAGCGCCTGCATCCCGGCCGACGAGGTGTTCGACACCCGGCTGGAGGCGCTGAAAACCGCCGTCGACCGCACGAACGGCGAGGACAAGCCGAAGCCGACGACCAGCTTCGCAGCCGACGGCGCGGCGGTGTCGCCCGCCGAGTAAGGACTAACAAGTCCTTCCTGAAGGAAGCCGCAGGCCCGCCCTCAGCCTGCGGCTTTTTCTGTGGGCGTCGCCTCGGCGATATGGCGCGAGCGCCAGGCGAAGAGGGCGAGGCCGGCCATCAGGCTCGCCGTCATGAGAAAGGGCGCGAAAGGCGCAAGGTCGTAGAGCGGGAACGCAATGAACGGCGAAAGCGCGAAGCCCGCCGCGCCGGCGCCGTTTGAAAGCCCGGCGACGGCGCCCTGTTCGTCCCGTTCCACCGCGAGGGAAGCCGCGCCCGCGAACCCCGGCTGCGCCATGCCGAGGCCGAGCCCGCTCGCCATCAGCCCGAAAACGAGAGGTCCGTAGGCTGGCGATATGGCGATGAGAATATGCGCCGGCGCGACGACCAGCGGCGCGTATCGCATGAGGTCCCGCGGCGCGAGGCGATAGCGCTGGACGAGGACGAGCTGCGAGAAAAGCGCCGCCATCGCCGAGGCCGTCAGCGCGACGCCGACGAGCTGCGCGGCGGCTTCCTCGGCGAGGGCGAACCGGTCGATGATGTAGAACGCCGTCGCCTGCAGCGGCACGGCGATGACGATCCCTGTCAGGAACGCATAGCCGAGAAATCCGCGCACCCGCCGGTCGAAGACGGAAACGGAGGGGCCGGCTTTGCGCTCGCGCCGACGGGGCGGCGATTTTTCCGGCAGGCGCGCGAAGACGAAGCCGGCGACAAGCGCGCCGACGACCGCCATGGCGTGGAAGGGCGCGAGCAGTCCGAACACGGCGACGGCGGACGCGAACCCCGGCCCCAGCATCTGCCCGAAGCCGAAAGCGGCGGTGAAGCCGGCGAGGGCGCCGGTGCGCTCCTCCGGCGACGTCCTGTCGGCGAGATAGGCCTGGCTCGCCGCCGGCGCGCCGGAGCCGATCGCCCCGTAAACACACCGGGTCGCGATCATCAGCGCGTAAACGGCGAGGGGCGTCCCCCAGCCGGAGACGCCGAGCCGGATCGCGGCGGTGAACATGACGAGGGAGACCGTGAAGCCTGCGAGCCCCATCAGGATGATCGGCCGCCGTCCGACCCGGTCCGAAAGGCTCCCCCAGATCGGCGAGAAGACGACCCACATGACGGCGGATACGGAGAAAATCGCGCCGGTCTGCAACTCCGAGAGGCCGATCGTGCGCGCGACCGGCGGCAGGGCGGCGAAAACGATCGTCTGCCCCATGCCGAGACAAACGGTCCCGGTCAGCAACACTGCGAAGGCGACGCGACGGCGCCGCCGCGCGGCCTCGTCGGCGGGAAGGGCGGGGCCTTCCATATCGCCTCGATAGGGCGGCGGCTCGACGCCGGAGCCCGCATGACTGCGCGGATCGGCGGGCGGGGCTTTGTGGTCGGACACGCAGGCTCTCCTCGTCGCCGGGAGAGAAGCGCCGACCGCGCGCCCCGCGCAAGGGCGGCGGGCGCCACGCGCTCTTGGCCCTCGCCTCCCGCGCGCCTATGCGGGACGCTGTCGCACACTGGAGCCGCCCGATGACCGATGCGCCCGTTTCAGGAACCGCGCGCCCCGCCTTCGCCGGGGTGAAGGACGCATTCGCGGAGGTTTTCGCCGACGAGCAGGGCGGCGCCTTCGCCGTCGCCGTCGACGGGGAGGTCGTCGTCGATCTCCGGGCCGGGTGGTCCGACAAGCCGCGCGAACGACCGTGGGCTGAGGAGACGATCGCGGGCGTCTATTCGACCGGCAAGGCGGCGACGGCGATCCTCATCGCGAAAGCGGTCGAGGAGGGCGCGCTCGATTACGAGGCGCCGGTCGCCAACTACTGGCCAGAGTTCGCCGCCCACGGAAAAGCCGCCGTCACCGTCGCCGAGGCGCTGTCGCACCAGGCCGGGCTCTCGGGCGTCTCGGAGCCGATGGAAGCGCGCGAATGGCTCGACCACGACGCGATCGCGGCGCGCCTCGCGGGGCAGGCGCCGCTCTTTCCGCCGCGCGAAGCCCACGGCTATCATCCGCAGACGGTCGGGATTATCGCGAACGAGCTCCTCCGCCGCACGACGGACGAAAGCATCGGCGCCGCGCTCCGCCGCCGGTTTCCGGACCTCTCCCTCTATTGCGGGATGACGCCCGATGAGATCGCCCGCGCCGCTTATATGCCGAAGCCGAAGCGCGCGCCTGATCTCGGCCCGATGAACGAGGTGAAGAAAGCGGCGTTCCTCCAGCCCTGGTCGAGCCCGGCGGGCGTCGACCGGCAGGCGTGGATGGCGGCGGAGCTGCCGGCGGCGAACATGCACGCCGACGCGCGTTCTTTCGCCGAGCTCCTCTCTATCATCGCGGCGGGCGGGATGTTCCGGGGCGAGCGGTTTCTCGGCGAGGAAACGCTCTCGGCGTTGACGAAACCGCGCGCCAGCGGCCCGGACCTCGTTCTCCCTTTCGATCTGACGTGGGCTGCGGGCCTGCAGGTAAATTCGGACGGCGTCTACGGGCCGGGCGAGCGAACCGTGGGCCATTCAGGCTTCGGCGGCGCCTGCGCCTTCGCCGACCCCGACCGACGTCTCGCAGTCGGGTTCGTCCCGGCACGGATGGACGCTTATCTGATGGGCGATCCCCGCTCGAAACGGCTGATCGAGGCTGTTTGCGCGGCGGTTTAACCCATCGCACCCGCTCATCCCGGCGAAAGCCGGGACCTCCCGCCGCCAGTTCGGGGCCCGTCGATAGAGGCCCCGGCCTTCGCCGGGGTGAGCGGATAAACCGGGCTAGAACCGAACCACGATCCCGATATTCAGCACAGGGTAAAACGGCAACTCGTCGATATCGTCCTGCAGGTTCTGTTCTTCCTGCTCAAGATCGTCTGCGAAGGTCGGGTCCGAGGCGATCGGCCCGCTGGCGGTCAGTTCCACCGTCGGATCGTCCAGAATGAGCGCGCCCGCCATGGCGGTGAGGCCGATGCGGCCGCCGGAGAAGGCGCCGTTCCAGCCGAAGCCGAGATAGGGCGACGTTCCGCCGAGATCGGCGTCGCCGCGCAGCGTCCCGATTTCGGCCGGCGTATAAGTCGTGTCGCCGATCTCGACCGGCTCGCTCGGCCGTCCGTCGAGGCCAAGGGTTTTGTCGGCGAGATGAACGCCCGCCGAGAGTACGAAGCCGTTGCCGAAGGGGTGGAGGTCGGCGGCGAAGAGAGCGCCCGAAAGATCCGCGTCCACCGTGTAATCGATCTCTTCATAGGTCTCGTCGAACTCGCCCTCGGCGTAGTTATAGCCGCCGCGCAGGGAGAGGAGGCTGTTCACCTTGTAATGGGCCTGAAGTTGTCCGCCGAGGGTTCCGACGGAGCCGGAGACGGCGAAGCGGTCGCCCGCGAAGGCGGGGCTGGCGGCGAGAAATGCAGCGGCCGAGACGGCGGCGAAACGGATCATGGCGGGCTCCCTCAATCGCACGCCGGGGTCGCGATCGGCGCGCTTTTGCAAGGGGTTAGCGCTGATTTCAATACGTTTTCATAACAAACCGTCTCGAATTGAGAACGGTTTCTCAGGGGGTTTTCACGGCCGGCGCCGTTCCCCGCGTCTCGAAGGATGGCGGCGAGACGTCAGTGCGCAGGAAAGGTCCGCCGCAGCCAGTCGAGGGAGAGCCGTGAGAGATCGTCAGGCGCCTCGTACTGCACCCAGTGGCCGACGCCTTCGAGCACGTGTTTTTCAACCCGCGGGACCAGCCGCTCCAGCCCGTCGGCGGCCGAAGGGGGAAGCATCACGTCCCGGTCGGCGGAGATCATCAGGGCCGGGAGGTCGATGACGTCCGAGTAGGCCGCCTGATCCTCCCAGTTGCGGGTGATGTTGCGGTAGAGATTGAGCGCTTTCCCCATGCCATTGCGCGAGAACGCCTCGACATAGACGGCGAGATCCTCCGGGCCCATCACGATCCGCCCGTCGGGGACCGGGCCGGACGCTTCCATATGGTCGAGGACGCGCAGGAGGTCGCCGCCGCGCTTTGCGATCGTCTCGGCTTTCGCCGGCTTCTGGAAGATGAAACGGAGCGTATGCTCCATGTCGCGCTCGAGGCGCGCTTCGGGCGGGCCTTCCTCCTGAAAGCGGAGGATGTAGTGGTCCTCGCCGATCCGCTTGCGCCAGATCGCGATCGGGTCCGCCGGCGGGCGGGCGTGGTGGGCGGTGCAGACGGCGATGATCCCTGCAAGTTTCTCTGCATGCCGCTGGCCGGCGCGCCAGACGACCGCGCCGCCCCAGTCATGGCCGCAGAGGACGGGCTTTCCGAGGCCCAGCTCGTCGATCAGCCCGGCGATCAGGTCGGCGATCGCGTCGGAGGACCAGGCCTCGACGGCCGCAGGCGCGCCGGACCGTCCGTAGCCCGGCAGGTCGAAGGCGACGGCGCGGTATCCCGCCGCCGCAAGGTCCGTCATCAGCCGCTTCCAGGAATAGGCGAGCTCCGGCCATCCGTGGACGCACAGAACTGTCGGCCCGTCCGCGGGACCGGTTTCATAGACGGCGAGGTCGACGCCGCCGACGGGCGTCATGCGGGGCTTTGAAAAATCCAACATGACCGCACGCTACCCGCAGGAAAGCGGCGGGCGAAGCGCGGAATGCAGCGCTATTCCGCGGCGCGGGCAGATGTCGCGGCCCAGCGCGCCGCGTCGGCCCGTCCGCATGCGAACAGCCTGTCGAGGAGGCGGCGGGTCGGCGCGCCCGCCTGGCGGAAGGCTGGAAGATGCGGCGTCGCGTCGATGATCTCGGGCGTCCAGGTCTTCAGCCGTGCAAGATCTTGCGCAAAGGGCGCGGAGAAGTGGGCTGGGCGGACGGCGCTGGCGGCGGTCTCCTGCGTCGCCGGCTCCGCGCCGGGCCGCGGCGGCGTCAGGGCGACGACGAGCCGTCGGCGGCCGCGTTTCAGGGGCGGCAGGGGCGGGTTCGCCGCATAGCCGCCGTCCCAGTGCGGCTCGCCGTCGACGCGCACGTCTTCATGAAAGGCCGGCAGGCAGCACGAGGCGGCGACCACGTCAGCGGTGATGTTCGCGCCAGTAAAGATCCGCGGCTCCCAGTCCCGCACCCGGACGGCGCTGATAAAGACCGGGACCGGTCCGCGGGCGACGGCGTCGAAATCGACATGGCGCTCGATGATCCGCCGCATCGGCTCCATGGAGAGCCGCATGCGCTGTTCGGGCCCGAACATGGAGGCGAAGCGCGAGGCGGCGAACGCGGCTGCGGCGCCGGGCGCCTCGGAGCGGGCGGTTTTCAGGACGTCGTCCCAGACGGCGAGCAGCGCCCGGCGCGCGCCGTCGCGGCCGCCGGCGGCGTAGCCGCTCGCGAAGACCGCCGCGTTGAGCGCGCCGGCGGACGCGCCGGTGAGGACGGCGAAGTTCGCCTCGGTCTCCGCCAGGAGATAGTCGAGCACGCCCCAGGAATAGGAGCCGAACGCGCCGCCCCCCTGCAGCCCGACCGCGAGGCTCTCGCCCGGCGCCGCGGTGCTGCGGGCGGGTTTGTCG
>JBCBJX010000131.1:0-5306 GCA_038522735.1 Pseudomonadota bacterium
CGCTCGTTCGCGTAGGCGAGGACGCCCGCCTCATGCTCGGCGATCGCCTTAACGCCCCGGGCCTCCATCCATTCAAGAGCCGCGCCGAAGCCGATCGCTTCGAGGATCGGCGGCGTCCCCGCCTCGAACCGGTGCGGCGGATCGTTATAGGTGACGCGGGTTTTCTCCACGACGTCGATCATCTCGCCGCCGCCCTTGAAGGGGGGGAGCTGGGCGAGGACGTCCCGCTTGCCGTAGAGCGCGCCGACGCCGGTGGGCCCGTAGAGCTTGTGGGCGGTGACGACGTAGAAATCGCAGTCCAGGTCCTGCACGTCCACCCGTCCGTGCACGGCGCCCTGGCAGCCGTCGACGAAGAGAAGCGCGCCGCGATCATGGACGGTCCTGGCGATCTCCTTCACCGGCGAGCGGGCGCCGAGGACGTTGGAGACATGGGTGATCGCAACGAGCTTCGTGCGATCGGTCATCAGCGCGTCGAGGGCGTCGAGATCGATCCGCCCGTCGGCGTCTACGTCGATCCATTTGAGGACCGCGCCGTTGCGCTCCCGGAGGAGATGCCAGGGCACGATATTCGAGTGGTGCTCCATCACCGAGAGGACGATCTCGTCGCCCTCCCCGATCCCGATCTCGCCTTCGGCCGCGCCGAGCGCCCCCGCGACGAGGTTCATGGCGTCGGTGCCGCCGGAGGTGAAGACGATCTCGTCCGTCGACGGTGCGTTCAGGAACCGGGCGACGGTCTTGCGCGCCCGCTCGAACCGCTCGGTCGTCTCGTTCGCGAGGGTGTGGAGCCCGCGGTGGACGTTCGCGTACTCGCCCTCCATCGCAGCGCTCATCGCCTCGATCACCGCCCGCGGCTTCTGCGCCGAAGCGGCGTTGTCGAGATAGGCGAGCGGGCGCCCCTGCACTTCGCGCGAGAGGATGGGGAACTCGGCGCGGACGGCGTCGACGTCGTAGCTCATGCGCCGCCTCCCTCCCGCAGGCTCGCAGCTAAGCGCTCGAACCCGGCGCGCACGTCTTCGTCCGTAATCATCTCGAAAGCCTCGGCGAGGAAGGCGTCGATAAGGAGGGCTTGCGCCTCGCGTTCCGACAGCCCGCGGGAGCGCATATAGAAAAGCGCGTCCGCATCGAGGGCGCCGACGGTCGCGCCGTGGGCGCACTCGACGTCGTCGGCGTAAATTTCAAGCTCCGGCTTGGCGTTCGCCTCGGCCGTGTCGCTGAGGAGGAGCGCGTGCGCCGCCATCCGCCCGTCGGTCTTCTGGGCGTCGCGCTCGACCTTGATCTTGCCCTGGAAGACCCCGCGGGCGGCGTCCGCGAGGACGGCGCGGTGCTGCTGGCGCGTCTCGCAGCCGGGCGCGATGTGGCGCACGACGCTCGTTAAGTCCGCATGCTGTTTTTGACCGGCGAGAACGGCCGAAGCGAGACGGCAGGCGGCGCCGGCCCCAGCGAGGTCGATATGCGTCTCGCGCCGGACGAGCCGGGCGCCGGCGGTGAGGACCGCCTGCTCGAAAACGCCGCGCGCGTCGATATCGGCGGCGAGGATGTCCGCCAGCACGGCGCCCTCGTCGAGCCGCTCGGCAACATAGCGCCGGAGCGTCGCGCCCGCTTCGATTTCAACATCTGTATAGAGATTGATGAACGCTCCGCCGGTCTCGACCTCGTCGATTTCGATGATCGTCGCCTCAGCCCCGGCGCCGACCCTGACCTTCGAGCGCACATGAACGGCGCCGTCCGTGCTCGCCCGGCGCCGGACCACGATCGGCTGCTCGAGTTTGGCGCCGCGATCTATGCGGATGGTGACGCCGTCGGTCGCCTGGGCGCGATTGAGAAGCGCGACGGCCCCGTCACGCCCCGGCGCGTCCACATCGCCGCCGTTCGCGACGACGGAGAAACCGGAGCCGACATAAGAGCCTGCAAGGCGCGCCCGGCCGTTCTCGATCAGGATTTCCGGTCCGGCGAGGTCCGCGAAGAGCGTGCGCGCCGGCGCGTCGTCATCGTTCGCAGGGGCGGGCTCCAGCGCCTCGCGCAGGGTTCCGCGGAGGTCGGTCCATTTCCAGTCTTCGACCCGCTTGGTCGGCAGGCCGCGATGGCGGAACGCCTCGATGGCGGACGCGCGCAGCGGCTCGCCTGCAAAGCTCTTTTCAAAGAGCACGCTCAGACTTTCCTCCGCAGGCGTCAGATTGCGATCGACGGACATCAGGCCGCCTCCGACGTGAAGGCCTCGTAGCCCGTTTCCTCAAGCTCTTCGGCGAGCTCCGGGCCGCCCGATTTCACGATCCGGCCGTCGGCGAGGATATGGACGGCGTCCGGCTTCAGATAGTCGAGAAGGCGCTGATAGTGGGTGATGACGAGCATCGCCCGGTCCGGGGCGCGCAGGGCGTTCACGCCTTCTGCGACCTGTTTCAGGGCGTCGATGTCGAGGCCGGAATCTGTTTCATCGAGCACGGAAAGTTTCGGCTCGAAGAGGCTCATCTGCAGGATTTCAAGACGTTTCCGCTCGCCGCCGGAGAACCCGACATTGAACGGCCGCTTCAGCTTGTCGTCGGACAGCCCGAGGGCTTTGGCCTTCTCCCGGATGATCCGCAGGAAGTCAGCCGCCGACACCTCGTCCTCGCCGCGGGCCTTTTTCTGGGCGTTGAGGGCGGTGCGCAGAAACGTCATCGTCGCGACGCCCGGAATCTCGAGCGGGTGCTGAAACGACAGAAAGACGCCTTTGGCGGAGCGCTCGTCCGGGCCGAGATGCATCAGGCTTTCACCGCCGAGCCGGATGTCGCCCGCGGCCGCCTCATAATTTTCGCGTCCCGCGATCGCGTAGCCGAGTGTGGATTTCCCCGCCCCGTTCGGCCCCATGACGGCGTGCACCTCGCCAGCCGGCACGTCGAGGGTGAGCCCTTTCAATATCTCTTTTCCGCCTACGGAAACGCGGAGACTGTCGATCGTCAGCATGCTCTATTCTCCCTGCGCCGGCTCGCGGCGCGCACGATAAAATTCTTTCGCCCGTTCGGCCCGAAATCCGAGCTTTTCCGCAGCGTCGATGAAACTTCTCTCCGCCGCCCGGCCGATGGCCCAAACGCCGCCGGCTGCGGCGGCCATCATGAGGACGACGAGCCCCAGCGCTTCGCCTTCCTGCCAGCTCGGGATCGCCAGCGAGACGAACAAGCCCGGGACGATCGCAAACCCGAGGAAAAATGCGATCTTCAGGGTCGCGTCGAGAGCGCCGAGCTTGCCCGCCGGCCGCGCATCCATCAGCCGCTCCAGCTCCTCGTCGATGATCGCGTCGGCGTCCTTGAGGTCCGACGGCCGCGCGAACCGCCAGCCGGGACCCGAGCCGGCGACGCCCTCGAACATGCGAAAGCCGGAGCGGTTCATCCCTACCCGACGCTCCCCTCAAGGCTCACCGCCACGAGCTTCTGGGCCTCGACGGCGAACTCCATCGGAAGCTCCTGCAGGACCTCGCGGCAGAAGCCGTTGACGAGGAGGGCGACGGCTTCTTCCTCGTCGAGGCCGCGTTGCTGGACGTAGAACAGTTGATCCTCGGAGAGTTTCGAGGTCGTCGCCTCATGCTCGATGATCGCGCGCGGGTTCTTGCTTTCGATATAGGGCACCGTGTGAGCCCCGCACTGGTCGCCGATGAGAAGCGAGTCGCACTGGGTGAAATTTCGCACGCCCTCGGCTTTGCGACCCACGCTGACGAGCCCGCGATAAGTCGAGTTGGATTTCCCGGCCGAGATGCCTTTGGCGACGATCCGCGACTTCGTGTTCTTGCCGAGGTGGATCATCTTGGTGCCCGTGTCGGCCTGCTGATAATTGTTGGTGATGGCGATCGAATAGAATTCGCCCTGGGACCCTTCCCCCTTGAGAACGCAGGAGGGGTACTTCCACGTCACCGCCGAGCCCGTCTCGACCTGGGTCCAGGAGACTTTCGAATTGACGCCACGGCAGTCGGCGCGCTTGGTGACGAAGTTGTAGATGCCGCCCTTGCCGTCCTTGTCGCCCGGATACCAGTTCTGGACGGTCGAATATTTGATCTCCGCCTCATCCTCGGCGACCAGTTCGACGACCGCCGCGTGCAGCTGGTTTTCGTCGCGCATCGGCGCCGTGCAGCCTTCGAGATAGGAGACGTAAGCGCCCGGCGCGGCGACGATCAGGGTGCGCTCAAACTGGCCCGTGTTCTGTTCGTTGATGCGAAAGTAAGTCGACAGCTCCATCGGGCATCGCACGCCCTCCGGCACATAGACGAACGTGCCGTCGGAGAAGACCGCGCAGTTAAGGGTCGCGAAATAATTGTCCGTCGGCGGCACGACGGTGCCGAGGTATTTCTTCACCAGCGCCGGGTGCTCGCGGATCGCCTCGGAGATCGACATGAAGATGACGCCGGCTTTTTCGAGCTCCTTGCGGAAGGTGGTCGCGACGGAGACGCTGTCGAACACCGCGTCCACGGCGACGCGGGGCTTGTCGCCCTCCTCGCGGCCGTCATCGAGTTCGCTCGGCTCGCCGGCCTTGCGCACGCCGGCGAGAATCTCCTGCTCTTTCAGGGGAATGCCGAGCTTTTCATAGGTTCGTAGAAGCTCCGGGTCGACCTCGTCGAGGCTCTTCGGGCCTTCGATGTTTTTCGGCGCCGCATAGTAATACGCGTCCTGATAGTCGATGGGCGGATAGGAGACCATCGCCCAGTCGGGCTCCGCCATCTGCAACCAGCGCCGGAAGGCTTCCAGCCGCCATTCGAGCATCCATTCCGGTTCGCGTTTTTTCGCGGAAATGAACCGGACCGTATCCTCGGAAAGGCCTTTCGGGGCCTTGTCCGATTCCAGATCCGTCACGAAACCGTATTTATACGTTTCGAGGCTTCTCGCCGTTTCTATCGTCTCTTCTACAGCCGCCATATTCGACCGCTCCAACCTTTAATTTCCACACCAATAATTTATGCTGCGCGACGACCCGGATCAGGCCGCCGTGCGGTTACGTCGCGTCGTGACGCGCGCATATCCCGCGCGCCAGACTTGGAGGAATGCGTCCGCGTCCTCAGCTTCGCTCGACCAGCCGGCCGAGACTCGGAGGCCGCATTCGGCCTCCTCCTCGCTTGCGCCCATCGCCTGCAGCACGGCCGAGCGCGCGACCTTGCCGGAGGAGCAGGCCGCCCCCGCAGAGACGGCGACGCCGCCGAGATCGCAGGTCATCACCTGCGTTTCGGAAGAAAAACCCTCCGCTGTCAGAGCAAGCGTTCCGGGGAGGCGATTAGCATCCGCGCCCCAGACCCGCACGCCCGGCAGGTCTGAAAGCCCCGCCTCGATCGCGTCGCGAACGCCGCGGGC
>JBCBJX010000132.1:0-5231 GCA_038522735.1 Pseudomonadota bacterium
CGCGGGCGATGGCGCGGGCGAGGCAGTCGGCGGCGGCGTTTCCGATCTGAAGGACTGCGAGCGCCGCTGATCCTTCCATAGGCCGCGCGCCCGTGGACAAACAGAAGACGACGTCCCCGTCGGTCGGCGCGTGGCAGGGCCGGATCGCCCGGGAGAGCCCGTCCTGGGCCATGATCGCGACCCGTTTGGCTTCGGCGGGCGCAAGGCCGATATCGGTCGCGACGCAGGCGATGGTGGTGTTTTCGCGGGGGCCCGCGCCGAGTTTCGTGTCGTCCGGCAAGCCTGATGCGGGGGGGATATCTTTCTTCGGCCGAACGCCGCCGAACTCGCCGTCGATCTCGAAGGGCGAGGCCCAGAAGCAGTCCGTCCCCGGCATGAGGACCGAGCCGAAGCTGTTCACCGCAGCCAGCGCCGCGACGGTTCCGCCGTCGGACAACTTTATCGAGGCCGTGCCCTGCCCGCCTTTCAGCTGGCCGGCCATCGCGCCATAGCCCGCCCCGGCGTCGCCGAGGGGCACGGTTTCCCCAATCGTTTCAAGCGCTTGCCGCCCGAGCCGCTCATAGGGCGGCGCCGCGCCCCAGGACTTGTCCCCGCCGTTCGCGAGGTCGTAGAGGATCGCGGCGGGGACGATGGGCGTCGGCGGGACCCCCGGCCGCGGGACCAGGGAAAACCCCCGCCCGGCCGCGCCGAGCGCCGCCGCGACCCCGTCCGCCGCGGCGAGGCCGTAGGCCGACCCCCCCGCGAGAACGAGGGCGTCGACTTTCTCCACCAGCGTGTCCGCCGCGAGCAGGTCCGTCTCCCGTGTCCCCGGCCCGCCGCCGCGCACATCGACGGCGCAAACCGCTGATTCTTCTGGCAAAATCACCGTCACCCCCGTCCGCACGGCGGCGTCCTCGGCGCAGCCGACGGCGAGGCCCGCGACGTCGGTGAGGGCGTTGCGGGGTCCGGGGCGAAGGGGCGCTGCGGTCCTGGTTTCCATGGGCGAAGACGCATCCTAGGGTCGAACCACGGACGCTACACGCTGGGAGCCGCCGCGCCATGGGTCGCCTCGTTTTTGTTATCCCCGCCCTCTTTCTCCTCCTCCTCGCCGGATGCGGCGGCGACACGCGCCCCGCAGCTGAGCAAAAAGCCGGGGAGCAAAAAGGAGCAAATCCGCGCATAGAGGCGCAAACCGGGGCGAACCCCGCGCAAATGGCGGTCGTCGCGGCGGACGTGCGCGCGGCCGAAGCCGGCATGGAGATGCTCCGACGCGGCGGCTCGGCGGTGGACGCCGCCGTCGCCGTTCAGGCCGTCCTCGGACTGGTGGAACCCCAATCCTCAGGGCTCGGCGGCGGCGCCTTCATGATGCTGTGGGACGCGGAGGCGAGGACAGTCAAAGCCTTCGACGGGCGGGAGATCGCGCCGGCCGCCGCCGGGCCGGATCTCTTCTTGAAAGAGGACGGAACGCCGATGGGGTTCTATGACGCCGTCGTCGGCGGGCGGTCCGTCGGCGTGCCGGGCGTCGTCGCCATGCTAGGCGAGACCCACGCCCAGTACGGGAAGCTTCCGTGGGCGGATCTGTTCGAGCCGGCGCTGCAACTCGCCGAAGAAGGCTTCGTCGTCTCCCCCCGCCTCGCCGGCCTCCTCACCCGCATCCCGCGCCTGAAGGAAGAACCCGCGGCCGCGGCTTACTTCTACAATGACGACGGAACGCCGAAGGCCGAGGGAACGCGCCTCACCAATCCCGCCTACGCGAAAACCCTCCGCACCCTCATGGAGGGCGGCGCAGGCGCGTTCTATGAAGGCGAGATCGCCGGGGCGATCGTCGACGCCGTGACGGGGGCGGACAATCCAGGCGGGATGACGCTGGAAGACGTCGCCGCCTACGAACCCGTCGAGCGCAATCCGGTCTGCGGGCGTTACCGCATGCTGAAAATCTGCTCCATGACGCCCCCGTCTTCGGGCGGCGCGACCCTCCTCAACATCCTCGCTATCCTCGAAAACTTCGACCTCGCCCGGTACGGCCCGACGGACCCGGAGGGCTGGACACTCATCATGGAGGCGAGCCGCCTCGCCTACGCCGACCGCGCGCTTTATCTCGCGGACCCGGACAAACAGTCTGGCGAAGGCGCGGCCTCCGACGCGATCGTCGAAGGCATGGCGTCCGCCGCATACGGACGGGCGCGGGCCGAACTGATCTCGCTTGAGGCCGCCATGGAGACCGCCCCCGCCGGGAAGCCCGCCGAATACGCCGGCGGCGTCACGCCCGATATGGCGGAGGACGAGAGCCCCGAGCCGCCCTCCACCAGCCATTTCTCCATCATCGACGGGGCCGGAACCGTCGTCTCCATGACCACCACGGTCGAATTCGCCTTCGGCAGCCACACGATGGCCGGCGGGTTCATGCTCAACAATCAGCTGACGGATTTCTCCTTCCGGCCGGAGAAGGACGGAAAGCCCGTGGCGAACGCCGTCGGCCCCCGCAAGCGCCCCCGCTCCTCCATGTCGCCGGTCATCGTGTTCGACGGCGAAACGGGCGCCCCCGTCGCCGCCTTCGGCTCCCCCGGCGGCCCCGCCATCATCGGGTACGTCTTAAAAACGCTCGTCGCCTGGTCCGACTGGGGCATGGACCTGCAAACCGCCATCGACGCCCCCAACATCGTCGTCCCCCGCGGCGGCGTCCTCGTGGAGACGGGCGCGACCCCGCCGGAGACCATCGCCGGCCTCGAAGCCTACGGGTATGACGTTTCGAACCGGGCGCTCACCAGCGGCGTCAACGGGTTTGTTCTGGGGCCTGACGGGATTGCATGGGGCGCGGACAAACGGCGCGAGGGGGCGGGGTTGGTGGAGGGTGGGTGAGCCTAAGTAAGCGGTAAGCACAACTATCATTGTTGGAAATTCATCGTCGAGTTGATTTGCCCAGTCGCACGTCTTGCGTGAGCGTAACAGAATTCAGACACGAACAATCCTGCTTGTCCGCCGCCGACCGGACGACGGAGATGCTTCCGGGATGGGGCGCGATCAGCTGATTGATCCGCCCTTTTTACGAGAAAACGCCTAACGAGACTCGCGCGACAACCCATGGTGTGGTAAATTCGAAAATTATCGGTGCAGGGGGAATTTTGAGCAATGGCAAACTTTATTATCAAAATCATTGCGTTATTGGCGGCGCTTTCGACAACGTTCGCTGCGAGTACGGCTCAGGCAAAATTTCTCACGGCTGATCCCGTCGGGTATCTCGACCAACTCAATCTCTACGCATACGTTCATAACGATCCTATAAATCATATCGATCCCGACGGCCGTCAGGCAGCCGTCCTCAGTTTTCCGGGAACGGCGAGAGCGCAGCACCAATCAAATGTGCAACAACTAAAAGCCGTTGCGATCGGCGGGATTGCCGTAGCGTCGGTCTTTGTCCCGGGACCAGAAGACGTCATCCTCGCTGGAGCCGGAGCCCGGGCGCTAACTACAGCCGCGCGCGGTACGGATTTCGTCGTCGACGCGAACGGAACCGCCGTACGTGGGAACGCAGCAGGCGCCCGCGCCGAATTGGATGGAGCTGGTTTTAAGGGCGAACCGACGCCCGAGACTGCAGAAGTCGGATCCATACACAAAGGCGTTCCGGGTAAAGACGCCGCCATGGATGTCCGCGTTATGGACGGACAAGCGAGGGGCGGGCCTGACAAAGGGCCACGCGTTGTGACGCAACGCCACGAAACGAAAGAGCAAATCAAAACAGACGGATCAAAATTTCGTAATAATGAGTCCAAGGCAGAGCGAAATGAGAAAAGTCATATTCATCTTAAGAAAGAAGAGAAGAGCGATTAGTGTTTGATCGATTATCAGGGGGTAGATTGGAGCGAATCACTTTTTCTGTGGCAAGCATCGTATTTTCAATTGATGTTGGAAAAGAAAGTTATGAACTTTCTACGGCAGGAATAGTTACTGTAAGAAAAAAAAAATCTGCGCATGGTGAGATAAAAATATCTAAAGAAGATTTAGGATGGGAAAATACGGACATACTGTTGCAATTACTTGAGAAACACATAGTTGAAACCGTTCTCTACGATAAAAAAAGGTCTGCTGAGATTATAATGTCCGATGGGGTAACGTCTATTTATTTTCAGGAGCCAGAAAATTATCCTGATAACTTACTAATATTAGAAAACAAAAGTACTGGAAAGTGGTCGGTGAGCTTGTAATGATAAGCGATATTTTCGCTATCTTGTTCTTATCTTTGATTGTGGCTCCGTCGTTTAGAGCGCCCGCTGCAGTCTCCAAAGACTTAAAGGCGTCCGGTAACTACCAAGATTACCGCGTCGGGGCGGAGTTAGGTGAGATTAGAGCATTAGCCCACCGACATGCGGACAACTATCTTTCAGTTAAATTGGCCGTAGACCAACTTTTAGACCCGGGTACGCCGACCGAAGAAACGCGCGAGGCGGTAGAAGCTCTCGCCGCCGCCGCGTCCAGCATGGCCGGCACCGCCGCCCCGCCCTCACGCAAGATCGCTGCGGTCCGCACCGTTCTTTACCAACCGGGTCCGTGGAACGACGAGCGGCCGTTCGCTTACGACCACGACGACCCGCTGGGGCGCAACCTCGATAATAAGCTGCGGGGCTGACCTAGGAGATTAACGCTCCTACGGTTGGCTGATGCGGCTAAAGCATTCAAAACTTTCGCATATTGAGACGAACAAGCTGGTGGAGCACTTCGTCGCCGGGACGCCTGCTCGAACAGCCTGTCTGCTGGTCGGGGTGAACAAGATCACGGCGACGCACTTCTATCATCGGCTGAGGGTGGTCATCTCCGATCGGCTGGCCGAGGAGGCCGCCGAACTGGCTGGCGAGATCGAAGTCGACGAGAGCTATTTCGGCGGCGTACGGAAGGGAAAGCGCGGTCGCGGCGCAGCGGGAAAGGTTCCCGTGTTCGGGCTTCTCAAGCGGGGCGGTCGCGTCTTCGTCCTGCCGGTGAAGGAAACGAAGTCCGACACGCTGATCCCCATTATCGCCTGCAAAGTGCAGCCTGACAGCGTCGTCTACACCGACAGCTTCCGCGCTTACTTTTCACATGGCTGATCAGCAACTTGAGCAAGCCTCGGCAGGGTGAGCGCGTTCGTTACGCCGAAAAAGACTGAGATCCAGTCGCAAACAGCCCGCCTCAGAGCGGGCTTCGTCGTGCGCCCCGAAACAGGAGATAATGTCCTTTATCTCCTGTAGGCGTGATCAGTTAGCCAGATTGCCGCTTGGCGC
>JBCBJX010000133.1:0-5162 GCA_038522735.1 Pseudomonadota bacterium
CCCGTTCTTTTTTGAGGCCTTCGGCGATGAGAAACGCCAGCTCCAGCGCCTGGGTGGCGTTGAGGCGGGGGTCGCAGTGGGTGTGGTAGCGCGAGGCGAGCTGTTCTTCGGTGATCGCCTGGACGTCACCGAATGCCTCGGCGGCGCCCAGGCGATCACCGAAGAACAGCTCGCCTCGCGCTACCACACCCACTGCGACCCCCGCCTCAACGCCACCCAGGCGCTGGAGCTGGCGTTTCTCATCGCCGAAGGCCTCAAAAAAGAACGGGCGCTGGCGGCGGCCTGAGCGTTCCATGCGAAAGCCTCACGCCAGCGCACGGCGCCTGCGGGCTGCGATGCCGCCGGCCGAAGCTCTTTTTTGGAGCCGTGTAAAAAACGGGCGGCTCGCGGGTTATCGGGTTCGTCGTCAGCATACGGTCGGCCCATATATCGCCGACTTCGCCTGTCTGGAGGCGATGCTTGTCATTGAGTTGGACGGAGACCAGCACGGTCGAGGCAACGCGCCTGTCCGCGACGAGGCGCGCGACCGGTTTCTCATCCAACGGGGCTTCGACGTCGTCCGCTTCTGGAACACCGAGGTGTTCGTCAATCTGGACGGCGTGCTGGAAACGGTTCTGCATCGCCTGGAGGATCGCGTTCGCGATCCGGCAGTCCAAGCTTTGAAAAGAACTCCCAGGTGTCGGCGAAGCCGACGGAGTGGGCCGGTCCTGAACGTCGAATATCGCCGCCCCCTCCGACCGACGCTATCGCGCCGCCCACCTCCCCCGCGAGCGGGGGAGGAGTTGCTGCACGGACCCGGGTAACACCCGGAAAGAAAGTTTGACCCTGGCGGGCGCGGCGCCGCGTTGTGCGGGACGGCGCACGCGTGCATGGGATGCGCTGCACAATTACAAGCCTCATGAGGATCAGACGTTGGGCGGCATTCGGGCTGGGGTGATGGGCGCAGGCGTTTTCGGCGGCTATCACGCGAACAAATACGCCGAGAGCGAGCGGGCCGTGCTGACGGCCGTGTTCGATCTCGACGAGGAGCGCGCGAAGGCGCTCGCCGACAGGCACGGCTGCGTCGCGACGACGGATCTCGACGTTTTTTTCGAGCAGGTGGACGCCGTCACCGTCGCCGCGCCGGCGAAGGCGCACGGGAGCCTCGCCGCGTCGGCGCTCGCCGCCGGCAAGCACGTTCTGGTGGAAAAACCCATCGCCCTCGACCTCGCCGAGGCGGACGCGCTCATCGCCGCGGCCGCGGAGAGCCGGCTCGTCCTGCAGGTCGGCCACCAGGAGCGCTACGTGTTCGACGCCATCGGTGTGATCGGCCGGTCGACGCCGCCGACCCGCATCGAAAGTCGCCGCCTCGGCCCCTATTCAGAGCGGGGGACGGACGTCTCGGTCGTTATGGACCTGATGATCCACGATCTCGATCTCGCCGTGCAGCTCGTCGGCGCCGAGCCGCGCGCGGTGAAAGCGGAGCGGAAGATCGCCCACGGTCCGCACCCGGACCGGACGCGGGCCGAGCTCTCCTTCGACGGCGCGGAGGTCGTTCTCGAGGCGAGCCGCATTGCGGACGCCCGCACCCGCGACATGCGCCTCGTCTATCCGGACGGGGAGATACTAATCGATTTCATGACCCGCGAGGTGACGAACACGACGCCGGAACCGTTGAAGCGCGCCTTCGGCGACGACGACGCGCCCCTCTCCATGCGCGATCCGCTCGCCTACGGAACGGAGATGTTCCTTGCGGCCGTCGCGAAGGACGAGGCGCCGATCGTGTCCGGGGGCGCCGGGCGCCGCGCCCTCGCTCTCGCCCTCGCCATCGAAGCGGCGTCGGCCTGAGCCACGCTGAACATTCCCTGTCAAGAATAAGGAGGACGCCATGGCTTCCCGCAGCGACGAAGTTGAGATCCTCGAACCGATCGCGTTCATCGATCTGAAGGCCCAGCAGAAGCGCATCCGCGAGCGGATCGAGGCGCGTCTGAAAGCCGTCCTCGATCACGGGCGTTACATCGCAGGTCCGGAAATTGAGGAGCTGGAGCAAAAGCTCGCCGAGAAAACCGGCGCTGCGGAAGTCGTCGCCTGCGCAAGCGGCACCGACGCCCTCATCATCCCGATGATGGCGAGGGGCCTCACGCGCGAGGACGCGGCGTTCATCCCTGCATTCACCTACAACGCGACGGCGAACGCGGTGCTTCTCGCCGGCGCGACGCCGGTCTTCGTCGACATCGATCCGGAAACGTTCAATATGGACCCGGACGATCTGCGCGCGAAGATCGACGAGGTGAAGGCCGAAGGGCGCCTTCGCCCCGCCGCGATCTGCGCCGTCGATCTCTTCGGCGCGCCGGCGGACTATGACGCCATCTCGAAAATCGCGGCGGAGGAGGGGATGCACCTCTTCGCTGACGGCGCCCAGAGCTTCGGCGGCAAGCTGAACGACAAGTGGGTCGGAAA
Organism: Pseudomonadota bacterium; assembly: GCA_038522735.1. Classification (GTDB taxonomy): domain Bacteria; phylum Pseudomonadota; class Alphaproteobacteria; order Caulobacterales; family Parvularculaceae; genus JBCBJX01. The sequence goes on from JBCBJX010000133.1 coordinate 2,440, forward strand.
CCTCGCGCCGATCACCGGCACCAGTTTCTTTCCCGGCAAAGCCCTCGGCTGTTACGGCGACGGCGGCGCGACGTTCCTTCAGAGCAAAGACGACCGGGAAATCATGGAGTCGATCCGCTGGCACGGCACGGACCCCCAGCGCCGCGAAAGCGTCCGTGTCGGCATGAACGGCCGCCTCGACACCTTCCAGGCCGCCGTGGTGCTCGAAAAGCTCGAAATATTCTATGACGAGCTGGACGAGCGAAAACGCGTCGCCGCCATCTACAATGAGCGGTTGGCGGACTACGCCCAGATGCAGGCGCTGCCGAGCGGCGCGGAGAACGGCTACGGCTATTACTCCGTCTGCATTGAACATCGCGACGCCGTTCGCGCCAAGATGGGCGAGGCGGCGGTGCCGACCGCCGTCTATTACATGCAGCCCCTGCACCAGATGGCCGCCTTCAAAGAGTACGCGCCGGCTGAGGGCCTCGAGGTCTGCGAGAGCGTCGCGAGCCGCATCATGTCGCTTCCGATGCACCCCTACCTTACCGACGAGATGGCGCACCGGGTGTGCGACGCCTTCATCAGCGCCGTTGAGGCGACGGCCGAGCCGGAAGCCGCCTGAGGCCGGATATTGGCGGGGCGGACGGACGGGGATATGCCCGGCGGATGACGAGCGAGGACACAGCCTTGAGGATCGCCGTCGCCCAGACCGCCCCGCGGATCGGCGACGTCGCCTTCAATCTCGACACGGCGCGGGCCTGGCGCGCGGCCGCCGCGGAGGCGGGCGCCGACCTCGTCGTCTTTTCCGAACTCTTCATCTCCGGTTATCCGCCGGAAGACCTCGTCATGAAGCCCTCTTTCACCGCCGAGTGCCGGGCGGCGATCGAGGCGCTCGCAAGCGATACGTCCGACGGCGGACCGGCGGTCGTGATCGGCGCGCCGTGGCGGACCGAGGACGGCGTCTACAACGCGGCCGTCGTCCTCGGCGGCGGCTGGATCCTCCGCATCGCCCAGAAACGCGAATTGCCGAATTACGGCGTCTTCGACGAGCCGCGCTGCTTCACCCCCGGCAAGACGCCGGCGCCGGCGCTGCCGCTGAAGGGCGCCGCGATCGGCGTCATGGTCTGCGAGGACATGTGGCGGCCGGGGGTCGCGGAGACCCTCGCCGGCCTCGGCGCGGATATTCTCATCGCGCCCCACGGCTCGCCCTATCGCCGCACGGCGACGGACGAGCGCCAGGCGGCGGCGGTCACCCGGGCGCGGTCCGCGAAACGGCCGATCCTGTTCGTCAACCAGCTCTGCGGCCAGGACGAGCTCGTCTTCGACGGCGGCGCCTTCGTCGTCGACGCTCGCGGCGAGGTGCTCGCCCGGGGCCGGAAGTGGGCGGAGGGGCTTGAAGTCTTCTCCTTCGCCCGCGACGAGACGGGCTGGACCTGCATCGACGGTCCGCAGGCGAATTGGCCGAGCGGCGACGCCGCCGACTATCACGCCCTGGTGCGCGGAACCCGCGACTATGTCCGCAAGAACGGCTTCGACAGCGTGCTTCTCGGGCTCTCCGGCGGCGTTGACTCCGCCCTCGTCGCGGCGATCGCCGTCGACGCCCTCGGCCCTGACGCCGTACGCTGCATCCTCCTTCCGTCCCGCTTCACCTCGTCCGCCAGCAACACGGACGCCGAGGCCTGCGCCAACGCCCTCGGTGTACGGACGGACACCGTCGCGATCGAGGACGCGGTGGCGTCGGCCGAGGCCGCACTCGCGGGCGTCTTCGAGGGCGCGCCGCGGGACGTGACCGAGGAGAACATCCAGTCGCGCATGCGCGGGCTCCTCCTGATGGCGATCTCCAACAAGACGGGCGCCATGCTCCTGACGACGGGGAACAAGTCCGAAGTCGCCGTCGGCTATTCGACCCTCTACGGCGATATGAACGGCGGCTATAATCCGCTCAAGGATGTCTACAAGACGCAAGTCTATCGCCTCGCGCGCTGGCGCAACGCCGACCGGCCGATCAATGCGAAGGGTCCGGAGGGCGCCGTGATCCCGGACGCGATCCTCGACAAGGCGCCGACCGCGGAGCTGCGCGAGAACCAGACCGATCAGGACAGCCTGCCGGACTATGAGACGCTCGACCGGATCCTCGACGGTCTCGTTGAGCGCGACCGCTCCGCCGCCGACCTCGCGGAGGAGGGGCTGGACGCGGAGACCGTCCGCACGGTAGAGCGCCTTCTCTACATTGCAGAATACAAGCGCCGTCAGGCCGCGCCGGGGCCGAAGATTACGGCCAAAGCCTTCGCCCGCGACCGCCGCTACCCGATCACGAACGGCTGGCGGAGCCCATAAGCGTCCTTTCGCTCTTCCCGGCGCCCTTCGAGACGCCGCCTGCGGCGGCTCCTCAGGGTGAAGCAGAGATGAGCGCGGACAGACAAGAGATCTGAAAAATGACCGTACGCGTTCGTTTCGCGCCGTCGCCTACCGGAAAGCTCCATGTGGGGAACATTCGTGCGGCGCTCTTCAACCGGCTGTTCGCGACCCGCCATGAGGGCGCCTTCCTCCTGCGGATCGACGACACCGATCAGGAACGCTCGACGGCGGCCTTCGAGGACGGCATCCGCCGCGACCTTCAATGGCTCGATATCGGGTGGGATGAAGAGGCGCGCCAGTCGGCGCGCTTCGAGCGCTACGACGCCGCCCGCGACGCGCTGATCGCGGCTGGGCGGCTCTATCCCTGCTATGAGACGGCCGAG
>JBCBJX010000134.1:0-5158 GCA_038522735.1 Pseudomonadota bacterium
ATACGGATATCCGGGCCTTCGAACAGGTGGACGAGCCGGAACGCGCCGCGCGGATCGCGCTGCGGGTGTCGCTTCTCGACACACGATCCGGCGACATTGTCGGGGCGTTGTTGATTGACGAGCTTGAACCGCTGGACGGCCGCGACGCCGCGCTCATTCATGCTTTCGATCGGGCGAATGACCGAGCGATGGAGAAAGTGGCGGCGTTCATTTCGGAGAGCGCGGGCGCTCGCTGAGCGCGCCACGCGACGCCTCTATCGACCGGATACGCGGGCCGACGAGGCGTCGCTGACTGACGACGGCGTCAGTTCCTGGCGAGGCGCAGTTCCTTGTTGAACTGGGCCGCGAGCCGCGGGTCGTCGATCAGTTCGACGGCCTCCGCGACGGTTTCCTCATAGCAACGCTCATACTCGGCGATCATCGAGAGCGGCTGGCGTCCGGCGGGGTGACAATGGCGCTCCGCCGACCGTTCGAGGCGTTTCAGAACAACGGCCCGGCCTTCGGCCGAAGCGAGTTCGTAGGCGCGGTATTTGAAGGTCATTCCGCCTTCGGACGGGTTGCTCGATGCGGCGTGAGCCGGAACGAGCGCCGCGGCGACGGCGATGCCGGCGACGCCGGCGAGGATCAGTTTGATGGTCATGGGTCAGGTCTCCCTTCTGGCCTGTGGTGCGAGCAGCTTGGCGTCGGCGACCGCCGACGGGTACAGACTGTCCGTTTTTCGCTTTCTGCGATGTGCTGGCGGGCACACTGAGAAAACAGTCTCCAGGAATTCTGACGGCGTATCGTTCGTTGTCGTCTCCATCGTTGACGACAAAGTTCTGCGGAACAGAAAACCGCGCCCGCCTTTCGGCGAGCGCGGCCTTCTTCTGTGTAAGGGCGTGCGGCCCGGCTTAGCGGCCGTCGGGGCCTCCCGCGACGAAGGCGTCTTCAACGCGCAGGGCGCGGTCGATGCTTGTCAGAAGAACGAGGCGCTCGTCGCCGAGACTCGGCGCGACGTGGCGGTAGGTCCGGGCCGTGGTGAAAGCGATCTCGTCCGCGGTAGGTGCGAAGTCGGGCGCCTCGACTTCGAGGTCTCCGAGGCCGGCCTCGATGACGGTTGCTTTTGCCTCGGCGATGATCTGGCTGCGCATCATCTGCGGCGTCATCGGTTCGAAGGGCGAGGCGCCCGTCGCGGCGTGGTCTTGAGCGAAAGCCGAACCCGCGGTGGAGGCGGCGATGGCGGCGAAAGCGGCGATGATCGATTTGGTGGTCATGGTCAGGTCTCCCTTCTGGCCCTGGTGAATTCCGTTGTCCCGTCCCGGCGTCGGCGACCGCCGACAAGCCGAACGTGCTCCATCGGGTCCCCTGGCGATGTGCTGGCGGGCACAAGCGGTCAAAAAATTGCGAGAAAGCCGAAAAATATCGCGCGTGGAGCCCCGCCCTGCGGCGGCCGCTTGGAGTGGGGCGCTCGAGGCTTTAGGCCTCGGGCGGTTAGGGACGGGAGCGGCGCATTGGCGGAAACGGTTCTTGAGGCGGGCGCGGGGCGCAATTTCGGCGCGCCGCGCTATCGGTTCTACGTCCTGAACGCGCTCCTCTTCGTCTACATCCTCAATTTCATTGATCGCGGGCTGCTCGCGGTCGCGGCGGCGCCGATCAAGGCCGATCTCGGCATTGACGATACGGGCTTCGGGCTGCTGACGGGGTTCGGTTTCGCGCTTCTTTACACGATCGTCGGCATTCCAGTCGCCCGGCTCGCCGAGCAGCGGAACCGGGTGCGGATCATCGCGGTCTCCGTCGCAATCTGGTCGGCGATGACGGCCGCCTGCGGCCTCGCCATGGACGTGACGCTGTTCGGGCTGACGATCGGCGGGTTCTGGCTGCTTCTTCTCTTCAGGATCGGCGTCGGGGTGGGGGAGGCCGGGTGTACGCCGCCTGCGAATTCTCTCATCGCCGACTATTACGTGCCGGAGGAGCGATCCTCCGCCCTCGGCTATTACGCCATGGGCGTCACCCTCGGGGCGATGCTTGCAAGCCTCGTCGGCGGACCGCTCACGGACGCCCTCGGCTGGCGCGCCGCCTTCTTCATTCTCGGCCTGCCGGGCGTCGCGGTGGGGATCGTTCTGTGGCTGACTATCAAGGAGCCGCCGCGGGGCTACACCGACCCGCCCGGCGCCCCGCGGCCGGATAAAGCCGATTTCAACGCGGCGATGCAGGAGCTGCTTTCAAAGCCCTCCTATTGGACCATGACGGCGGGCGCGACAGTCGCCGCCTTTTGCGGGTACGGCATATCGAGTTTCCTCACGCTCTACGTCGTGCGAACCTTCGAGCTGACGACGGGACAGGCGGCGGTCTATTTCGGCGCGCCCGCGGCGCTTGCGAGCGCCGTCGGCACGTTCTCCCTCGGCTGGCTCGCCATGCGCCTGCGGAAACGAAACGTCGCTGCTATCGGCTGGCTCGCCGCCGCCGGCCTCGCGCTTTCGGTGCCCTTCTACCTCGTCGCCTTCACGACTGAGATCGCATGGGTCTGCGTCCTCGGTCTCGCCCTCGGAGGCTTCATCAAGTACGGCTACCTCGCCGCTCAGTACACGATCGGTCAGGGCGTCGTCTCGACTCGGGTGCGGGCGACGGCGACCGCCGTTCTCCTCTTCGTGGTCAACCTGCTCGGTTACGGCCTCGGCCCTTTGTTCGCCGGCCTCGTCAGCGATTTCTGGTTCCGCCGGGCGCTCTCGGCGGAGACCTTCGCTGCGAGCGTCGATCGTGCGACCTGCGACGCGGTTCAGACGGCCGCGAGCGCCGCCAAGCTCTCCGGCGAGCCTGCGGCGATCGACGCGCCTGCGGGAGTTTACGAGTTCTGCCTCGAGGCGAATGCAGCGAGCACCGAGTATTCGATGGTCACGATCGCGCTTCTCTACACCGTCGCCGCGGCGTTTTTCGTGCTGTGCGCCCGGCGTCTGAAAGAGGACCTCGTCGCTTAATACAAGCATCGCATGGCCGCATCGACGACGATAGGATCCCATAAGGAGGATATGATGGCTGAATTTGCAGACAAGGTCGTGTGGATTACGGGCGCATCCTCTGGCATCGGAGAGGCGCTTGCGCGGGTCTTCAGCAAACACGGCGCGCACATCATCCTCTCCGGGCGGCGGGTGGACGCGCTGAACGCCGTCGCCGCCGACCTCAAGACCGACACGCTCGTCCTGCCCTTCGAGTCGACCGACTACAACGCGTTGCCGGCGCGCGTTTCGGACGCATGGTCGTGGAAGGGCCGGGTGGACGTCCTCGTCAACAACGCAGGCGTCAGCCAACGCAGCCTCGCCATCGAGACTGCGCCTGAAGTCTACCGTGATTTGATCGATATCGATCTGATCGCGCCGATCTGGCTGACCCAGCTGCAGTTGCCGCACATGGTCGAGGCCGGCGGCGGGCGCATCGTCGCGATAAGCTCCGTCGCCGGACGCATCGGCGCGCCGCTCCGCACCGCCTATTGCGCGGCGAAACACGGGCTGATCGGCTACATGGACGCCCTGCGCGCCGAGGTCGACGCCCTTCACAACATCAAAGTGACGAACGTCCTGCCGGGATCGGTTGCGACCAACGTGTCGCGAAACGCTTTGACCGCGGACGGCTCGACCCGGGGTCGCTCCGACGCCGTCATCGACGCCGGCGACGACCCGACGGACTGCGCCCGCGCGATCGTCGACGCCGTCGCAGCGGATGCGCCGGAACTCGTTTTCGCGAAGGGTCAGGAGCTGGAGGCGACGACGCTGCGTCACGCCGATCCGGATGCGTTCTTTCAGTTGATCGGCGCGATGGGAAGACAGGCGGTGGAGCGTCACCGCGCTGAAACGGACGAACCTTGATCGAAACGACTGATAACGCGAGGACCGAATACGTCGGCTCCAGTTTCACTCATAAAGTCGTGGTACGGAAGTACCTATTACATCCTCGGACGCCCGGCTCGTAGCCGGCCCGCCCAGTGGTCTCCGGCCGCTTGCTCGGCGAGAGCCCGGAGGCGGTCGGCTTCCGATCGGCGCCCGGCCCGGTCGGCCAGACGGGCTGCGAGCAGCCGGGTTTGATAGTGATCAGCATGCAATTCATTCGCGAGGCCAAATAGACCTTCGGCGGCGGCCTGGTCGCTGCGATCGAGCTCCAGATGTCCGAGCAGCGCCGTGAACCTGCCGGTCTCAGCCGGATTCGGGACGCGGCGCGACGCCTCCGCAGCGTCCTTCAGAGCCTGCGCTGCGGCGTCCGCGGCGCCCGCGGCGATCAGCGCGTCGGCGAGCAAGCCGTTCGCGTCCATTGCGAGCGCATGATTGTCTTCTTCTGCGGCCCAGGCCGCCGTTTCACGCAGTTTCACCCGACGAGCGACGCCCGGATCGCGCCTCTCGGCGACGGCGACGAGGCGCATTTCAACACCGCGCGAGGACGCCTCTTTATCTGTCTGCTGATAGTATGAGTACGCCAACTGATAGTGCGCTTCAGCTTCGCTGAGCTCGTCTCGCGAGAAAGCAACATCGCCAAGCAAGATGCAGGCCTGAGCCTCGCGAGACCGATCGTTCATGCGCTCGGCAAGCTGACGAAGAGCGTTGGCGTGGGTTTCAGCGTCGGCGAACCTTCCCTGCCGCCAGCGCAGTCGCGCGAGCAAAGCGAGCGTCGACATCTCGCCTCGCCGGTCGTCGACGGCCCGCCTCAGGGTCAAAGAGCGCTCCAACTGATCGGCCGCTTCCGGCCAGCGACCGCGGCGCTCTCTCATCTCCGCGAGATTGCGAAGCGCGGCGGCGACGGCCCGGTCTTCGCCGGCGAGCTCCAGTGATGCGACGGCGCGCTCGAGGTAGTCTTCGCCGGCCGTCGGGTCTCCCCTCCGAATCCGCAGGAGCGCGAGGGAGTTCAACAAAAAGCCTGGCGGCGCGTCGTAGCCGGCGTCGTCGAAGGCCGTCAGCGCCCGGCCGAGATGCGCCTCGGCAACATCGAGGTTTCCGCGCACGCGTTCCTCAATGCCGAGATTGGTGAGAACGACGCCGACATCGTCGGCGCCGCCCTCGCGCTCGGCGATCTCGAGGGCGCGCTCGTAAAGCTCGACGGCTGCTGCGCGATCGCCGCGCAGCGCAGCGATCCGGCCGAGAGCGTTCAGAACGGCGAATTCGCCGCGGGGCTCGCCAGTCGCTCGAACCCGGTCGAG
>JBCBJX010000135.1:0-5148 GCA_038522735.1 Pseudomonadota bacterium
GAGATCAGCGCCGAAAGCGACGCCGTGAATGTCGGTTCCCGCCACAGGATTGGAGTCGCCGTTGCGGTTGGCGCCGACGACGCCGCCGACTTGCGTGGAAAGCTGGTCCTCCAACGCATAGGGGCGCGTATCGATCGCGAAGGACTGGGCGATCTGGCCGGCGAGGTCCGGGTGCGTTGCGTCGAGCCCGGCGCCGAGGATCGCCACGCGCACGCCGTCTCCGCCGCGAATAATGCCGTTGCGCGATGCGTAGGCTTCTGCGACGCCGATCGCATCGAAATTAGCGAAGTTGTTCGTGTATTCGGCGTTCTCCCAGCTCGCGATGACGGCGGGGTCGAGCGCGGCGCCGGTCGCGTCGGCGGGAAAAAACTCGGTGTCGTTGATCGGTCCTCCTCCGCCGCCAGAGCCGATCGGGACGCCAACGGACGGGGCGTCGCCGGAGGAGGTGGAGCACGCCGCGACGAGGGCGGCGGCGGCGAGCGGGCTCGCGGAGTTGAGGAGGCGCTTCGTTACGGTCACGGACGGTTTCCCCGGCGCTGGCGGTCCCGCGAGGCGCGCGGGACGCAAAATCACGGGGGGAGGCTAGCCGTCCATGGCTTCCATTCCGTTAAGCATGCGGGGGCGGATTGGGCCCTGCGCGTTTACGCACCGCTTACGGAGATTGATCGTCTGATAAGCCGCCGCCCGCCCGAAGGAGGACGCGAACGGCCGACTCGAAAGCGAACCGGCCGCCGGCGTTTCGGATCAGAAGTTGAGGGTGAGCGCGACGCTCCACGCGTCGGTCACATCCTCTTCGAGGTCGATGCGGGTGTAGTCGGCGCGCCAGCCGACGGGGCCGACGAATTTGCCGCGCAGACCGCCGCCGAAGGCGAAGCCGCCGTCGATCGTCGTCTCGAAGTTCTCGACCGGGAACGCCGGGCTCCCGCCGCCGTCCGCCATGGTGGCCGCGACCAGCTCGTAAGTGTCCATGGGCGGGGTGTAATCGTCGCCGCCGACGTCGACGAGGAAATGACGGGTGAAGCGGATTTCCGAGTAACCCGCCCGCGCGAACGCGACGAGGCCGCGGGGCAGCGGGAAGTTTGCGACGCCGTAGGCGCCCCACTGGCTGCGCAGATCCGTATCGATGATCTGGCGTTCGACGCCGTCGAATATGCCGGTCTGCGTGGTGGTCGGATCGTCGTCGACAGGCAGGTGGTACTCGCCTTCGATGCCGGCGTATTTGCCGATGTCGAGGCCAAGACGCCCGCCCGCGGCGTGAAACTCCGGCTCGTCCAGCTCAAAATACGTGTACGTCGCCTCGATCCGCGGTTTCAGGAGCCCGCCGAGAAGCCCGCCGGCTGCGGCGGCTTTCGCTGCGTCGTCCGCACCCGCAGCGTCGGCGGCGCCGTCCGCATCCGACGTCTCCATGGCGTCGACCGTTTCCGTGGAGACCGCGGCCACCTCTTCCGGCGTCGCAGCGATCAGCGCGCCGGCCGCGCCCGCGCCGGCGGCGGCGAAGATGAACTCCACCCGGCGGTTGAAGCCGTGCTGGGAGCCGACGGCGTTCGGGAAGAGCGGCGCCGTTTCGCCGAAGCCGATGGTGCGGATGTCGACGCCGGTCGCGCCGCGGCCGCGCAGGGCGGCGGCGGCGGCGTCGGCCCGGCGGTCCGAGAGGGTCTTGTTATAGGGTGCGGGGCCGCGGCTGTCGGCGTGGCCGGCGATGATGAGCAGGGTGTCGCCGTCCGTCTCCAGCTCTTCAGCGATCGTGTCGACCGCCGCTTCGCCCTCGGCGCTGAGGCTCGTCGAATCGAAGCCGAAGAAGGTGCGCCCCGGGAAGACAACCCGCAACAGCGTGCGGCCGTTCAAGATGTCCGCCGGCAGAAGGCCGCGCAGGTCCGCCGTATCGAATAGCGAGAGCCGGCCGTCGTCGGCGAGGCGCTCCATCCGGGCGCAGCTCGCCTCGCCGTCCTCGCCCGCTTCGGCGCAGTACTGGGCGAGATCGATCGCGGCGCCGTGGTCGGTGACCTGGGCGGCGGCGGACGTGACCGCCGTCGTGGAAAAGAGGGAAAGAAGAATGAAGTTCAAGCGCGTGCGCATGGCGGCCTCCTGCGGGCGGAGAACGCAACACGCCGCCCTTCGCGTGCGCAGCAGCACGAAGAGCCGCGACGGTTCAACAAAGAACGCACGGGTGCTCATTCGTTAACAATATCTTAAAATGAAGTGTTGCGCTTCCGCCGCACTGTGCAGCGCGCGGCGTCTCCCGCATGACGTGTAGTACTCAACGCGAACCGGCTAATGCAGAGGTGGAGGTCAGTCCGAAACGCCGGTCTTCGCACGGCGGTCGACTTTCAGCTCGAAAACGTCCGGCCGCGAGTAGTGGCCCGTCACGTCGAAATCGAACTTGCCGCGGGCGATAAGGTCGAAGTCGAGCTCGGCCGTCACGATGCCCTCCTGGTTCCAGAGGGGCCCCGCCAGAACGTCGCCGAAGGGCGAGACGATGAGGGAGCCGCCTTTGATGAGGGCGCCCTCCGACCCGTCCGTGCCCTTCGCGCCCGCTGGCCAATCGTCCGGCATGTGGCAGGTGGTGAGGTACTGGCAGGAGGAAAGGACGAAGCAGCGCCCCTCCATGGCGATCGTCCGCATCAGGGCGGACCAGTTCTCCCGATCATCTACCGTCGGCGCGCAGTAAAGTTCGACGCCCTGCGCATACTGAGAGACGCGCAGGAGGGGCATGTAATTCTCCCAGCAGATGACGGTGGCGATGCGGCCGGCGGGCGCGTCGTGGACGTCAAGGGTGGAGCCGTCCCCCTGCCCCCAGACGAGCCGCTCCATGGCCGTCGGCATGAGCTTGCGCCGCTTGCCGAGAAGCCGCCCGTCCCGCGCGAACGTCATCGCCGTGCAGTAAAGGGTGCCGCCCCGTCCGCCCTCGGAGCGCTCCATGACGCCGACGACGATGTCGAGCCCGGTCTCCTTGGCGATCTCGCCGATGCGCTCCGTCTCCGGCCCCGGCACGGCGATCCCGGCCTCCAGATAGCGCTGGAACACCGCCCGCCCCTCCGCCGACCGCGAGCCCACCTGCGCCCCGAAATCATGCCCCTTGGGGTACCCGCCGAGAAACGCCTCCGGAAAGACGGCGAGTTCGGCCCCCTCCGCCGCAGCGCGCGCGGCGAGGTCCGCCAGCTTCTCCAGCGTGCGCGGCGTGTCGAAAACGTGGGAGCCGGCCTGAACGACGGCGGCGGTGATGGCGCGGGGCATGGGCGGGGTCCTTTTCGCCAAAAGAACCAGCCTCCTCTCCCGCACTCAATTCACAAACCGCTCATCCCGGCGGAAGCCGGGACGAGCGGAGTTAGGTGAGAGAAGCTCGGGCGGCGTAGTTGAGCGCCGCCGTCACGTCCGCGTCTTCGAGATACGGATAATCCGTCAGGATCGCCTCGCGCGTGGCGCCCGCAGCAAGCATCTCAAGGACGTCGGCGACCCGCACGCGCAGGCCGCGAATGCACGGCTTCCCGAAGCAGACCTCCGGGTCGACGGTGATGCGGGGAAAGACTTCTGTTTGCATGGCCTTGCGCCTCATTCGGTGCGGATGATGAGGGTACTAAGGTCCGTTAGCCCTTGGAACCGGCGCCGTTGCTGGTCTCGAACAATACTCCGCAATACAAAACCGCTTTGCCTGAATTTCCATAGTCAACAGAGCTCGCCAAGCTTACTCTCCATACTGTCGATAGAATCCAAAATGCTCTTCAAGAAAGGTGTCAATTCGCGAAAAAATACCTCTCGCCATTCCGAAACATTCACTACAATAATCACCGATCTGCCACTGATCTGTGCGCCGGCGATTAGCTCGGGCGCACGGGAGATGTCCGTCTCAACGGTCGGCCAAATAACGGCCGTGAATGAACCCGCTGTAAACTCTCCAAAGTCAAAAAATGCAGTATGTGCTTGAAGTCCATTGCTTAGTCGATCCGCATACGATGGGTGACCAGAAATGATGTTGCGGGCTCGGCGTATTTTACTCAACTCGACGTTTTCCCAAGCATCACGTTCCGGCCCTTCAACTGCGTTATTCATAGAAATCACAGCGTCATGCATGACATTCAGCGCATTTAAAAAGCCGTACGCGGCTAGCACACAGATGCCGGGATCGTTCGGGTCGACGACCTTCTCGTAGGCTTTGGCCGCAGCTTGACCCTCAAGCAGTACATCAACGCCCGCGCAAAAACGGTCGCGGCGCTCCTGTCCATGCGGACCGCCTGATAGAATTTTATACGTGCCGACACGATCCGATATTGCTTCGCGTAAATCAGAAAATGCCAAACTGTCTCCCTCCAGCAGCCTATTTCGCTTTCAGATAAATCTCCCCACCCCCCTCTTTAAACCGCTCGCTCATCTCGGCCATCCCCGCTTCGGCGGCGGCTTCGAGATCGCGTTTTTCGTTGTCGCTCATGCCTTCGGCGTAATCGCGGACTTCCTGGGTGATCTGCATGGAGCAGAATTTCGGGCCGCACATGGAGCAGAAGTGGGCGACCTTGTGGGCTTCCTTCGGGAGGGTCTGGTCGTGGAAGTCGCGGGCGGTTTCGGGGTCCAGCGACAGGTTGAACTGGTCCTCCCAGCGGAACTCGAAGCGGGCGCGGGAGAGGGCGTCGTCGCGCACTTGGGCGGCCGGGTGGCCTTTGGCGAGGTCCGCGGCGTGGGCTGCGAGTTTGTAGGTGATGACGCCGGCCTTCACATCATCCCGGTCCGGAAGGCCTAAATGCTCCTTGGGCGTCACATAGCAGAGCATGGCGGTGCCGAACCAGCCGATCATCGCGGCGCCGATGCCGGAGGTGATGTGGTCGTAGCCCGGCGCGATGTCCGTCGTCAGCGGCCCCAGCGTATAGAACGGCGCCTCGCCGCAGGCGGCGAGCTGTTTTTCCATGTTCACTTTGATCTTGTGCATGGGGACGTGGCCCGGCCCTTCGATCATCACCTGGCAGCCGTGCTTCCAGGCGATTTTCGTCAGCTCCCCGAGGGTTTCGAGCTCGGCGAACTGGGCGCGGTCGTTGGCGTCGGCGATGGAGCCGGGGCGCAGGCCGTCGCCGAGGGAGAACGTCACGTCATAGGCCCGCATGATATCGCAGATCTCTTCAAAGCGGGTGTAGAGGAAGCTCTCCTTGTGGTGGGCGAGCTTCC
>JBCBJX010000136.1:0-5106 GCA_038522735.1 Pseudomonadota bacterium
CACGATGGTCGAAGTCGTCTGGACGGCCGGTCCTATCCTCATCCTTCTTTTCATCGCGCTCTTCTCGTTCGATCTTCTTTATAAAGAAGACGTCGTTCCGGAAGCGGACATGACGGTGAAGGTTTCCGGCTATCAGTGGGGCTGGAGCTATTCCTACCCGGACCACGGCGATTTCGAGTTCGCCTCGAACATGCTGCCGGAGGAGGACGTCGTCGCGATGCACGGCGATACGAGCCTCTATCGCCTCGAAGTCGACAACCGCGTCGTCGTCCCGGCCGGCGCGACCGTGCGGGTCATCACCACAGCGACGGACGTCATCCACTCCTGGGCGATCCCGCAATTCGCCCTGAAGCTCGACGCCGTTCCGGGCCGCCTCAACGAGACCTGGTTCAAGGCCGACACGCCGGACATCTATTACGGCCAGTGCTCTGAAATCTGCGGCATCAAGCACGCCTTCATGCCGATCGCGGTCGAGGTCGTGCCCCAAAGCGAGTTCGAAGCTTGGGTGGACGAGCAGCGCGCTTTCGCCGGCTTGCCGCCCATGTACGCCGATCAGGAACAATTCGCCGACGCCGGCTCCGACGCCGCCGCGCAATAAGACGACGAGGGAAGACAATCATGTCCGACGCGCAAGTCTCCAACATGGACGCCGCCCAGACCGGGCGCGACGCTCATGACGACCACGTCCCCTCCTTCTGGGTTCGTTGGTTTTTCTCCACCAACCACAAGGACATCGGCACGCTCTATCTGATGTTCGCCATCGCCGCGGGCGTCTTCGGCGGGATCCTCTCCGGCCTCATGCGCCAGGAACTCGCCCAGCCGGGCGTCACATTCCTCACCATGTTCACCGGCGGCGACGTCGACCAGGCGGCGAACTTCTATAACGTCCTGACGACCTATCACGGCCTCATCATGATCTTCTTCATGGTGATGCCGGCCATGATCGGCGGGTTCGGCAACTGGTTCGTGCCTATCATGATCGGCGCGCCGGATATGGCGTTCCCGCGCATGAACAACATCTCGTTCTGGCTCTACGTCGCTTCAGGCGGTCTCGCGACGCTCTCGTTGTTTGTCGCGGGGTATAAGGAGGGCTTCCTCGGCTTCGGCGGCGGCTGGGTGCTTTATCCGCCGCTCTCTACGGCGGGGAATCCCGGGCCGGCGATGGACCTTTTGATCCTGTCGCTCCACCTCGCCGGCGCCTCGTCGATCCTGGGCGCGATCAACTTCATCACGACGATCTTCAACATGCGCGCCCCGGGCATGACGCTGCACAAGATGCCGCTTTTCGCCTGGTCGGTTCTGGTGACGGCGTTTCTGCTCGTCCTCTCCCTGCCCGTGCTCGCAGGCGCCATCACGATGATGCTCACGGACCGGAATTTCGGCACGGCGTTCTTCGATCCGGCGAATGGCGGCGACCCGATCCTCTACCAGCACCTTTTCTGGTTCTTCGGCCACCCGGAGGTCTATATCCTCATTCTTCCGGGTTTCGGGATCATCTCCCACATCGTCTCGACGTTCTCGAAGAAGCCGATCTTCGGTTATCTCGGCATGGCCTACGCCATGGTCGCCATCGGCTTCGTCGGCTTCATCGTCTGGGCCCACCATATGTATACGGTCGGTCTCTCGGTGAACATGAAGGCCTATTTCGTCGCCGCGACGATGGTCATCGCCGTGCCGACGGGTATCAAGATCTTCTCCTGGATCGCTACGATGTGGGGCGGGTCGATCGACTTCAAGACGCCGATGCTCTGGGCGATCGGCTTCATCTTCCTTTTCACGGTCGGCGGCGTCACGGGCGTCCTCCTCGCGAACGCGGGCATCGACCATTATATGCACGACACGTACTATGTGGTCGCGCACTTCCATTACGTCCTTTCCCTCGGCGCGGTCTTCGCGATCTTTGCGGGCTGGTACTACTGGATGAGCAAGATGTACGGCGTCGAGTATCGCGAAGTGTACGGACAGATTCACTTCTGGCTCATGTTCGCAGGCGTTAATCTCATCTTCTTCCCGCAGCACTTCCTCGGCCTGCAGGGCATGCCGCGCCGCTATGTCGATTATCCGGAGGCGTTCGCCCAATGGCACCAAGTCTCGACCTGGGGCTATTACCTCACCGGCATCGCGATGATCTGGTGGGTGTACGCCATGTTCGACGCGTTCTTCGTGTACAAGAAGAAGGCCCCCGCCAACCCGTGGGGCGAGGGCGCGACGACGCTGGAGTGGACGCTGCCGTCCCCGCCGCCCTTTCACCAGTTCAACGAACTGCCGCGGATCAAATAAGCCCGGCGCTCCCGACCAACCGCAAAGCCCCGCTTCGGCGGGGCTTTTTATTGCGCGACGCTCCCGGGAAGATCGGCCTCGCGAAAGGGGTTAACGAAGTGTTACACTCTGACCGTAAGGGTCTGGCAGAGACACGGGAGGGGTTCCGATGGAGACTCTCGGAGGCATGGTCGCCGACGTTTTCGGCGCGACCGGATACTACTTCACCAACGGCGACTGGATCGGCCTCGGCCTCCTCGCCCTTGTCGCGCTCCTCGGCGCGCTCACGACCTCCAGCCTCGGCAACGCCTTTGCGACGGCGGTCTGGACGATGCCGGTCTATGGGATCGTCGCCTATGTCCGCGACGCCCTCTCCCTCGGCTCCAGCACGCTTTCCGGGGGCAGCCCGTGGATGGAGGCCCTCGACGACGGCTGGATCACGGTCACCCGCATGAACGGGATCGATCTGATCGGGCTTTACGTCGCCCTGGTCGTTCTCATCCTCATTTTCTACCTCCTCAGAAACGCCCTCAATCGCGGCTGAGCGGCGAAATCGCCGCGCCGGTTTCGCTGGACGAGCGGGCCGGCGCGGGGCTATTTCCCGCGGCCATGAGTTCAGCCGCGCTTGATCCGTCGGCGGCCCGCGCCCTCGCTGGCCCGCGCGATTATTTCGACCTCCTGAAGCCCCGCGTCATGTCGCTGGTGGTGTTCACGGCGCTCGTCGGCCTCGTCGCCGCGCCGAGCCGGCCGGGGTTTGCGCTGTCGGCCGTCGCGCTCTTTTGCATCGCCGTCGGGGCCGGCGCCTCGGGCGCCCTCAACATGTGGTGGGACGCAGACATCGACGCCGTCATGAAGCGCACGGCGCGGCGGCCCGTGCCCGCCGGCAAGGTCGCGCCCGGCGAGGCGGCGGCTTTCGGCATCGTCCTCTCGGCGCTCTCGGTGACGCTCCTCTGGCTCGCGACCAACGCCCTCGCCGCCGGGCTCCTCGCCTTCACGATCTTCTTCTACGCCGTCGTCTATACGATGTGGCTGAAGCGCTCGACGCCGCAGAACATCGTCATCGGCGGCGCGGCCGGCGCCTTGCCGCCGGTGGTCGCCTGGGCCGCCGCGACTGGGACCGCGCCTCTCGAAGCGTGGCTCATGTTCGCCATCATCTTCGTGTGGACGCCGCCCCATTTCTGGGCGCTCTCCCTCTGCGTCGAGATCGATTACGAAAAGGCGGGCGTGCCCATGCTGCCGAACGTCGCCGGCCGGCCTGCGACCCGCCGGCAGATCTTCGCTTACACCGCGCTCCTCGCGCCCCTCGGCGTCGCGCCAGCGTTCACGCCGATCGCAGGGCCGATCTACGGCGCCGCGGCGGGCGCTGCGGGGCTCGGTCTCCTGTGGCTCGCCTGGCGTATCCTGACGGAGCCGGGCGAAGACGGCGCGGCGAAAGAGCCCGCACGTCTCCTCTTCAAATGGTCGATCGCCTATCTCTTTTTTGTCTTTGCGGCCATGTTGGTCGAAGCGGTGATGAGGGCGAATGGCTGATATCGGACAGGACACGGTCGTTCTGACGGACGATGAGAAACGCCAGCAGAAGCGGCGCAATCTCGCCATCGGCGGCGGTATCGTTCTGACCGTCGTCCTGATCTACGCCGTGACCTGGCTGAAGCTCGCGGCTTCGGTTTCCTGATGGACAAGAACCTTCGCACCGCCCTCGTCGCCGGCGCCGCCGCCCTCGGGATGGTGGGCATGAGCTTCGCCGCCGTGCCGCTCTATCAGGTCTTCTGCCAGGTGACCGGCTTCGGCGGCACCACCCAGCGCGCCGACGCCGGCGCCGACCGGGTGCTGAAGCGAGAAATGACGATCCGCTTCGACGCCTCGACGCACCGCGATCTCCCCTGGCGCTTCAAGCCGCAACAGGTCGCCCAGACCCTGAAGATCGGCGAGACCGGTCTCGCCTTCTACGAGGCGACCAACCTCTCGAGCGAGCCGATCGTCGGCACGGCGACCTTCAACGTCACCCCCGCCAAGGCCGGGCTCTATTTTTCCAAGATCGACTGCTTCTGCTTCACCGAGCAGGTGCTGCAGCCGGGCGAGACCATGCAGATGCCCGTCGCCTATTTCATCGATCCGGAGATAGCCGAGGAGCGCAATCTCGACGAGGTGACGACCGTCACGCTCTCCTACACCTTCTTCCGCTCCGACGTGGAGCCGGAGCAGGTCGCGGCGCTTTCGGCCGAATAGCCTGCGGCGCCCGGACGCTTGGCCGGGCCGCCGCCGCACGCTAAGACCGCCGAAAATCAACGATCTTTCCGGAGACCCGCCCATGGCCGGCGACGCCGTCAAACACGACTACCACCTCGTCAATCCGAGCCCGTGGCCCCTTGTCGGCTCCGGCGCGGCGTTCGTCATGATGCTCGGCGCGGTGATCTGGATGCGGAGCGATAACGGCGGCCTCGCTATCGGCGGCGCGACGCTGTCGGGGCCCTGGGTCTTCCTCATCGGCTTTTCAGCAATCCTCTACACCATGTACGGCTGGTGGCGGGACATCGTCGGCGAGAGCCTCCGCGGGGAGAACACGACGCCCGTCGTGCGCATCGGCTTCCGCTACGGCATGGTGCTCTTCATCGCCTCGGAGGTGATGTTCTTCGTCGCCTGGTTCTGGGCCTTCTTTAACGCGGCCCTGTTCAACGGGCCGAACGAGGCGGTGATCCTCGCCGACGGCGCGACGCAAATGCTGAATGCGGACGGTCTGCCCGCCTATCTCGGCGACGACGGCGAGGATCACCGCCTCGTTCGGCCCGTTGAACAGGGCCGCGTTAAAGAAGGCCCAGAACCAGGCGACGAAGAACATCACCTCCG
>JBCBJX010000137.1:0-4919 GCA_038522735.1 Pseudomonadota bacterium
GTCGATGCGGGACCCAAGGGCGCGGTCGTCACCTTCCGCGGCGACGTCTTCCCGAACCAGTCCTGCTTGAAGACGAGCTTCTGATCAGGCCGCAGCTTCACGTCATAAGGAGACTGGGCGATGTACTGAACGAGGCCGGCCGGGTTCGGGAAGACGTCGCCGCGGAAGGTGACGACCGCGCCCTTGGGTCCCGCATCGACCTTCGCGACGTTCGCGCGCCGGCAAAGACCCTTGATCTCGACGATCTTGAGGAGGTGCTCCACCTCTTCGGGCGCCGGGCCGAAGCGATCGACCAGCTCGGCGGCGAAGCCCTCGATCTCTTCCGCCTTCTCCAGCCCGGAAAGCCGTCTGTAGAGGGACATTCGCACGTCCAGATCCTGAACGTAGTCTTCGGGAATCAGCACCGCCGTGCCGATATTGATGGTCGGCGACCAGGCCTCTTCGGTCTCCGTCTCGCCGGATTTCATGGCCGCGACCGCCTCCTCCAGCATGTGCTGGTATAGTTCGACGCCCACTTCCTTCACGCGGCCCGATTGCTCCTCCCCCAGAAGATTGCCGGCGCCGCGGATGTCGAGATCGTGGCTCGCCAGCGTGAAGCCGGCCCCGAGGGTGTCGAGGGAATGGAGCACCTTCAGGCGCCGCTCGGCGGCGGGCGTCAGCTTCTTGTTCGGCGGCGTCGTGAGGTAGGCGTACGCGCGGGCCTTCGAACGGCCGACCCGCCCGCGGATCTGATAGAGCTGTCCGAGGCCGAACATGTCCGCCCGGTGGACGAGCAGGGTGTTGGCCGACGGCACGTCGAGGCCCGACTCGATAATGGTGGTGGAGACGAGAACATCGAACCGGCCTTCATAGAAGGCGGTCATGATGTCTTCGAGCTCCGTCGGCGCCATCTGTCCGTGGGCGATCTTGTACTTCACCTCCGGGACCTGCTCGTCGAGGAAGCGGGCGACCTGGTCGAGGTCCTCGATCCGAGGGCAGACGTAAAAGCTCTGCCCGCCGCGATAATGTTCGCGCAACAGCGTCTCCCTGGCGATTACGGCGTCGAACGGGCCGACGGTCGTGCGCACCGCGAGACGGTCGACCGGCGGCGTCGCGATCAGCGAGAGATCGCGGATGCCGGTCATGGCGAGCTGCAGGGTCCGCGGGATCGGCGTCGCGGAGAGAGTCAGGACGTGGGTGTCGGCGCGCAGTTCTTTCAGGCGCTCCTTATGCTTCACGCCGAAATGCTGCTCCTCGTCGACGATGACGAGCCCTAGACGGTCGAACTTCACGGTCTTCGAGAGGAGCGCGTGGGTGCCGATGGCGATGTCGACGGTCCCGTCGCCGATCCCGGAACGGACGTTCGTCGCCTCGCCCGAGGCGACCATGCGCGAGAGCTGGCGGACCTGCAGCGGGAAGCCGGCGAAGCGTTCTTGGAAGTTCTTGTAGTGCTGGCGGACCAGCAGCGTCGTGGGCGCGATCACCGCCACCTGACGACCGGACATGGCGGCGGTGAAAGCGGCGCGCATGGCGACTTCGGTTTTGCCGAAGCCGACGTCCCCGCAGACGAGCCGATCCATCGGCCGGCCTTTCGCGAGGTCGTCGAGGACGTCGTCAATGGCGTCCAGCTGATCGTCCGTCTCCGTATAAGGGAAGCGGGCGCAGAATTCGTCATAGGCGCCGTCGGGCGACGTCATGATTTCGGCTTTCTTCAGCTCGCGGGCGGCGGCGATCTTGATGAGGGCTTCGGCCATCATCTTCAACCGTTCACGGACCTTCGCCTTGCGCGACTGCCAGCCGGCGCCGCCGAGCTTGTCGAGCTGGCCGCCCTCCTCCGAACCGTAGCGCGACAGAAGCTCGATGTTTTCGACGGGCAGGAACAGCTTGTCGCCGCCGGCATAGGAGAGGTGGAGGCAGTCGTGCGGCGCGTTCTGGATGTCGAGGGTTTTAAGGCCCTCATAGCGCCCCACCCCGTGCTCCACATGGACCACCAGATCGCCGACGGAGAGCCCGGAGGTCTCGGTGAGGAAATTGTCCGCCCGCCGCTTGCGGGTCTTGCGCACCAGCCGGTCGCCGAGCACGTCCTGCTCGGAGATGACGGCGAGGTCGCCGGTTTCAAAGCCCGCTTCGAGGCCGAGGACGATCGCGACGGGCTCGGACGGCTTCGATTTCGTCGCGTCGCGCCAGTCGGTCGCGACGCGCAGGCCTTCCAGCCCGTGATCGGCGATCATCGAGCGCATGCGGTCCGCGGACCCCTCCGACCACGCGGCGAGGGCGACGCGCTTTCCGGCTTTCGTCAGCTTTCGAACATGCTCGACGACGGCGTCGAACACGTTGACGCCCTCGCGCTGGCGTTCCGGCGCGAAGCTGCGGCCCTGTTTGGCGCCGAAGTCGAAGGCCCGTGGGCCCTCGGGCGCGGCGAAGGGCGAAAGCGGCCGTGATTTCGCTGTGGCGAGGCGCTGAGAGAGACCGTCCGCCGCAAGATAGAGCGCGTCCGGCTCGACGGGCCTGTAAGCGCCGCCGGAGAACGCCGCGTCTACGGAGCCGCGATCTTCCTTCCGCGCCTCATAATAATCGCAGACCTGCTCCCGGCGAGCGTCGATCGCCTCGTCCGTCTGGTGGTCGAGAAAGACGAGGCCGTCGCCCGCATAGTCGAAGACGGTGTCGAGGCGCTCATAGAAAAACGGCAGCCAGTGCTCGATCCCGGCGTGCATCCGCAGCGCGCTCACGGCCTCATAAAGCGGGTCGCCGCCGGGGGCGCCGAAGGCTTCGAGATAGCGCTGCCGGAAGCGGGAGGCGCTCTCCTCCGACAGAAGAACTTCGGAGGCTGCGGTCAGCTCCACCGACTGGCGCTGAGCCGTGGTGCGCTGGCTTTCCGGGTCGAAAGCGCGGATCGACTCCAAAGTGTCGCCGAAGAAATCGAGCCGCAGGGGCTCCGTCGCGCCGGGCGGGAAAAGATCGACGAGACCGCCGCGGACGGCGAACTCCCCGGCTTCGCGCACCGTGGACGAGCGGGAAAATCCGTTGGCGGAGAGCCGGCGCGTCAGATCGTCGATATCGACGCTCGCGCCGGGCTTCGCGGAGAAACTCGCCGCCGCCACCACCTCGCGCGGGGGAACCCTCTGCACCGCCGCGTTCACCGTCGTGACAATCACCGCCGGCCGATCCGCCGGCGTTGCATCGAGGAAGGCGAGCGCCGCCATGCGCTTGGCGATCACATCCGCCGACGGGCTCACCCGGTCGTATGGGAGGCAGTCCCAGGCGGGCAGATCGACCACGGGCAGGTCCGGCGCGAAGAACCGCGCCGCCTCGCGCGCCGCCGCCGCCCGCTGGGCGTCGCGGGCGACGAACAGGACCCGTGCGCCCGCGTCCTCAGCCGCGCGGGCGATCAGCATCGCGTCCGCCCCCTCCGGCGCGCCGTAGACGAGCGCCCGGCCGGGCGTCTTCAGCATCTCGTCGAACGAAACGAACTGCGCTCCGGAGACCATGGGCATGGGCTGAATCCTTAAAGGCGCCGCGGGCGAGTTCACCGGCGGCGCAACAGGGCGCGGGAGTTAGCGCGCATGGCCGTTCCGAGCAACGCGACGCAGAGGCAGCCGCTACAGGTCAAAAATATTTGACTCGCGTGCTCAGCGCGCCTACTCCCATATGTAAGAAATTTTTGACATCGGAAGGGGGCTGCGATGACGTTTCGGGAATTGTCCGCATGGGTGATGTCGCTGGCGCTGATCGTCGGCGGCGCGTTCTATTTCAACACCGTGATCAAAGCGTCGTCGGCGACGGACGGGCTGGCGCCGCCGATCCTCGGGCCGATCATCATCTATATCGGCATCCTCATTCTCCTCTCCATCATCGGCCACGTCCTCGGCGCGATCGCCGCCCGCGGGGAGACCGATGCGCCCGCCGACGAGCGGGACCGGCGCGTGATCGCGCAGGCGGGCAACGTCTCCGGCGTCGTCTTCGGCGTCGGCGTCATGGCGGGGCTGACCGGCTACCTCTTCACCTACAACGGGGACCTTTTGTTCTACATCGCTTTCGGGAGCCTGATGGTCTCTCAGCTGGCGGAGTATCTCCTGCAGATCTGGTATTATCGAAGCGGCGTTTAAGGCTTGGCGCGAAAGCTCCCTTATGCAAATCGGGTGAAGGCGCTGCGCGAGGCGGCCGGCGGCGTGACGCAGGCCGACCTCGCACGCGCCTGCGGCGTCACGCGCCAGACGGTCATCGCCATCGAGCAGGGCCGGTATTCGCCCTCGCTGGAGACCGCCTTCCGCATCGCCCGCGCGCTCGGCGTCGGGATCGAGGAGGCGTTTTTCTGGTCGGCCTCAGAGGAGTGAGGCGCGCAGCGCGTCGTCGGTCTTGAAGGCCTTCAGGCGGCGGAACATCTCGCCGTCGAAGTTCTCCGGGACCGGCTCGCGCTCCGTCACCCAGGCGTAAAGCTCCTGGTCGGGCGCCTCTAGGAGCGCCTCCAAGGCGTCGAGGTCGCCCGCCTCCATCGACGGCACATGGGCTTTGGCGAAGAGGCCGATCACCAGATCGGCCTCCTTGAAGCCGCGATGGGTGGCGCGGAAGATAAGGCGGCGGCGGCGGGCGTCGAGATCGGTCATGGAGCCGATTTAGCGCGAGCGCGCCGCGACGTCGAACTGCGGGCGCGCGTCGCATCGCGCGGCGGGCTGGATTTCGCGCGTCGGTTCGCGCTTCTTTCTGAAGCCATGCGCCCTGAGGTTCTCACACCCCTCTTCGCCGACGTCTCCGTCCTGCCGGGGATCGGCCCGCGTCTCGCCGCGCTCATCACGAAGACGGCGGGGCCGCGCGTCGTCGATCTTCTGGCGACGGCGCCGACGGGCGTGATCGACCGGCGTTTGTCCGAGACGATCGAAGCGGCGACGCCGGGGACGACCGTGACCCTGAAAGTCCGGATCGACAGGCGGGAGCGGCCGGAA
>JBCBJX010000138.1:0-4895 GCA_038522735.1 Pseudomonadota bacterium
CTGTCGGAGCAGCGCGTGGAGGGCTACCGCAATTTCGGGACCAAGCTCTGGAACGCCGCGCGCTTCTGCCAGATGAACGAATGCGCCTACCCGGATGATTTCGATCCGTCAGCGGTCGAAAGCGCCCTCAACAAATGGGTTTTGCACGAGGCGGCGATCTGCGCCGAGGCCGTCGAGCGCGAGATCGACGCCTTCCGCTTTAATGATGCGGCCGCCGCTGTCTACCGGTTCGTGTGGAATGTTTTCTGCGACTGGCACCTCGAACTCGCAAAGCCCGTCCTGCAGGGTGAAGACGTGGCCGCGAAAGCCGAAACCCGCGCGACGACGGCCTGGGCGCTGGATCAGATCCTCTTGATGCTGCATCCGATCGCGCCCTTCATCACCGAAGAGCTGTGGGGCGAGGTACGCGCGCGCGACGGCTTCGTCATGCAGCAGTCCTGGCCGCGGCTTGATCACCTGAAAGCGCCGGAGGCGGCCAAGGAGATCGACTGGGCGATCCGTCTCATTACGGAAGTCCGCTCTCTCCGCTCTGAGATGAATGTGCCGCCTGGCGCGAAGATCCCGCTGCAGATGATCGGCGCTTCGCCGGAGAACGAAGCGCTCCTTAAGCGTCACGCGCCGCTCCTGAAGCGCCTCGCACGCCTCGAGAGCATTGAGACCGCCGCCGAGCCCGCCGCCGGCGCCGCCCAGTTCGTCCACGCCGAGGCGACGGCCGCCCTGCCGCTCGCCGACGTCATCGACGTCGCCGCGGAAACGGCGCGCATTGAAAAAGAGATCGCCAAGGCGGCCGCAGAGATCGAAAAAATCGACAGGAAACTCGGCAACGAGAACTTCATCGCCAAAGCGCCGGCCGCTGTGGTCGGGGAGCAGAAAACACGGCGTGCGGAGCACGAAGGCGCGAAGCAAAAGCTGGGGGCCGCTCTCAACCGCCTAAAGGCTCTCGGTTGACGGTCGGTGCGACCGCCCCGGGGATAAAAGTTTCGTATCAGGAGTAATGATTATGGGGGATGCACGATCCAGCCGCCTCCGCCTCGCGATCCAGAAATCCGGGCGCCTCGCCGACGGCACGCAGGACCTTCTGAAGCGCTGCGGGCTTTCGATGGCGCGCGGGCGGGACAAGCTGTTCGCGACGATCACCGAGCTTCCGATCGATGTCCTTTTCGTGCGCGACGATGATATCCCGAGCCTCGTCGCCGACGGGGTCTGCGATATCGGGATCGTCGGTGAAAACGTGATGGAGGAGGTCCGCTTCACCAGCGAGGAGCCGCCGGCGGCCGTCGAGATGAAACTCGGCTTCTCGCGCTGCCGCCTGATGCTCGCCGTCGAAAAGGGCTTCAACTATCAGGACGCGGCGGATCTCGACGGCAAACGCATTGCGACGTCCTATCCCGGCGTTCTGGGCGCCTTCTTCAAAGCTCAGGGCGTCGCGGCGCACATCGTCGAGATGCAGGGCGCGGTGGAAGTCGCGCCCCGGATGAAGCTCGCTGACGCCGTCTGCGACATCGTCTCGACCGGCGCGACCCTCGACGCCAACGGCCTGAAGCCCGTCGAAACCGTCTTCGAAAGCGAGGCGGTGCTCATCCGCCGGCCCGCGCCGTTCAACGAAGGGGAGGCGGCGGTCTTCCAGTCCCTCACCATGCGGATCGCCGGCGTCATCCAGTCCCGCGACGCGAAATACGTGATGATGAACGCGCCGCGTTCGGCCCTAGACGACATCAAGGCGCTGCTGCCGGGCGCGGACGCGCCGACGGTGCTGGAGCTGGCCGGCGAGACGGACAAAGTCGCGGTGCACGTCGTCTGCGCCGAGGCGGTGTTCTGGCCGACCCTAGAGAAACTGAAGGCGGCGGGCGCGAGCGCCATTCTCGTCCTGCCGATCGAGAAGATGATGCTCTGAGGCGCCGCTGGTTTCGGCGGCGAACCGGGTTAGGGTGCGCGCCCCGGGGGAGCGGCCTGAAGAGGGCGAGAATGAGTTTTCGTTTGCGATTGATCCCGCGAACGCCGGACGCCGACGCCGTCGTCGGACGGCTGCAGGGCGCGGTTCCGGACGAGGTCGGGCGGCGCATCAAGCGCGATCTCGGGCCGGCTTTGCGCAGGCGGCTCATCGAGCATGTCTATTCGGGCGACAAGTTTCTCCTCCGGCAGGCGGGGCCGTCGCTTTCCGCCGGCGGCCGGCCGCTCGAGACCGCGCTTTCGGCTGTGCTCTTCGAAACGGACCTCACCGAGGCGGCCGGCGTCGTCGATGTGCGCGCGGCGAGCGTGACGGCCCTCTCCGATATTTTCGCCGGCCGGCCGGACGTCTATGAAGCCTTCGCCCGCATCCACGCGCCGCGCGCCCTTGAGGACGTGCTGGAGGCCGCCGGCCTCGATGCGGCGATCCCCGGGCTCGACTATGAGATCGTCCTCACCCAGGAAGTCCGCGCCGGCTTCACGCCCGCCGCGCCGGCGGAGGAGGCGCGCGGCGCGAACCTCTTCGCCGCCGCAGCGGCCGTTATCGCCCTTGTCGGCGCGCCGGTGCTGGCGACGGTGGCGCTCACGCGCGGGGGGTTTGAAGAGCCCGCGCCGGACGCGCCGGCGCCGTCCAGGGTCGCGGCGCTGCAAGCCGCTCCGGAGCCCGAAGCCGAGAGGCCTGACGCGCCGAACGCCGGCGACAGCGTACCGCAGCCCATATCAACCGCAGCACCGACGGTCGTGCGCGGTCCGCCCGTTCGCGCCGCGCCGGGCGAGACGAGGCCGGAGGCGCCGTCATCGAATCGCCCTGAAGCTCGGAACGAATGAGCGCGTTCGCCCGCGCCCGCCTCGCACGAGAGGAACAGCGTCATGGTTCGACCATCCGGTTTCGCGACGATCGTTCTGGCGTCGATCGTGCTGACGGCCTGCGGAGGAGAGGAGCAGCGCGTTTCCGACAGCGCGCCGGCGTCCCCGGAGGCGCCCCGACCGTCCGCACCTGAAAGGCCGGCGACGCTGTCGCTCGATGATTTCGGTCTTGGGGAGGCGGACTTCCTCATCATCATGAACGACGACGCCGTCTCCGCGCTCATCCGGCCCGAGGGATCGCGGGTCGTCGCGGTCGACGGCGCGCCGCTGTCGGCGCTTGCGATCTCCGGCGTCGCAACCGATGCGACCTCGGCGGGCCGGACGGGCGGGGTCGCGATCAAGGTTCCGGACGCGGTGGAGGCGGCCGCGCCGGGCAAGGCCGTGAAGGTCTCCGCCGTCGCCCGCGCCAGCGCCGCGCCGGCGAGCCTTGGGCTCGCTTACTCAACGAACGAGATGGGCAACTCCGGCTGGACGATCCGCACACTGAGCGATGAGTTCGCGCTGTATGAGATGATCTGGGCCGTGCCGAAAGGCGAGACGAAGGCGGGCGATTTCATTGGCCTCAAACCCGCGCCGGCCGCCGAGATCGCCGCGGTCGCGGTATCGGTGGTCGAACGGCCCGAACCCGGGCGGGCTCGATAGTCCCGGCTCGCGTGGACAAGGCCGCAGGAAGCCGCTAAAGCGCCGGGCTCGCGCTGCCGTAGCTCAGGGGTAGAGCACTCCCTTGGTAAGGGAGAGGTCGAGAGTTCAAATCTCTCCGGCAGCACCATTTCCGAAGCGCTCTAGAACGTCTCCATCCACGGCCTGAGATCCAGTTCGTGGGTCCAGGCGTCGCGCGGCTGGCGATAGAGGCGCCAGTATTCCTCGGCGATGTGGTCCGGGTTTAAAATGCCGTCTTCGGATTTCTTCGCGTACATCTCCGGGAACGTCTCGCGAATGAAGGCCGTGTCGATCGCGCCGTCGACGACGATGTGGGCGACATGGACGCCTTTCGGGCCAAGCTCGCGCGCCATCGCCTGGGCCATGCCGCGCAGGGCGAATTTCGCGCTCGCGAAAGCGGCGCCGCCCGCATAGCCCTTCACCCCAGCCGATGCCCCCGTGAGGAGGATCGTTCCGCGGCCGCGCGGAACCATCCGTCGCGCCGCCTCGCGGGCGGTCAGGAACCCGGCGAAGCACGCGAGCTCCCAGATCTTGCGGAACTTGCGCTCCTCGATCTCCGTGAACGGGAACCGGACGTTCGCGCCGATATTGAAGACCGCGAGATCGAGGGGTCCGAGTTCGGCTTCGGCGCGGTCGAAAACGGAGACGACGTCCTCTTCCTTGCGGGCGTCGGCTCCCATGGGAAGGCATCGGCCGCCGGCCCCCTCGATCTTGGCGGCGAGGGGCTCCAGGGCTTCGGCCGAGCGGCGGACGACGCAGACCGGAAGGCCTTCGCGGGCGATGCGCTTTGCGATCGCGCCGCCGGTGGCGTCGCCGGCGCCGATGATGATGGCGGAGAAAGTCATGCGCCGAGCCTAGCGCCTGCTTCGGGCCGCGTCGCCCGTCTCGGGCGCCTCCTGCTCTTGCAAGTCCGCGCGGTTCGCGGCGACCATGCGGGACGGCGCGTGAAGACGCCGGGGAGGCGACGATGAGACGAGTTTTGATGCTGGCGGCGCTGCTCGCCGCCTGCGGGCAAGCTGAGACGAGGCGCGACGTGTCGGGCGCCGACGGAGGCTTCGCGGAGACGCTGCAGCTTCAGCTTCTGGAGGCTGAGCCAGGCGACGTGATCGAGATCCCGGAGGGCGTCTTCTCCTTCGACCGGTCGCTCTCATTGACCGTCGACGGCGTCACCATCCGCGGCGCGGGGATGGAGAAGTCGGTTCTTTCGTTTCAGGACCAGATCGCGGGCGCCGAGGGTCTGCTCGTCACGGCGAGCGACTTCACCATCGAGGATCTCGCCATCGAGGACACGGTCGGCGACGCCCTGAAGGTGAATGAAGGGACGAACATCATCATCCGCCGGGTGCGGACCGAATGGACCGGCGGGCCGAAAACCGAGAACGGCGCTTACGGCATTTACCCGGTGCAGACGGAGAACGTGC
>JBCBJX010000139.1:0-4829 GCA_038522735.1 Pseudomonadota bacterium
ACTCCTCGCCGTCGCGCTCGACTGGCTGGCGGAGGCGGGTTTCGCGCCCGTTTATCTCAGCGTCTTCTCCGAAAACACCGGCGCCCAGCGCCTCTACGCTCGCCACGGCTTCGAGAAAGCCGGCGAATACGACTTCATGGTCGGCGACCACCCGGACCGGGAGTTCATCTTCCGGCGGTCATGATTTATTAGGTGACCCGATTGTCACGTGAGTAAAGTGTCACGTATAAGAAGCCGTGGACGCGATCTTTAAAGCCCTCGCCGATCCCACCCGACGGGACCTCCTCGACCGCCTCCGGGCGGAGGGCGGCCTGACGCTGGGCGCGCTTGTCGAGGGCACGGACCTCACGCGCTTCGGCGTCATGAAGCACCTGAAGGTTCTTGAAGAGGCGTCCCTCGTCGCGGTCCGCCGCGACGGGCGGTACAAGCGGCACTATCTGAACGCGGCTCCGCTGCAGGAGCTCGCCGACCGGTGGCTCTCCCCGCATGTGCAGCCCGTCTCGTGGATGGCGGCGGCCCTGAAACGCCAGATGGAGACGCCTCACATGTCGGACACTTTCGCGCACCAGACTTTCATCCGCACCACCCCTGAAAAGCTGTGGGCGGCCATCACCGACCCGTCGCAGACGGAGCGCTATTACTTCGGGACGAAAGTCGCGAGCAACTGGAGGAAAGGCGCGGCCCTGCAGTACCTGAAGCCCGATGGCGGGATCATGCTCGACGGGGAGATCCTGGAGATCGATCCGCCCGCGAAGCTCGTCGCGACGTTCATCCCCCATTGGGGCGGCGAGCCCGCACCCGCCTCGCGCGTCACCTATGAGATCGAGGCGGCGGGCGAGGGGACGGTGAAGCTCACCATCCTCCACGAAGAGCTGAAGCCCGGAATGGAGGGCGTGAAGGAAGGCTGGGCGAAGATCGCCGCCGGCCTCAAATCACTGCTGGAGACCGGAAAGCCCCTCGACTTCGCAGCCTGAGACGGGCGTGCGGCCCGCGCCGTCTCACGGGCGGCGCGGCCTGCCGCACGCGGCGGGACCGCGCTCGGCCGCCTGCAGACGCAGCTGGCGTCGGTGAACGCGCGGATCGACCGGGTCGAAGCGCGCCTTGAGCGTGTGGAGCGCCGCCTAGACCTCGCCGACGCCTGATCCGCGGCGCCCGCGCCCCTTTCGCAGCGCGGCGACGGGCTGTATCTCCTGAAGAAATTGCAAGATCGCCCGCCGCCGCCCCTCCGGCGCGGGCCGCAGAGCATTTGCGAGCGCCCCCATGACCGACAAACGCCTCATCAAAGTGAACGGCCGGGAGATTGAGGTCGATCCGGCCCTCACGCTCCTTCAGGCCTGCGAGGAGGCGGGGGAGGAGATCCCGCGCTTTTGCTATCACGAGCGGCTCTCGGTCGCCGGCAACTGCCGCATGTGCCTCATCGAGGTGAAGGGCGGTCCGCCGAAGCCCGTCGCCTCCTGCGCCCAGAACGTCCGCGACCTGCGCCCGGGCCCGGACGGCACGCCGCCCGAGATGTTCACCAACACGCCGATGGTGAAAAAGGCGCGCGAGGGGGTGATGGAGTTCCTCCTCATCAACCATCCCCTCGACTGCCCGATCTGCGACCAGGGCGGCGAATGCGACCTGCAGGACCAGGCGCTCTATTACGGCCGCGACGGCTCTCAGTACAAAGAGAACAAGCGCGCGGTCGAAGAAAAGCACATGGGGCCTCTGATCAAGACGATCATGACTCGCTGCATCCAGTGCACCCGCTGCGTGCGGTTCGCGACGGAGATCGGCGGCGTCGACGATCTCGGCCTCGTCAACCGCGGCGAGAACGCTGAAATCACGACGTACCTTGAAAAAGCCGTCGAGAGCGAGCTCACCGGCAACCTCATCGACGTCTGTCCGGTGGGCGCGCTCACCTCCAAGCCCTACGCCTTCAACGCCCGGCCGTGGGAGCTGCGCAAGACGCCCTCCGTAGACGTCATGGACGCCGTCGGCTCCAGTATTCGCATCGACGCCCGCGGCCGCGACGTCCTGCGCATCCTCCCGCGCCTCCATGAGGGCGTGAACGAAGAGTGGCTGGCGGACAAATCCCGCTTCATCTGGGACGGCTTAAAGCGCCAGCGCCTCGACAGGCCCTTCGTCCGGCGGGACGGCAAGCTGAAACCCGCGACATGGGACGAGGCGTTCGCGGTCGTTTCAGAGAAGCTGACCGGAACGGCGCCGGAGAAGATCGCGGCTCTCGTCGGCGATCTCGTCCCCGCCGAAGCGGTGAAGGCCCTGAAAGACCTGATGGCCGCCATCGGCACGCCGCATACGGACTGCCGCCAGGACGGCGCGAAGCTCGGCGGCGGCGAGCGGTCGTCCTATCTCTTCAATTCCTCGATCGCCGGGGTGGAGGAGGCGGACGCGATCCTGATCATCGGCTCCAACCCGCGCTGGGAGGCGCCGCTCGTCAACGCCCGCATCCGCAAGGCGTGGCTTGCAAACCTCGAGCTGCAGATCGGCCTCATCGGCGAGGCGCGGGACCTCACTTACGATTACGAGCACCTCGGCGCCGGCCCCGAAACGCTGAAACAGCTCGCATCAGGCGGCCTGAAGGCCCTCGACGTCCTGAAATCCGCCGAGCGGCCGATGATCATGATCGGCCCGGGCGTCTACGCCCGCGAGGACGGCGCGGCGCTCTTGAAGCTCTGCGCGGACCTCGCCGCCGACATCGGCGCGGTGAAAGAGGGCTGGAACGGCTTCAACATTCTGCATACGGCCGCGAGCCGCGTCGGCGCGCTGGATCTCGGCTTTACGCCTGGGGAGGGCGGCCGCGACGTCGCCGGCATTCTGGAAGGCTGCCAGTCCCGTGAGATCGAACTCGTCTACAATTTGGGCGCTGACGAAATCGACACGACCAGGTTCAACGGGGCCTTCGTCGTCTATCAGGGCCACCATGGCGACGCCGGGGCGAAGGCCGCGGACGTCATCTTCCCCGCCGCCTCCTACGCGGAGCAGAACGGGACGTATGTGAACACCGAAGGCCGGGTGCAGATGGCGAACCGCGCCTATCACCCCTTCGGCGAGGCCCGGGAAGACTGGGCGATCCTCCGCGCCCTCTCGGCCCGCATCGGCAAACAACTGCCCTATGACGACCTCTTCGCCCTGCGCCAGGCGATGATCGAGGACGCGCCCTCTCTCGGCCGCATCGACGCGGTTGATCGCGGCGCCGCCCTCGACCTCTCGGCCGTCGGTGACGCGGGCGTCGTCTCCGACGCGCCGTTCGCCTCGCCGATCACGGACTATTACCTGACGAACCCCGTCGCCCGCGCGAGCGCCACCATGGCGGAATGCTCGCGGGAGCTGGTGCAGAAGGCGAGCGCGGTGGCGGCGGAGTGACCTCCGGCCCCGGATACGCCAAGCACCCAAACCATACCGTCGCCGTCGCGCCGGCGGGCGGGGTCGTGCGGGTCTCCCTTGGCGGGGAGATGATCGCCGAGACCGACGCGGCGCTCGAGCTGCGCGAAGCGACGTACCCGCCGGTCCTCTACGTTCCGCTTGCGGCCGTGCGCCCCGGCGCGCTGACGCCGACCGACCGCACCACCTATTGCCCGTTCAAGGGCGAGGCGTCCTACTGGACCGTCTCCGCCGGCGGCGAGACCTGTGAGAACGCCGCCTGGGGCTATAAGGCGCCCTATGACGAGGTCGCGGCGATCAAAGACCATGTTGCGTTCTACACGGACAAAGTGAAAGTGGAGGGGGTCTGACGGCCTTCGGGCCTCATGTTCGCGCCTCCCGCTTGCCCCCGGACCGGAATTTCGCTTTTCTTGCGACGTTGAAGAGTTGGGCCGGGGTCCTTGATGAAACTCACGAATTTTGCGGCGCTGGTTGCGCTCGCCTTCGCGGTAGCGTGCGCCTCCAAGCCGACCACCTCGCCGGAGAACGTCGCCCTGATCGAGGCTGGCGAAAAAGGCGCGGTTATCATGACCTTCCAGCCGCTGAAGGGAACGCGGTACATCGCCAACATCTCGATCCAGAGCCGCGACGCCGACGAGGGCTGGGTCCTTTGGACTCCGGACTGGCCGTTGATGCGCGCGCTGACGCCGGGGACCTACCGCATCAGCGGCGGCTCCATGTGGGACGTGAACGCGACGGCGAACATGCCGCTCGTGGAGTTCTGGTATAAAGACTTCACCGTCAAAGGCGGCGAGGTGGTCGATCTCGGCAAGCTGACCATGGAGTCCTTCAATGTTCGCTCTATGCCGGAAAAAAGCGGTCAGTTCTGGAATGTCGTGAACTCGCTCGGCGATCGCCGCGATCTTTCGACCTACGTCGCATACGGCATAGCGGAGAACGACGAAGAAGCCGTCTCCAACATGATGCAGAAGCAGTATCCAACGCTTGCTGAGCGTCGCGTCTCGCGCCCGATGGAATTGCGCCTTGACCGCGAAGGCTTCGCCGAACTCCTCGAGGTCGCTTACGCGCCGGATGAAAGCGGCGCGGCTCCTCCGACGGACGTCGCTCGCGAACGTCTCGACAAAGCACTCGCGAAATTCATGGTCGACGGTCTCTTGCTGGAGGCCAGGGAGAAGCGGGACGCGGCCGAGGTTGCGGCGGAATAGCGCCGCCGCGGCGTTCGCCGTCTGGAGCACGCGACCGGCGGGCGAATGAAACCGACGATGACGATCCATATCGGCGCCGACATCGCCGCCCTGACGGACGATCTCGCCCGCCTCCGCCTCACGGTCTTTCGCGAGTGGCCCTATCTCTATCATGGCTCGGAAGCAGAGGAGGCGGAGTATCTCGCGGAACTGATGACGAGCGCGGACGCGATCTGCGTCGCCGCGCGGGACGGCTCTCGA
>JBCBJX010000140.1:0-4644 GCA_038522735.1 Pseudomonadota bacterium
GAGTTCGGCCTACTACGTGCGCCTACCCGACGAGATCCCAGACGCCGCCTCGGGCGAGGGCTGGCTCTATCTCGGCGCGCCGCCGATGCCGACGAACCCCGCGATCGAGCCTCTGCTGATCGAGCCGCGCGCCGGCTCCCTCATTCTGTTTCCGTCCTATCTCTGGCACGGCGTGCGGCCGTTCCGGAGCGAAACGCCGAGAGTGACGGCTGCGTTCGACGTCCGGGCCGGCTCAGGGTCGCCGGAGGGCCGTTAGCGGAGGGGTTTTCGCGCAACCAGCGTCCAAGCCACCGGCTCGCCCTGGTCTAGCAGCGGCGCGGGCGATCCGTCCGCGATCAACGCGCCTCGGCGCCGCAAAAGTTCTGCGGCTGTTTGCAGATCGTCCTTCGACAGAGCGGCGCCGACCATCGCGGCCATGCGCGCGACGTACTGATCAATCTGTGCGCGCATGCCGTCGGCCCAGCTTTCGACATCCGAAACGGCGTAGCTCCGCATATTGCCGAATAGCTTCGCGATGTCGTCGAAAACGCGTCTGGCGAGCGCTCCGGCGGCGTCCTCTCCGAACCGTTCGCGAGCCGCTTTCAGGGCTTCG
Source organism: Pseudomonadota bacterium (assembly GCA_038522735.1). Lineage (GTDB taxonomy): Bacteria > Pseudomonadota > Alphaproteobacteria > Caulobacterales > Parvularculaceae > JBCBJX01. The sequence goes on from JBCBJX010000140.1 coordinate 593, forward strand.
GCGCCGGTCGCCAATTCCCGGCGGTTTCGGGCCATCGCCGCGTTCAGGTCGGTGCGTCCCGACGCGCCGGACGCGATGCGGAACGCTTCGACGACCGAGCTCAGCGCGTCGGCGTCCGCGACGGCGCGCGCAGCCTCGAGATTGCGGCGGCATTCACGCTGGATCGCCCCATCGGCGCAGTGCAGGACGACCGCCAGAAGGCCGCCGGGCGCAAGCAGGCGCGCAGCCGCGTCGAACGCGTCCAGACCGGCGTACTCGAGGCCGAACTGGCTGACCACAACTTCGAAGGAGCCGTCCCGGAACGGCGGCGAGGCGGCGCTCGCGACCACGCCGCGGGCCCGCGTTTCGCCCGCCGCGGCCCGAACGGCTGCGGGAGAGATGTCGAGGACGGTGATGTCGGCGTCTTGCCGGATGGAGCGGATCTCGCGGGCGACGACGCCCGCGCCGCAGGCGAGGTCGAGCGCCGACCCGTCAAGCGCGGGCGCTTCGCTCAGCGTTCGTCGCCAGAAATCGGGCAAGCCGGCGACAACCGCTCCGCGCGCGCCGGAAACGGCCGCGTCCGCGCCGTCGCGCCAAAACGCATCCCACTCATCGCCGGCCGAAAGACGATCGGTCGTGCCCATGAACCTCGATCACCGCCGGCGCTGTCGGACGGTCCGACGGCGCGCCTTTGTTACGCTGGGGTGGCGCGCGGCGGCGCCACAACCCGTGACTCCCCGTTCTCACCGGCGAGCGTGGCGAACGCGCCACATTTCCATCAACATTAATGAGACGGCTTATCCCATCGTTGACCGTTTCATGACACGCATGCAACGTTTCTTTCACAGTCTTGAAGGTTTCGTTATGTGACGGGCCTCTCAAGAGCAACAGACGGCGAAAACATCGTCGCAATATGCTGTGTCATAACAGAGGGTTTCACAATGACATCCACGACGCTTTCGGAGCGCACGCGCTCATTTTGTCTAAAGTCGCTTCTGGCGGCCGGGGCTTCAACCGCCGCGCTCGCCATCGGCGCTCCGGCCTTTGCGCAAGAAGACGACGCTGCGGCCGATGCGAGCGAGGACCGTATCGTCGTCACCGGTTCGCGGATCGAGCGCGCCGGATTGAGCTCCTCAAGCCCGATCACCTCAGTCGGACGTCAGGAGTTCACGCTCGCCAACACCGTTAACTCCGAGCAGTTCCTCAACACGTTGCCGCAGACGGTTCCCGGCTTCGACTCCTCGTCGAACAACCCGGGCACTGGCGAAGCGACCGTGGATCTTCGTGGTCTCGGCGCGGTGCGGACCCTCGTTCTGGTCAACGGTCGCCGTTACGTGACGTCAAGTCAGTCGGCCGCCGTCGACCTCAACACCATTCCAACGGCTCTTGTTGAAAATGTCGATATCCTGACAGGCGGCGCCTCGGCGATCTACGGCTCCGACGCCATGGCCGGCGTTGTGAACTTCACCCTGCGCGATGACTTCGAAGGCCTCGAGATCGACACCTCCTACGAGACGTCGCAAGAGGGCGACGCGGGCATTTTCAACACCTCGCTCACCTTCGGCTCCAACTTCGACGACGGCCGCGGCAACATCGTGTTCAACCTCGGTTACAACAATCGTGAATCCCTGCTCCAGGGCGATCGCGACGAAGCGTTCTTCACGCTGAACGACAACGGCTCGGGGTTCAGCGAAACGGGTTCGGTCAACGTCCCGTCGACATTCCTATTCACTCCCGGCAGCACCGTCGATTACACGGAAGTTCTCGGCATCAACCCGCCTTGCGACGTCGAGGGCACGCAAGAAGCTCTGGACGATGACGACAATCCGCTCGGCTTCTGCACGACCGACTCCTTCGGCGTGATCTTTTCGCCGGATGGTCCCGGCGTCGATGTCTTCGTCAACAGCGGTCCGAACACAAACCGCTACAACTACGCACCGGTGAACTATCTGCAGCTGCCGCAGGAACGCTACACAGTCTTCACGTCCGGGAGCTACGAGTTCAGCGAGATGGTCGAGTTCTACGGCCAGGCTGTTTACGTGTCCTCGCAGACGGAACAGCTGCTCGCGCCGACGCCAGTTTTTACCACGATTACGATCAACGTCGATAACCCCTTCCTTGACGGCGACACTGAAGCTCTTGCGCTCATCAACCAGCTGAGCGGCGGGACCGACGCAGACGGTGACGGCGTCGACGATGTCTCGATCCTCGCCGGTCGCCGCTTCAAGGAGCTCGGTGGTCGGAGTTCGTTTCTGAATTCCAACAGCTTTCAGGCTCAGGGCGGCGTACGCGGCGATCTAAGCGAGACGTGGTCCTACGACATCTTTGGATCGTTCGCGCAGAACAACGTGACGATCACACAGACAGGCAACGTCAACGTGCCGAATTATCAGCAGGCTGTCCGTGACGGCACGCTGAATATCTTTGACGATAATGCGATCAGCCCTTCCAGCGCTCTGACGATCTTTCAGACTGGCAACATTACCGGCCAGACGGAACAGACCGTCATTTCGGCCTCGGTCTCGGGCGCGGACTTTGGTCTCGCCTCCCCGATGGCGGAAGACGGCGTGGCCGTCGCCGGTGGATTTGAGTACCGCGAAGAAGCGCTATCGACGATCGGCGCAGGTCTCGGTTCGGACGTCGCAGGGTTCAACCAAGCTCCGGACGTCTTCGGCCGCTTTGACGTCTACGAAGTGTTCGGCGAAGTAAACGCGCCGATCATTCAGGGCGCCCCGCTGGTCGAAGACCTCACCCTGACCGGCGCTTACCGCTACTCCGACTACTCTACGGTTGGCGGCATCTCGTCCTACGCCGGCGGCGTAAGTTGGACCCCGGTTGGAGGCTTCCGCTTCCGCGCCCAGTTCCAACGGGCCGTTCGCGCGCCAAACATCATCGAGCTCTTCCAGCCGATTGTGAACGGTTTCCCGAATATCGAAGACCCGTGCTCGGGTGGTCTCGGCGGCTTTGACGCGTTCGACGCGGCGACCCAGGCGACGGTCACCGCGAACTGCACCGCAGACGGTGTTCCGACCGCCGCAGTCGGTACGCCGTTCCAGGCGAATGCGCAGATCGAAGGCCTCTTCGGCGGCAACCCAGATCTTGACGAAGAGACGGCGGACACCTTCACGCTCGGCGTTGTTCTTGAGCCTGCCGCCATTCCGGGGCTGGTGATCACAGCCGACTATTATGATATCGAAATCGAGGACGTGATCGGCACCGTGCCGTCGCAGACGATCTTCGATCTTTGCTATGTCGACGGTGTCGGCGAGTTTTGCGGTTTGATCACCCGCTCGGCCGCCGGCCCCGTTCAAATTTTCCAGGCTAACAACGTGAACTCGGCGTTGCTGGCGACGGACGGTGTCGATTTATCTCTCGACTACTCCATGGACCTCGGTGGACTCGGCACGCTAAGCATCTACTCGCTCGCGAACGTGACATTTGAGAACTCATTCCAGTCACTGCCGACGGAAGCCTCCGTTGATTGCGCCGGCTTCTACGCCCCGCCGTGCGGCGAACCAACGCCGAACTGGAGCGTCAACACCCGCTTCGACTGGGAGCTCGGCGATTTCGGCGCTCGTTTGCGCTGGCAACGGATCTCGTCAGTCGATGACATTACGGATACGGGGCAGCGCTTCGTGCCGGGCGTCGACGCCTACGACCAGGTCGATCTGACGGGCTTCTGGCAGGCGACGGACGAGGTCTTCTTGAGCGTCGGCATCGAGAACCTGTTCGACACGGATTACGTGCTGATCGGCGACGCGTCTGCGGAGCAGTCCAACACGTTTCCGGCGACTTACGATACGATCGGCCGCACCTTCTTCGCGCGCGCGGTCTTACAGTTCTAAACGCAAGCCAATTGTATCGACTGAAGGCGGGCCCTCGGGCCCGTCTTTTTTTGTGTCAGCAATTAATGCCTTGGCTGAACGCGGGACGACCGTCAGTGCGCCGCCGGCTTCCACAGATGAATGCCGCACTCGTCCTTGTCCGAGCCGGCCCAGCGGCCGGCGCGGGGGTCGTCGGGGTCGTCGGACGGGCGGGTGCAGGGCCAGCAGCCGATCGAGGGGAACCCTTGA
>JBCBJX010000141.1:0-4133 GCA_038522735.1 Pseudomonadota bacterium
CGTAGAGCGCGGTGTTCGCCGGCGCGAGTTCGCCGCGCATCTGCTCCCAGCTCGCGTCCATCTCGTCGGCGACGATGGTGGAAAGCCCCGTAAGGGGCCCCTGGCCGAATTCGATGTGCTTCACGAGCACCGTGACGATCCCGTCCGCATCGACGCGGACGAAGGCGTTGAGCCCCGCCGCTTCGGCGCCTCCGGCTTGCGCCGCGGCGCGGCCTGCGAGCGGCAGGTGCGCCCCGACGACGAGGCTGGCGGCCCCGGCGAGGAAAGCGCGGCGGTCGGTTTTGAACAGCTGCTCCGTCATCAGATCGCCTCCGCCGCGTTCTTGATGGCTTTGCGGATGCGCACATAGGTGGCGCACCGGCATATATTGCCGGCCATCGCGTTGTCGATGTCCTCGTCGGTCGGGTTCGGCGCCTGCTGGAGGAGCGCGACGGCGCTCATGATCTGGCCGGACTGACAGTAGCCGCATTGGGGGGTGTCGAGTTCACGCCACGCCGCGCGGATCGCGTCCGCTTCAGGCCCCGCGACGCCCTCGACGGTTGTCACCTCCTGGCCCTCGACGGTGGAGACCGGCGTCACGCAGGAGCGTCGCGGCAGCCCGTTCACATGCACCGTGCAGGCGCCGCACTGCGCCATGCCGCAGCCGAATTTGGTCCCGGTCATCCGCGCGCCGTCGCGGATCGCCCAGAGAAGCGGCGTCTCCGGATCGACGTCGAGATCGACCTCGCGGCCGTTGAGCGTGAAAGTCGTCATGGGCGGGTCTCCCCAGAAACGCGTTGCGTATTTCACTCTACACCGGAAAGGCGACGCTCGCCACCGGCCTGGAGCGGTCAGACGTCGTTGGCGGCGTCGAGAGCGCGGTGCGCGACGTCGTGTTGTCGGGCGGGTCCGTCAGGACACGGTGCGTCCGCCGACCAGGCCTCAACCGCCTGGGCGACCTCCCCGGCTAACTAATGCGCTGGTTCAACAGCCCGGTCAGCGACGCCCCAACCGGAAACAACGCCCTCCGAATGTCCCGACCCGCCCGTTCTGAGAGCTACGGATGGCGGAGCCTCCGCTTACCGCGGCGGCAGGAGGGCGATCTCGCGCTGCAGCTGGGCGATGCGGGTTTCGTCGCAAGGATGCGTGGACAAAAAGGTCGGCGTCGTTGATCCGAAAGCCAACATTTTTTCCCAGAATCTGATCGACTCGTTCGCTTGGTACCCCGCGGTGTGCATGGCGCGAAGGCCGAACCGGTCCGCCTCCAGCTCATGCTTCCGGGAAAAGGGCAGCAGGAAACCGATTTGCACCGCCTGGGTTCCGAAAAAGCCGGCGAGTTGGGCGGCCACGGAATCGCTTTGGCCGACGCCGGTCGCTTCGATCACCTGGCTCGACAACGCCGACTGGCTGTATCGTTCAATGCTGTGCCGATAGCGGATGTGTCCGACTTCATGGCCCATGACCACCGCGATCTGGTCGTCATTGTCCATGATGTCGAGAATTCCCGTGTAGAAGCCGACTTTCTTTCCCGGCAGCGCGAAGGCGTTGACCGCTTGGCTTTCAAATACGAGGTATTCCCACTCCATCGGGTTCTCGCCTGACGCGCGGATGACACGTTCAGCGACCCGGTTCATCCGGCTCGTGTAGCGCGGGTCGGTGGAGACTCTCTCAGCCTGCTTTTGCTGGCTCCAGGCCTGCGCAGCGAGACTGGCGATCTGCGAGTCGGAAACGACCAGCAATTGTCGGCGTCCGAGTTCTTCGTTGTAAACGCATCCCTCGGCGGTCACGACGACTGCGCCGGTTGCAAGACCGCGAATGATATCGCGCCGGCTCATCCGGATAACTGGTGTTGCCATCATCTCGTCCGTCGTCCGCCTTCGCCGAAGGTTAACCATACCGGAAGCGATTTCGGAACCTCGAAGGCGACCGCCCGGCCGGAAGAAAACCCCGCGGCGGAATGCGTACTGGGCTTTCATGCACTTGCGAACGCATGTTGTTTTAAGTTTTGAACGACGCCTTTAGCGGTCCGTCAGCGCGGATCGACTGTACATACGAAAGCTGAGGGATTTCGAATGGACGTGAAACTTGCGGTCGAACAACTCGCCGCTCTCGCCCAGGAAACGCGCTTGAACGCCTTTCGCCTTCTCCTGGAGCGCGGGCAGGAAGGCGTGCCGGCGACGGAAATCGCCGAAACCCTCGGCGTTCGCCAGAACCTCATGTCCTCACACCTGGGCGCGCTCGCGCGCTCCGGCCTCACCACCACCCGCCGGGACGGCCGTCGGGTGTATCACGCCATCGATTTTGAGGCGACGCGGGACCTCCTCGTCTATCTCATCTCGGAATGCTGCGCCGGAGATCCGGCGAAATGCGTTCCGATGGTGCAGGACGTTCTCGCCGCCAGCGGCCGCGTCCTCGATGAGGAAAGCCGGCGGACGATCCGCAAGAAGCTCTCCGCCTAAGCCGCTTCCGTTTCAGCCGCGGGCGCGAGCGCCTCTTTCACCGCCTGTGCGACGGATTTGAGGGTGAACGGCTTTTTGAGGAAACGCGCCTCCGGCACGGCGGCGAGAGCCTCGCCCGCCTCCGCCTCCGCATAACCCGACATGAAGATCACTTTCGCGTCGCCCAGCGCCTCGCCAGCCTGAACGATGAAGCCGGGCCCGTCGAGGTCCGGCATCATCACGTCGGTGATCACGAGATCAAAGGACTTCGGCCGTTTGCGGACGAGGTCGAGGGCGTCGGCGCCGTCCTCGCACTCCTCCACTTTGTAGCCGCACATGGTCAGGGCACGGACGACGAAGGAGCGCACCGCCTCCTCGTCCTCCACGACCAGGATACGCGCGTCGCCGGTCAGGTCGTCGTCGGACGTGGCGGGCTTTCCGGCGTCCGGTTTTTGCTGGTCGGCGTCCTCGCGCTCTTCGTCCTCGAACTGCTCCGGAAGCAGAATGCGGAACGTCGCCCCCTCGCCCGGCTTGCTGTCGAGGAAAATCCGCCCGCCCATCTGGCCGACGACGCCATGCACCGTCGCAAGGCCGAGGCCCGTCCCCTTGCCGACCGGCTTGGTCGTGAAATAGGGATCGAAGATCTTGTCGACGATGTCCTCGGGCACGCCGGGGCCTGTGTCCGCGACATCAAGGACGAGGTGCGTTTGCGCGCCGAGACCGAGCTTTTCAGCCTCCTGCGGCTCGACGCGGCCCGTCCGGATGACGAGATCGCCGCCCTCGGCCATCGCATCGCGGGCGTTGACGGCGAGGTTCATGATCACGACTTCGAGCTGGTTCCTGTCCGCCTTGATCGAGGGCGTCGCACGACCATGCTCGATCTTTAGGCGGACTTTTTCGGTCAGCGTGCGGTGGAGGAACGGCGTGAAATCCCGGATGACGTCGGCGACGTTGAGGGTTTCCGTACGGAGCGTCTGTTTTCGGGAGAAGGCGAGGAGCTTCGAGGTGAGGTTCGCCGCCGCCTGAGCGCTCTGCTGGATCAGCACCAGGTCCGCGTAGTCCGGATCGCCGATGGCGTGACGGCGCATCAGGATCTCGCAATTGCCGAGCACGACCTGCAGCATGTTGTTGAAGTCGTGGGCGACGCCGCCTGCGAGCTGGCCGATCGCTTTCAGCTTCTGGTCCTGGGCGTAGGCGTCCTCCATCCGCTTATGATCAGTGATGTCGACGGAATAAATGATGTGGCGACGGCCGCCATAGGCGCCGCGGCGGCGGCGGCCCGGCCGCAGGAACAGCTGGAAGTGGCGCTCCTCGCCCTCGACATCGACAGCGACGGTTGCGGCGACGGCGGGGCGTTTCGCGACGCTCTTGCGTTTCGAGGCGGCGATGAGATCGCGCACGGCGTCGGCGCCGAACACGGCGGACAGAACGGTATTCTTTCCGGGAACGGAGAAGACGCCGGCGAACATGCGGTTGAACTCGACGATCTTCGGCGCTTTCGTGAGGTCCCCGTCGACCACCGCCACGCCGAACGGCGCCTCGACGATATTCTCGGAAAGCCCCGTATCATCCGCTGCGACGTCTGCGGCGGTCTCGATATCGAAGGCGACGCAGACGACGCCGTCGCCGATCCCGCCGCGGCGAAAAGCGCTTGCGCGGGCCTCGACGGAAGCGCCCTCGCCGCGCACGCGGAAGGATTTCGGCGCGCCGTCGACC
>JBCBJX010000142.1:0-4027 GCA_038522735.1 Pseudomonadota bacterium
CCCTCCCTCAATGAACCTGAGAGAGGTTAATATCCTTTTAGATTAAATCAATCCCTGCGCGAGCGAGACGCGTCCTACACGCGCGCCTCGAACGCGGCCTCCGTCGCGGCCGTGATCTCGTCGAGGCCGACGTCCGGCGCGAGTTCCGTCAGCGTCAGGCCGTTTCCGCGATCGACATCGAAGACGCCCATGGTGGTGATGATCATGTCGACGCAGGCCTGACCTGTCAGCGGCAGGGAGCACGCCTTCAGGAGCTTCGGCGAACCGTCCTTGGACGCATGGTCCATGATGACGACGACGCGCTTCACGCCGGCGACGAGGTCCATGGCGCCGCCCATGCCTTTGACGAGCTTGCCGGGGATCATCCAGTTGGCGAGGTCGCCTTTCTCGGAAACCTCCATCGCGCCGAGGATCGCAAGGTCGATATGACCGCCCCGGATCATCGAAAAACTGGTCGAGCTTGCGAAATAGGAGGTCCGGTCAAGCTCCGTGATCGTCTGTTTGCCGGCGTTGATGAGATCGGGATCGACCTCGTCCTCCAGGGGATAGGGGCCCATGCCCAGCATGCCGTTCTCGGACTGGAGGGTGACGTCGACGCCCTCCGGCACGTGGTTCGCGACCAGCGTCGGGATGCCGATGCCGAGATTGACGTAGAACCCGTCCTCAAGCTCGCGGGCGGCGCGCTCCGCCATCTGATCTCTCGTCCAGGCCATTATGCGCTCTCCCGCTGACGGACGGTCCGCTGCTCGATCCGCTTTTCAAACGTCCCCTGAACGACGCGCTGCACGAAGATGCCCGGCGTGTGGATATGGTCCGGGTCGAGCGAGCCGACAGGCACGATTTCCTCAACCTCGGCGACGGTGATCCTGCCCGCCGTCGCCATGTCCTGGTTGAAGTTGCGGGCCGTTTTTCTGTACACCAAGTTTCCTTGCGCGTCGCCTTTCCAGGCTTTGACGATCGAGAGGTCGGCGACGAGGCCGGTCTCCATGATGTAGGTCTCGCCATCGAACTCCTTGTGCTCCTTGCCCTCGGCGATGACGGTGCCGACCCCGGTCTTGGTGAAGAAGCCCGGAATGCCCGCCCCGCCCGCACGGCAGCGTTCCGCAAGCGTGCCCTGCGGGTTGAATTCGAGCTCCAGCTCGCCCGAGAGGAACTGGCGCTCGAACTCTTTGTTCTCGCCGACATAGGAGGAGATCATTTTCTTGATCTGGCGCGTCTCCAGGAGGAGGCCGAGGCCGAAGCCGTCGACGCCCGCATTGTTCGAGACCACTGTCAGATCCTTCGCGCCGGAATCGCGCAGGGCCGCGATGAGGTTTTCCGGGATGCCGCAGAGGCCGAAGCCGCCGGCCATCACCATCATCCCGTCGCCGACGAGCCCCTCGAGGGCCGCCGCGGCGTCTGAATGGACTTTGTTCATGGAGCGCTCCTTCCAGCCGCTATCGTCCACCAGCTAACGGATGCGGCGACGGCGGTCCATCGGGACTTGAGGACCGTATGACGGGGCGCAATCAACTCCGGGAGACCCCATGAGTTTCAACGGCAAAACCGTCTGGGTCGTCGGCGCGAGCACCGGCATCGGCAAGGCCCTCGCCGAACGCCTCGCCGACGACGGGGCGGCGGCCGTCTGCGTCTCTTCCCGCTCGGAGGACGCGCTTCAGGCCATGGCGGCCGAGCGCCCGGCGATCCGGCCTTACCCGCTCGACGTGACGGACAAGGCGGCCGTCGCCGCGGCGGCGGAGGCGATCGAGCGCGAGGTGGGCGCGATCGACATCGCCGTTTTCAACGCCGGCGCCTACACGCCCATGGGCCTCGACGACTGGGACCTCGCGGAGATCGAGACCGGCGTCGCGGTCAATTATCTCGGCGTCGTCTACGGGCTGGACGCGGTGATGGCGCCGATGCGCACGCGCGGTCGCGGGCGCGTCGCCCTCACCGCCTCCGTCGCCGGCTATCGCGGCCTGCCGAACGCGATTTCCTACGGGCCGACCAAAGCCGCGATCATCTCCCTTGCGGAAACCCTTCGGAACGAGCTGAAGGATGCGGGCGTGACGCTGCAGGTGATCAATCCCGGCTTCGTGCGCACCCCCCTCACCGATAAGAACGATTTCGAGATGCCGCAGCTGATCGAGCCGGAAGACGCGGCGCGGGAGATCGCCAAGGGGCTGCAGAGCGATAAATTCGAGATCGCCTTCCCGCGGCCGTTCGTCTGGCAGCTGATGCTTCTCCGCATGCTGCCCTATCCCTGGTTCTTCCGGTTGATCCGCACCATGACGGGGGTGTGAAGGCCTCAGCAGGCGCCCTCGACCGCAAGCGTCGCCTCGCCGGCCGCGGACCGGGCGCGCACCTCGCCGACGATCTGCAGGCGGCGGTCCGTGAACGCGACGGGCTGCAGGTCTGCGGTGATCCGGAGACCGTCCGCATCGAGGGAGCCGTAGATGCGGCGGTCGAGGCTCCATTCGCTCGTCTCATGCCGGCTCGGACCGATGAGCCGCTTCTGAAAGGCGAGCGTCCGCGTCTCGCTATCGACGCTGATGATCGCGGGCGCCTCCACAAGATCTCCGCCGGAGGCTTTGATCGTCGCGAAGACGAGATCGCCGGCCTCCGAATAGAGCCGGCAGTGCAAAGACGGGTGCGGCGGCGCGATCGGGCCGAGGACGGGACCGTCGGCGGCGCCGAGGGCCGAACCTCCCGCTAGCCATAGGGCGATCGCCAGCCTGGCCGCCGCGCCGCGATGAGCATCCACGCGCTTGATCATACGGGCAGGATATCAAACGCCGGCGCAGCAAATCTTAACGCCGCGATGGCGCCGCCACCCATTGGGCGGTCGGTTGACCCTTGGCGCCACTCAGTCGTACCGTCCCAAGACGGAGGCTAACAATGACCGTCAAATCCTCGATTTCGCTGACCGACGAACAGGACACGTTCGCGCGAACGCTGGTCGCGGACGGCCGCTATCCGTCGCTCAGCGCCGTCCTGCAGCAGGGGCTCGAGCTCCTGCGGCGGCGCACGGAAACCGACGATCTGGAGCGCGACGCGCTGCGCGCGCTTCTGGAGGCCCGCCGCGCCGGCGCGTTTGTCGACGGGGCCGACATGAAACGCCGGATCGACGCCGCGGCCGACCGTCAGCGCGCGAAGCATGGACTATAGCGTCGAATTCGCAGCTGACGCCGAACGCGATTTCGAAATCATTCTGGAATTTCTCGCCGAGAGTTATATCGCCTTCGGCGACAGGCCCGCGGAGGCGATCGACCGCGCCCGGGCGCGCGTCCAGGCCGTCCGCACCGAGATCGAGGCTCTTGGGAGATCGCCCCATCGCGGAATCGGCCACGACGACCTCTTTGAAGGCCTGCGTCATGTGACGCTCGGCCGGGCGATCGTCTGGTTCGATATCGACAAGGAGCGACGCGCCGTCCGCGTCCTCGCGGTCTTCTATGGCGGCGAGGATCATATCCGCCGCATGCTGAGAAGGCTCGGCGGCTGAGAGCCGCCTCCTAGAACCGCCCCGTCACCGTGAACCGCGCGTTCAGCGGCTCGCCTGTCGAGATGTTGTTGTCGTTGTGAGCGGCCGGAAAGTAGTCCGTGTTCGTGAGGTTTTCGATGTTCGCCTGTACCGAGACCGTATCCGTCACATCATAGTAGACCGCCGCGTCGAGGCGGGTGAAGGCGGGCAGTTCGACGGCGCCGGAGATGGAGGCGAACTGGGCCGCCTGATGGGTGACGCCGAGGCCGAAGCCGAGCTTCTCCGTCGCTTCGACGCGATTCCAGAGGGAGACCATGTGTTCGGGAACCTGGCCGAGGGTCCGGTTGGCGGAGACGCCGCCGACGACCCGGCCGTCCTCGCGGGCGTCGAGATAGCTGTAGCCGCCGACGACGCTCCAGCGGGGGATGATCTCGCCGGCGATCTGCAGCTCGATCCCGTCCGTCTGCGACGAGATGAGGATCGTCGAATCCGGGTCGTTCGGATCGACGGTCGTGCCGCTGTCGCGCTCCAGACGGAAGACGGCGGCGGTGACCGAGAGACCCTGCG
>JBCBJX010000143.1:0-3877 GCA_038522735.1 Pseudomonadota bacterium
GCGGACATCGCGCCGCTCGACGCGGAGACCGTCGCCCTCACCGAGGCGTGCGGACGAACCCTTGCGGAGCCTGTCGTCGCGACGCGCGCCCAACCGCCCGAGGCCCTCTCGGCGATGGACGGCTACGCGGTGCGCAGCGACGACGTCGCCGCGCCGGGCGCAAGGCTCTCCGTCATCGGAGAAGCGCCCGCCGGCGGCGTCTTCGAGGACGCCGTCGGCGCCGGCGAGGCGGTGCGCATTTTCACCGGCGCCCCCGTCCCCCGCGGCGCCGACAGGGTCGTCATGCAGGAGAACGTCGTCCGCGAAGACGATGCGGCGGTGATCGGGGAGGCGCAGACGGGCCCGAGCTTCGTGCGCCCCGCCGGGCTCGATTTCGCGGCGGGCGAGAGGCTGCTTGAACCCGGACGGCGGCTCTCGGCGATCGATATCGGCGTCGCGGCGGCGGCGAATTACGGCGTCCTGCCAGTGCACAGGCGTCCCCGGATCGCGATCTTCGCCACCGGCGACGAGCTCGTCGAGCCGGGCGAGGCGAAATCAGACCGCGACATCGTCAACTCCGCCGCCTACGCCGTATCGGCGCTCGTCACGAGCTGGGGCGGCGCGCCGGAGGTCCGCGGCGTGCTGCCGGACGATCTCGACGCGACGGTTGAAGCGCTGGGCGCAGCGGCGGCGGAAGCGGACGTTCTCCTTACGATCGGCGGCGCCTCGGTCGGGGAACATGATCTCGTAAAGCCCGCCGCGGCCCGCATCGGCGCGGCGTTCCGGTTTGAAAAAGTGGCGGTGAAGCCCGGCAAGCCGGTCTGGCATGGGCGCGTGCCGGAGGGGCCCCTCCTCCTCGGCCTCCCCGGGAACCCGGCGTCAGCGATCGCCTGCGCGCTTCTTTTTCTGCACCCGTTGATCGACGCGCTGCTCGGTGGCGACGCGACGGGTCCGGAGTTCAAAGCGGCGCGATTGTCGGCCGACCTGCCGGCGAACGGCGACCGTGAGAGCTTCCTCCGCGGGCGGGCGTTTCTGCAAGACGGCGCCTTGTCCGTGTGCGCCGACGATCGGCAGGATTCCTCGCTTCTGACGCCGTTTGCAGCGGCGAACGCCCTCATCCGGCGTGCGCCCGACGCCCCCGCCGCAAAGGCCGGGGCGCCGATCGACGTTCTCATGTTCGGTCCGACCGACTGATCAGGCTTCGGGGCAGTGCGCCCCGCTTTCGATCCACGCCGCCGTCAGCGCGCCGAACGTCTCCTGATCACCGGGCGCCGGGGTGCGGCCTTCGCCGGGATCCCACGCCCAGCCGACGAGGCCGTCCTCGGCGTGGTGCTCGTGGATATCCTCCAGCGAGCGGCCGCCGTTGAGGTCGGTGTCTTTCAGGTTCGCGCAGATGCGCCCCATGGAAAGCCCGACCCAGCCCATGGTGATCGGGGCGAGCGCCCAGGGCTCGTGGCCCGGAATGGAGCCTGCAGGCCCGGCGTAAGAGACGTTCTCCGCCCCGTGACAGGTGGAGCACTGCATGACGGCGGCGCCCATGCCGAAGGCGTCGGGATTGTCCGTACCGCGCACCACCGGCGGCTGGTGCGGACGCATGTCGTCGCCCTGGGTCGGCCCGCCCTCGCGCGGATGACAGTTCATGCAGCGCGGGTGGGAGACGACCTTGTAGAGCTCTGCGAACACCGCCTCGGACCGCTCCCGCTCGTCAGCAATCGACGCGAAGGAGGCAGGGGTCTTCAGCCCTGCGATCACCGCCGCCTCGCCGTTGAAAGCGCCCGAACCGGCGCCGGAGCCGCCCCCGGAGCCGCCTTCGCCGCCGCAGGCTGCGAGAAGAAGCGCCGCCGCTCCCGAGGCGACGGCGGAAAGGATGGTCGGTTTCATAGAGGTCCCCGTCAGGCGCTGAGCGCGTTGATCATCGGCAGGTCGCGCGGCGTCGAACCCGTCAGCCTTCGGACGGCGGCGCCGACGGCCGGGCCGATGGGCGGCGTTCCGGGCTCGCCGACGCCGGTCGGCGCCTCCTCGCTCGCGATCACCGCAACCTCGACCTCCGGCATCTCGTGGATGCGGATCATCCGGTAGGTGTCCCAGTTCGCCTGGCGCACCTGTCCGCCGTCTTCGAGATCGATCGCATTAAAGAGGATCGCGCCGAGACCGAAGCCGATCCCGCCTTCCATCTGCGCGGCGATGACGTTGGGGTTCACCGCGACGCCGCAATCGACGGCGCACCAGACTTTGTGCGCCCGCGGAACGCCGTCCTCGATCGAGACCTCGGCGATCTGCGCCACATAGGAGTTGAAGGACTTGTGGACCGCGACGCCGAAGGCGCGGCCTTCGCTCGGGCGGCGGCCCCAGTCGGCCATCTCCGCGACGCGGCGGAGGACGGCGGCGTCGCGCGGGCGGTCGCCCATGAGCGCGAGGCGGCCTTCGACGGCGTCCTTGCCGCCTTTCTCCAGAAGCTCGTCGATCATCGTCTCGAGCACATAGCCCGTGTGCGTGTGGCCGACGGAGCGCCACCAGAGGACCGGCACTTTGGTGTCCGGCTGGTGCGCGGTGACGCGGAAGTTCGCGATGTCGTAGCACGGGTCCTGCGCCCCTTCGTGCACGGAGGGGTCGAGGCCGTTCTCGGGGATCATCGCCTCGAAGGAGGAGCCTTTCAGGAGCGAGGCGCTGGCGATCGTCTGGTCCCAGCCGACGATGTTTCCGTCGGCGTCGAGGCCGGCGGAGACCTTATGGACCGTCAGCGGGCGGTAATACCCGCCGCGGACATCGTCCTCGCGCGACCAGACGAGCTTCACCGGGCGCTTCTCGCCGAGGGATTTCAGCACCGTCGCGAGCTCCCCGGCGAAATGCGAGACCGGCGTCGCGAGGCGGCCGAAGGAGCCGCCGGCGAACATGGTGTTCACCTTCACGCGCATCGGGTCTTCGAAGCCGAGGGTCTGGGCGGCGACATACTGGTCGAGGGTCTGGAGCTGGCTGCCCATCCAGATCTCCGCGCCGTCGTCGGTATACTCCGCAACGCCGTTCAGCGGCTCCATCGGCGTGTGGGCGAGGAACGGGAAGCGATAGACGGCGTCGATGCGGGTCTCGGCGCCCGCGAGCCCCGCCGCAGCGTCGCCCTTGTCCGCGGCCGCGACGCCCGGGCCGCCGTCGACGAGATCGACGTATTCGGAGAGTATCTGCGCCGAGGAGCGCTTTTCAGCGCCGTCGGTCGACCACTCGATCTTCAGCGCGTCGCGGCCTTTCATGGCCGTATACGTATCGTCGGCGTAGACCGCGACCCCTTGCGGGATCTGCTTCACCGCCCGCACGCCCTTCACGGCCATGGCGGCCGAACTATCGACGCTTTTCACCGTCGCGCCGAAGAGCGGCGGGTGGGCGACCACGGCGACCAGCATGTTCTCCCGGAAGACGTCCTGACCGTAGGTCGTCTCGCCGGTCGTTTTCGCGGCCGTGTCGAGCTTCGGCAGGGTCTTGCCGATGAGGGTGCGTTCGGAGGGTTTCTTGAGCGTCGGGTTTTCCGGCGGCGTCATTTGCGCCGCGGCGGCGGCGAAGGCGCCGAAGCCCGCCTCGTTGCCGGAGCCCGCATGCCGGATGCGGCCGTTCGAGACGGAAATCTCCGCGGCCGGAACACCCCACTCGGACGCTGCGGCCGCGACCAGCATCGCTTTCGCCTGGGCGCCCGCTTTGCGCATCGGCTCATAGGACGATGCGATGGCGGTCGAGCCGCCCGTCCCCTGCACGCCGAAGAGAGAATTCACGTAGAGCGCGGTGTTCGCCGGCGCGAGTTCGCCGCGCATCTGCTCCCAGCTCGCGTCCATCTCGTCGGCGACGATGGTGGAAAGCCCCGTAAGGGGCCCCTGGCCGAATTCGATGTGCTTCACGAGCACCGTGACGATCC
>JBCBJX010000144.1:0-3835 GCA_038522735.1 Pseudomonadota bacterium
CGTCCTCGACGAACCGGACGCGGCCCTGCGCGCGAGCCGGCTGCGCCTCGCCGCCGCCGTCGGCGATCAGCTCGCCGCCGTCCTTAACCTCCTGGGCATCGACGCCCCGGATCGGATGTAACGTCGGCCTTGCGCGCCGGCGCGACTCGCTAAGCGCATTATTTGCGACTCGCCGCGCCGCAACAAACCTGATGCGTGTGCGTCCAACACGTTGACCCCACAAGATCTTCTCATTCGCAAGCGCACAAAGTGCACGTGTGTTCCGTGTGCAACGGTGCTCCCGTTCGCTCACAAAGTGTCACGCGTCTGTTAAATTCCGGGCGTATCGCCCTGATCGACAGCGGAACTGCAGCGTTAACGGTTTCGCCTCCGTCGCCTTACGCTCAATGGGGATTTCAATGAAGCTGACGAACAAACTGGCCGTCTCCTCGGCCGTTCTCGCCATCGTCGCCGCCGCTCCGGCCGCTGTGATGGCGCAGTCGATCTCGGGCGCCGTCCGCGGCGTCGTCACCGATACGGCCGGCGCGCCGATCTCCGGCGCCACCGTCATCGTGACAGATGTTCTTACGGGCACGACCCGGACCGTCACGACGGGGTCCGGCGGCGCGTACAACGTCCGCGGCCTTAATGTCGGCGGTCAGTATACAATCTCCGTTTCGGCCGCCGGCTCTCGCGGGGAAGCTGTTGAGGGGATCGGCCTGACAGTCGGCGACACGGTCGTCGTCAACTTCGATCTTGAGCAAGTCACGGGCGACCGAATCGTCGTCACCGCGTCTCGCAACAACACGATCGATGTCGCCACCGGCCCGTCGGCCACCTTCGGTCTCGACGATCTTCAAAACCTTCCGGCGATTAACCGCGACATCCGCGACATCATCCGGACGGACCCACGCGTCTTCATCGACGAGTCGTTCGTCGACTCCGTGAACTGCGTCGGCTCCAACCCGCGGTTCAACTCTCTGACGATCGACGGCGCTCGCCTGAATGACGGTTTCGGCCTCAACTCCAACGGCTTCCCGACTGAGCGCATCCCGTTCTCCTTTGACTCGATCGAACAGGTCGCCGTCGAGCTCGCCCCGTTTGACGTGTTCTACGGCGGCTTCTCCGCATGCAACATCAACGCTGTCACCAAGTCGGGCACCAACGAGTTCCATGGCGGCTTCTTCGTCGATTACACGTCCGACGCGCTTCGCGGCGACTCGCTTGAAGGGTCTTCGGTTCCGAACCCGGATTTCGACGAATACCGCTACGGTTTTACGCTCAGTGGACCGATCATCAAAGACAAGCTCTTCTTCTTCGGATCCTACGAGAAATTGGAAGGCACCGAGATTTTCGAGCGTGGGCCGGCTGGCTCCGGAGCCATCAACGAAGTCCTCGGCCTCACGCAATCTGATCTGGATCTGATCCGTCAGACGGCGATCGACCTCTACCAGTACGACCCGGGCGTGGTTCCGGAGAGCGCGGACGAAGAAGACGAGAAAATCCTTGTAAAGATCGACTGGAACATTACTGACCGTCAGCGTCTCTCGGTGACCTACAACTACAATGACGGCTTCAACATCACGGAGTCCGACGGCGACGCGGACGAGTTCGAGTTCTCCAACCACCTCTATGAGCGCGGTGCAGAGCTTAACGCGTATTCAGGCACGCTCTTCTCCGACTGGACGGACAACTTCTCGACCGAGATCCGCTTCTCTTATGTCGATCTCGATAATCGCCAGATTCCGCTTGGCGGCACGGCCTTCGGCGAGTTCCAGATCGACACCGAAAACGGCGCAAACGAAGCGACCGTTTATCTTGGCGCCGACGACAGCCGGCACGCCAACAAGCTGGAGTACGAGATCTTCACGACGGTCCTGCGCGGCTTCTACACCGTCCGCAACCACAACTTCTCGTTCGGCTTCGAGCGCGAAACCCTCGACGTGTTCAACGTGTTCGTTCAGGAATCGCAGGGTGAATACCGCTTCGGATCTGTCGCCGACTTTGTCGCCGGCGAGCCCTTTCGCATCGAGTACAAGAACGCGCCGTCTCAAGACCCGTTTGACGCCGCTGCCGAGTTCGCCTTCTCCACGAATTCGATCTACGGCCAGGATGAGTGGAACATCGACAGCTACGGCCTGACGCTGACGGTCGGTCTGCGGTACGACTTCTACACGTCCGACGACACCCCCAACGAGAATGCGGAGTTCGTTTCGGATTTCGGGTTCTCGAATGCGGACAACCTCGACGGCGCCGGTCTTCTTCAGCCGCGCTTCGGCTTCAACTGGGAAGCCAACGATCGCCTGACGGTTCGCGGCGGCATCGGTCGCTTCTCCGGCGGCAACCCGAACGTCTGGCTCTCGAACAACTATTCGAACGACCTGATATTGCAGGGCGGTGTTCGTGATACGGATGTTGGGATCGGCGGCGTCAACCTGTTTGATCTGACGTACGTCCTGAACGAGCCGGGCACGCCGGCCGGACCGGGCTACGGCATTCCGCAGGAAATGGCGGACGCCGTTGCAACAGGCGTCGGCCTGCGGAACTTCGAGCTCAACGCCCTCGACCCGGACTTCGAAATTCCGTCCGCTTGGAAACTCTCCCTCGGCGCAACGTACGTTGCTGAGCTCGCTCTGGGGGATGGCCTCATCAACGCGCTGTTCGGCGGAGAGTACGTTCTCAACGCGGACTTCCTGTACGATCGCTTAGTCGACTCGGCGTTTATCGAGCGCCTCGATCTGGAGCCGGCCGGCGCGAACCTCGCGGGCCTTCCGAACTTCGACAGCCCGGGCCTCGACTCGTTCCTGCTGACGAACGCGGACGACGTCGCAGAAGCGTTCAACTACTCCTTCACGATCCAGAAGGACTACGACAACGGCTTCGACTGGACGCTCGGATACGCCTATTCCGACTCTGACGACATCAATCCGATGACGTCTTCGGTCGCGTTCTCCAACTACAACAACCGAGCATTCGTGAACCCGAACGACAGCACGGTCTCGCAAGAGTCCAACTACAACATCGATCACCGGATTACGGTCCAGGCCAATCTACGCAAGGACTTCTTCAACACCGGGCTTGACACCAAGGTGTCGCTCTTCGGCGAAATCCGTTCGGGTCTGCCTTACTCGTTCACTTTCAACAACAGCCAGCTGTTTAACTTCACGCCGTTCCTCGGCAACGGAGCCGACAGCGTTCTCCTGTATGTGCCTGAGGGCGGTCAGCTGACGGTGAACCCGGACGGCGTTACGACTAATGATCCGGCGATCAATGTCGGCGCCGGCTTCGACGTGGATGCGTTCAACGCCTTCCTGCTCGACAACGATCTGACCGAGTTCGCTGGCGGTTTTGTCGAGCCGAACTCGCAGAACTCCGACTGGTTCAACAAGTGGGATATCCGGATTGCTCAGGAACTGCCGGGCATCCCGAACGTGTTCGAGGATGATCGCGCTGAAGTCTTCTTCATCATCGAGAACGTCGGCAACCTCATCAACGACGAGTGGGGCGTTCTCTACCAACGAAACTTCCCGGGCACCGTCGGCGTTGTCGATGCGTCGAATAACGGAACGAATTTCACCTACAACACGTTCCGCAATCAGGCGCAGCAATCGCGCATCGGCGACGTGTCTCTGTGGTCGATCCGCGTCGGTTTCAAATATGACTTCTAATCTCCCTGGCGGAGACCAGCAGAAAGGGCGGCCCGAGGGCCGCCCTTTTTTTCGTTCCGCACAGAACGGCTGCGAACAGGAAAAGCCCGCGCCGAAGGGCGCGGGCTTTCAGGTTCCGGCGAGGGGTTCGAGGCGAAGGCCGCTCATCGCACCAGTTTAAAGAACCGGTCCTCCAGGTGCGGATCGTC
>JBCBJX010000145.1:0-3828 GCA_038522735.1 Pseudomonadota bacterium
AACCTCGCGCTGAACGGCTTCGGCGGCCCGGACTGCGGCGTCGGCTCGATCGACTTGATCAACGGATCCGCGACGCCGGGCGCCGGCGGCTGCGAATTCTACAACCCGTTCGCGACGTCAATCCTCGATCCCAATTCGGCGAACAGCGACGAACTGATGGGCTGGCTGCTCGCCCGCTCCGAGCGGAACTACAAGTCGGACCTCTCGGTCTTCGACGCGACGGTCAGCTCGGAGCTGTTCGACATGCCGGGCGGCGCCGCCGCCGGCGCGCTCGGCTTCCAGTACCGGGAGCAGAGCCTCATCGGCACCTTCGACGAGATCACCCGCGCCGACGGCTTCTCATTCCTGTTCGGCGACCAGAACTATCAGGGCGATCAGGATTCCTACGCGGTCTTTGGCGAGGTTTCGCTGCCGTTCGGCATCGTCGAGCTGAACGCAGCCCTGCGTTATGAGGACTACGGCGGGATCATCGGCGACTCGATCGACCCGAAAGTCGCTATCGTTGTTCGTCCCAGCGACGCCCTATCCTTCCGGGCGAGCTACACCACCGCCTTCCGCGCGCCGTCCGTGAACCAGCAGGTTTCCTCCGGCACGTCGCTCGGTCAGGTGGTCGACCCCTCTGTCGGCGCGGCGAACTTCGCGGCGATCCGGACGATCGGCAATCCCGATCTGGAGCCCGAAGAATCCGAAATCATCAATGTCGGCTTCTCGTTCCGCGACGAGGCGCTCTTCAACTTCGACGTCGACTACTGGCGTTATGACTTCGAGAACTACATCGTTCGCGAAAGCGCCCAGGCGATCATCAACGCCGACTTCGCCGACGACGGCATCTTCAACGGCGGAGCCGTCGATCTGAACGCCGCCGGCGGCATCGCGCTCGTGCGTTCGAACTTCGTCAACGCCAACACGCTCGAGACCAGCGGCGTCGATTTCACCCTGTCGAAAGACCTCGAGCTTGGAGCGGCGCTGCTCTCGCCGTCCTTCACCGGCACCTACGTCTTGACCTACGACATCGACGATCCGCAGCTCGGATCGATCGACGGCGCCGGCTCCCGGAACTTCAACAACATCGGCACATCGACGCCGGAGCTTCGCTTCAACGCCGGCCTCGCCTACGAGAACGGTCCGATCTCGTCGAATTTCTTCGCCCGTTACATCTCGTCCTATGACGACGACCAGAACCCGGGCTCTGAAGTCGATTCGATCGTGACTTACGACGCCCAGGTGAACCTCATCCTCGGCTCGATCGTCGACGTCGATTTCGTGAACGCCGCGCAGCTGACGCTCGGCGTTATCAACCTGACGGACGAAGACCCGCCCTTCGTTGCAACCAACGGCGGCTTCGACTCCAAGATCCACGATCCGCGCGGCCGTCTCATCTACGTCCGCCTCGGCTTCGACTTCTAAGGGCCTAAAACCTGAAAACGAGAAAGAGCGCCCCCCGGGGCGCTCTTTTTCTTTGCGCTGTGATCGCCTTTGTCCGCGCCGCTCCGTCCGCAGAGCGTTTGTCAGGCGAAGCGCACCCCGACTTTCGTGATTGCAACGTCGACCTGGCTCCAGCGCCGTTTGAACTCCCCGACCGCGAGCCACGTCTTCCCTTCAAGCGTCCGATAAGGCGTGATGACGCCGATGAGTGTCGTCCCCTCCGGCAAAGGAAGATCCACCGCGCCCGGACGACGATGATCGAAGCTGGCGCGGGCCCGTGCGAGAACCGGCGCCGCCGGCTCTTCGAACAGCGCCCGATAGTGTGCGCTGAAGGGCAGCCCGACGAACCCGTCCGGCCCGCTCAGCGCATAGGCGACGGCGTGCATTTTTGGAATTCGCCGTCCGGTCTTGGCGAGAGCGTCGGGCTCGATCAGGAACCGCACACGGATCGTATCGGCGTCGCGCGCGAGGGCCCGCGGCCCGGTCGCGCCGAACGCCGCTATCGAACTCACGACAAACCTTCGGTCGATCATCCGCATCGCAGCCTCCCCTCCGCTCGGCCGGCGAGCGACGCCGCCCGCCGGGCGTTCTCCTCGATCGTCTCCCAGGCGCCGGCGGCGATCGCCCCGCGCGGCGCGACCCAGGACCCGCCGACGCAGGCGACGTTCGAGAGCCCGAGATAGTCGCGCGCCTTCTCTGCGGAAATGCCGCCGGTCGGACAGAACCGCACCGTCGGGAAGGGCCCTGCGAACGACTTCACCGCCGCTGCGCCGCCGATCGCCTCGGCGGGGAAAAACTTCAGCCGCTCGAATCCCGCCTCCACGGCGGCGACGACCTCGCTCGCCGTTGCGACGCCTGGCAGCGCCGGAACGCCGTGCTCGCGCAGAGTCGCGAAAAGCGCCGACGTCGTGCCGGGCGTCACCAGAAAGTCCGCGCCCGCCGACACCGCGCGCGCCGCCTGGTCCGGTGCGATGATCGTCCCCATGCCAACGATGAGATCAGGCGCCGCCGCCTTCATCGCCTCAAGGGACGCGAGCGCCGCCGTCGTGCGCATGGTGAGCTCCGCGACGTGCAACCCACCGGCCGCGAGCGCTTTCGCCAGATCGCCGGCGCGCGCCGCGTCGTCGATCTCGATCACCGGGACCACGCTCGCCGCCGCCAGAATATCATCGATGGTCATGAATGATCCTCCATGCGCCGCGCGCGGGTTCAATCCTCAAGCGGGGCGGGATTGCTCGATGAGGTCGCGCGCGCCCTTGTCGAGCAGCGCCTGTCCGACATCGCGACCAAGCTCGCGCGGTCGTTCCGCGGGCCCCTCGGCCGAAGCGGAGATGAGGCGGGCGCCGTCCTCGCTGATCACATGCGCTTCCAGCGACAGCCGGTCGCCGTCGAGGCGGGCCTGCCCGGCGATCGGCGAATTGCAGTGTCCGTTCAGCACCCAGAGCACCTCGCGTTCGGCTTCTGCGCAAAGGCGCGTGTCGGGATGATCAAGCGCGGCGAGGCGGGCGCGGGTCGCCCAGTCGTCGGCGACGCACTCGAGGGCGACGACCCCCTGCCCGATCGCCGGCGGCATGGCCTCCGGGTCGAAAACATGCGCAGCGCGGTCTGCAAGCCCGACGCGGCCGAGCCCGGCCTCGGCGACGACGAGCGCGTTCGCCGGTCCCACCTCCGAGCCGTCGGGAAGGCGCTGCAGGGCGCCCTCGTCGAGCTTGCGGATGCGGGTGTCCGCAGCGCCGCGATAGTGGATGACCTCCGCCTCGGGATAGAGGCGCCTCAAGAACGCCGCGCGCCGGACGGCGTTGGTGCCGATCTTCAGCCCCCGCCCTTTCGTCTCGGCGAAGGCTCCATAGTCGAGGCCCGTCTTCAGAACGAGAGCGTCCCCCGATGCTTCGCGCTTCAGCATGGCGGCGATCACGAGGCCGGGCGTCTCTTCATCGCCCGGCATGTCTTTCAAGGAGTGCATCGCGACCTGCAGGTCGCCCGCACGCATGGCGTCCCGCAGTTCCGCGACGAAGGCGCCGCCCTTGCCGCCATGGCGATCAAGCTTGCTCACCTGATCCCGGTCGCCCATGGGCTGAAAACGCACCGTCTCGACCTCGAGATCAGGGTGCGCCTCGCGCGCGAGGCGCGCCGCCTCCTCAGTCTGGGCGAGCGCCATGGCGCTTGATCGGGTGCCGATCCTTAATGTGGGCATGAAGACGCTTTCAGAACGAACGACGATGTCGCTCTCTTAGCGTCTTTTCCCCCGCGCCGTCACGTCGCCCCCCTCCTCAAGCGACGCTTCTTGCGAGGGCGCACTGGGACCAGATTTCGGAGAGGGCTCTGACGAGGCGGTCGATGTCGGCGTTGGTGTGGACGGGGGACGGGGTGATGCGGAGGCGCTCTTCGCCCTTCGGCACGGTG
>JBCBJX010000146.1:0-3732 GCA_038522735.1 Pseudomonadota bacterium
CCGGGACCGAAACTCGTTCGCCGCAACGTTCGAGGCGGTCTTGAAAATCAGAGTTCGGGGATTTTCGACATCGCCGTCCTGGGCGAAACGCCAGACGCGGAGGTAAGCGGACTGCGCGATGTCGCGCGCTAGGTCGCCGTCGCCGAAGCGCGCCGTCAGCCAGCGCACGAGCACGGCGTCGTGCTCGCGGATGGCGCGCTCAAGCGCCTGCAGTCGTGCGGAACGTGTTTCGCTCACGTCGTCACCGGTCCCAACGCCGCGCGATGCGCAGCCTTCCCAAACTCAAGACCCGTGCCGACGCCTTTTTATTGAGGGGCGTCTTCGCTCCGGTGTCCTAGCGTTTGGGACGTCGTTGAACCCTCAGGACGACCCGCTGTTATGACACTCACTTAAGCCGAGCCGCGGAGACAACGCGGTTCGGCTTTTTTCTAAGCTAGCCGCAAGCCGTACGCAGCCGCAAGCGGTCGGTCGTTCCTCTGCGGAAAACCCGTTGCAAAACTGACACATAATTAACAGCCGTTCAGGAACCGCGTCAGGGGGCGCGGCCTTCAGGTGTCTCGGCGGTCAGGCGGGCGTTGCGCGAGGGGACTTTCGCGACGGGACCCGCCCGATCCCGACAGACCATGAGGGCCATGAATGTCGCACCCCAGAAAATTCGAGAACGAACGGCTGCTGTTGAGCGCATGCGGCCTTGCGATCGCTGTCGCCGTCGCAAGCCCGGCCGCCGCTCAAGACGCGGACGATGACGCTGAGGGCGACGTCGTGATCGTCACCGGCACGCGCATCCAGCAACCGAACGTCACCTCGACAAGCCCGATCAACACGATCGGCATCGAGGAGATCGACAAGAAATTTACCTCGAATGTCGAGAGGGTGTTCCGCGACTTGCCGATCACCATTCCTGGCGACGGGCAGAATGTGAACAACGGCACCTCAGGCCGCGCCGAAGTCGATCTCCGCGCGCTCGGACCGGAACGCAACCTGATCCTGATCGACGGCAAACGGGTGAACCCGCACGATATCGACGGCATCGTCGACATCAACTTCATTCCCGTGATCATGCTTGAGCGCATCGACATCGTGACGGGCGGCGCGTCGGCCGTTTACGGGTCGGACGCCCTTTCCGGCGCGACGAACTTCATCCTCCGGAACGACTTCACCGGCGTGGAGATCGATTCCGGCTACTCATGGACGGCCGAAGGCGAAGGCGAAATCTACGACGTCAGCGTCATTATGGGCGCCGAACTCGACGGCGGCCGCGGCCACGCAGTGCTCGCAGCAGGGTATACGGATCGCAATCCGGTGCTGCTCGCCGACCGCGAGTACGGGATCTTCGGCGTTTCGTCGACGACAGGCTCGGGCCTCGGTTCGCCGCCGCCTGCTCCCGCCCCGGAATGCTCGGGCAACACCGGGTTCACGACGGACCACGCAAGCGGCGTCGGCTCGACGACTGCGATCCCCGCCACGCTCAACCTCCGCAGCGGGAACAATTATCAGTTCCGCGACGACCTTTCGCTGGTCCAGGACGAGTGCGCGCGGTTCAACTTCAACCCATTCAACTACTACCAGACGCCGCAGCGGCGCTGGCAGGCGATGACGACGGCGAACTATGAGATCAACGAGTACATGAACATGTACGCC
This sequence comes from Pseudomonadota bacterium, assembly GCA_038522735.1. GTDB lineage: Bacteria > Pseudomonadota > Alphaproteobacteria > Caulobacterales > Parvularculaceae > JBCBJX01. Next base: position 1,642 of record JBCBJX010000146.1, read on the forward strand.
CGCGCCGGCTTCGCGTCGACGCTGGTTGATTCCCAGATCGCCCCGTCCGGCACCTTCGGCCAGACGTTCACGATCCCGATCATGAACCCGTTCTTCACCGACGCGACGCGGCAGACGATTCTCGACGACCTGAACACCTTCGCCGCCAGCCAGGCAGGCGTCGTGCCGGGCGACACGAACGGTTTCGGTGCCGCAGGCATCGTCGACGTGAACTCGGACGGCGTGTTCGACGAGAACGACGCCTTCCTCTCGACCGCCCGACGGCGCACGCTTGAGCTTGGACCGCGGACCAGCATTTTCGACACCGACCAATTCCAGCTGGTCTGGGGCGTCGATGGCACGATCCCCGGCATGCCCGACTGGCGGTATGACTTCTCGTGGCAATATGGCGAGAGCGACTTCGTCGAAACGCGGGACGGGTTCACCAACCTCGGCAACCTTCAGCTCGGCATCGACACGGTTGATCCGGACCAGTGCCTATCCGTAACCGGCGTCGCGACCGGCGCGCCGTGTACGCCCATCAACATCTTCGGGCCGGTCGGCTCGATCACCCAGGCGCAGGCGGACAGCGGCTTCTTCATCGCAATCGCCAACGACGTGCGGCTGGCGAAGCAGACCGTCGTTCATGGATCCGCGAACGGCCCGATACCGGGTCTCGTCAGCCCCGTTGCGGAGAATCCCGTCGCCGTCGCCGGCGGCTTTGAATTCCGCCGGGAGTTCGCGAGTTCGTCCCCAGATGAATGTCTGAAGGAGGCGCCGACGAGCTGTCAGGGCGGCGCTGGCGGCAACCGCCTGCCGATCCAGTCGGAGTACACGGTCTGGGAAGGCTTCGGCGAGGTCATCATACCACTCGTCGAAAGCCGTCCGATGTTTGAAAGCCTCTCGGTTGAAGCGGGTTACCGCTACTCCGATTTCAGCATTCAGGGCGAGACCGATACCTGGAAGGCGGGGCTCAACTGGGAGATATTCCCTGGCTTCCGCATACGGTACATGGAGCAACAGGCCGTTCGGGCGCCGAACATCGGCGAGATCGGCTCGCCGATCACGACGGGGCTCGACAACGCCACGTTCGACCCGTGCTCCGTCGGCAACCCGAATCCGCCACAGCCGGGATCGACCCTCTTCGACCTTTGCGTCGCAACAGGCGTTCCAGCGGCCCTTGTCGGGGCCGTCCCGGACATCATTTCTGGCCAGGTGAACGTCTTCAACGGCACCGACCCGAACAATATCGCCGAACCGGAAACCGCCCGCACCCGGACGGCCGGCTTCGTCTGGGAGATGGACCCGCAATCCTTCGGCCTGCCGGCTGCGATCGCGGATATGGTGCTCTCGGTCGATTACTACCGGATCAACATTGAGGACTATATCGACGAGCCGACTGGGCAGGAGGCGCTCGACGCCTGCTACGTCATCGGCGATCCGGTCGCCTGCGGCGGCGTCGTACGGATCGGCGGCGCCCTGACGGTCTCGGGTACCGGCGCCCCGGCGTTCTTTACAAACTTCGAGTTCTTCCGCGCCGAAGGGATCGAGATCGGTTACCGGTTCACGGGCGACCTTGGCTCCCTTGGCGAGATGAACGTCGCGTACAACGCCAACTACTATCTGGCGAACGAACTGCAGACCACGTCCACTCAGCCGGTCGTCGACTGCAACGGCCGGTACGGCACGACCTGCGACCCTGTTCCCCAATACCGTCACACCATGCGGGCGGGCTGGAACAAGGGGATTGTCGACGCCTCATTCCTGTGGCGCCGCGTCGGCTCCATGGAAGCCCAGGCGAACGAAGCGGCAGCCCTCTTCCCCGCCTTCCGCCAGGTCGACGCCCAGAACTACTACGACCTGACCTTCGGCGCTCAGCTGACGGACTACGCCTACGTTTCGGGCCTCGTCAGCAACATCGCCGGAACGGAACCGCCGATCCTCGGCAATGAGACGGGATCGACCGCGTTCAACTCCGGGAACACCTTTCCGTCAATTTTCGACACGCTGGGCCGGGTTTATGCGATCAACCTGAAGCTCAGCTTCTAGGCCGGGGGGCTTCAGGCTGGGAAACGGCGGCCTTCGGGCCGCCGTTTCTTTTTGTGCGTCCCA
>JBCBJX010000147.1:0-3607 GCA_038522735.1 Pseudomonadota bacterium
ATGGGCGTCGAGGAGCTTCTCGATCCAGGCGTTGAGCGCGTCAGGCGCTTCGAAGAGCGGTTCGGGGCAGACGCAGCGCGCCCACTGAAAAGCGGAGAACACGATGTAGTCGGAGACGCCCGGCGCGTCGCCGCCTAGGAACGGCGTGCGCGAAAGCGCGAGGGCGAGCGGCTGGACGGCCGTCTCGATCTTTTTCGCATGGCCGCCTGCATCGCCCGCGAGCGCCTCCAGCGTCACGCCGAAGCGCCCCTCCCGCGTCTCCCGGAAATAGATCTTGTCTTCTTCAGAGATGCAGTCGTGGACCCGGATCATCAGAAGCGGCGCGAAGGCGGGGAGGAGCTTTGTGTCCGTCCAGGCCCGGAAGAACTCCGCCGCGCCGCGTTCGGCCCCCGTCGCGATCAGTGGTTTTTCCGGGTACGCCTCGTCGAGGTAGGCGATGATCGCCCAGGAATCCTCGATCGTTCGCTCGCCATCGACCAGCACCGGCACGCGGCCGTAGTCCGGGTTCGGAAGCGCGGACTTCTCGGTGAAGCGCAGGGGCCGGGCTTCATAGTCGAGACCCTTGTGGGCGAGCGCCATCTTCGCGCGCCAGCAAAACGGCGAGAAGCGGACGTCGAGATCGGCGGCGGCGAGGTCGTAGAGGATACGCGGGCTTGGATCGGTCATGGCGGATACATGATCCGCCGCGCCCGGCCCGGCAAGCCGGGCGGCCTCAACGCGCCGCGGGGCCCACGATTTCGATCCGGTCGGTCCAGACATAGCCGCCGAAGCCGTCGGGGACCCGCGCGAGGGTCTCCGGATCGTCGATCGCCGGGAGCCCAAGCGTGTCCTGCATCTCGCCAGCGAGAATGACGGTCGTCCCCGCCCCTTCCATGCGGTCTAAGAACCGGTAAGGCCACCCCCAGACGGGACGGGCGTGGCTGACGGGCACGGCGATGACGGTGTCGCGGCAGGTTTCGGGGACGCGGCCGGTCCAGCCGATCTTCAGATAGTCGAGCGCGCACGCTTTGAAGGAGCGCCGGGAGTAGCCCCGCATGCCGGGGATCGCCGCCTGCACGGCTTCCGTCGGCCCCGCGCTGCCGTAAACGCCCCAGATCTGCGTCCGGCGCGCCGGGTCGGCGGCGATGAACTCCGCGAACGCGGCGCCGTCGGCGCGGTCATCGCTTTTAAAGTTCACCAGAAACCGGCCGTCGGGAAAGGCGTTCAGAACGTCTGAGAGGCTCGGCATAAGGCCGACGCCGCGACCGCGGAAGGGATAGGTCTCGCCGCCATCGGCCGTGTAGCCGTAGCCGATATCGAGCGCTTTCAAATCAGCCATCGAGAAGTCCCGGGTGCGACCCGTTCCCTCCGTACGGCAATCAAGGGTCCAGTCGTGAAAAACCGCGAACCGGTCGTCCGTCGTGAGGTGCACGTCGATCTCGACCACGTCGGCGCCCGCCTCGAAGGCCGCGGCCATGGACGGGATCGTGTTTTCAAGGAGCGGATGGCGCGGCGGATCGATCCGCTCCGCCGTGCAGGTCTGACTGTCCAGCCCTTGCCGGTGATAGGTCTGATGCACGCCGCGGTGAGCGATGAACTTCGCTTCCCCGGCGGGTTTCGGCGCGAACACCGAGGCGTTCAGCCCCCAGACGACCGCGACAATCCCGACGGCGACTCCGACAAAGCCCCGAACAATGACCTTGAGCATGGTCGAACCCCTGCTCCGCTCGCCCGCAGCGTGGCGCGCAAACACGGCGGCGAGAGGGCCGACGCCAGATCAACGTTAAACACTTTAAGATTGCATTTTATATAATTTATGATTGAATTCCGAGCATGGCGACGAGCGAACGACGTCTTTCAAACCGAACCGACCAGCGCGTCCTGCAATGGACGATCATCGCGATGCTGTTCGCGTCGGCTTTCGCTTTGACGTTCATTCTGAAGGGCCCGGACGACTCTTCCGTGCGGCGACCGCTTGTCGGCGAGCGGCTCTTCTAGGCGTCAGGCGCGCGCGGCGCGGGCGGCCTTCAGCTTTGCGAAGTCCTCGCCGGCATGGTGGGAGGACCGCGTCAGCGGGCTCGCGGACACCATCAGGAAGCCCTTGGCCCGGGCGATGCTTTCATAGGCCTTGAACTCGTCCGGCGTCACGAACCGATCGACGGGGGCGTGCTTGCGGGTCGGCTGCAGGTACTGGCCGATGGTGATGAAATCGACGCCCGCGGAGCGCATGTCGTCCATCACCTGCATCACCTCCTCGCGGGTCTCGCCGAGGCCGACCATGACGCCGGACTTGGTGAACATCTGCGGGTCGCGCTCCTTCACCCGTTCAAGGAGGCGAAGGGAGTGATAATAGCGCGAACCCGGACGGATTGAGAGATAAAGCCGCGGCACGGTCTCCAGGTTATGGTTGAAGACGTCCGGCCGCGATCCGATGCAGACGTCCGCCGCCTCCCAGCCCTTGCGCAGAAAATCCGGGGTCAGAATTTCGATCGTCGTCTGCGGGTTTTCCGCCCGCGTCGCGGCGACGACGTCCGCGAAATGCCGCGCTCCGCCGTCTTCCAGATCATCCCGATCGACAGACGTGACGACCACGTGGTTGAGGCCCATTTCGGCGACGGCCCGGGCGACCTTCGCCGGCTCCTCAGGATCGAGGGGCTGCGGCAGACCCGTCTTCACATTGCAGAAGGCGCAGGCCCGGGTGCACGTGTCGCCCATGATCATCAGCGTCGCGTGCTTTTTCTCCCAGCACTCGCCGATATTGGGACACCCCGCCTCTTCGCAGACGGTATGCAGGCCCTTCTCGTGAACGATCGCGTAGGTCTCTTTGAAGCCTTGAGAGACCGGCGCCTTTACGCGGATCCAGCTCGGTTTGCGCAGGACCGCACTCTCCGGATTGTTGCGCTTTTCCGGATGCCGGACGGCCTTTTCAGGTCGGGAGTCGATGAGCGTCGCCATCCAAGCCATGTAGCACGCGCCGGGGCCGGCGAAAGGGGCGCGGCGTCAGAGCGCGCGTTCCACGTTGAAGACGGCGTCGTCGAAGGTGAGCCGGATGATTTCGCCGTCCCGCGGCTGCCCGAGGACCTGGGCCACCGCCTCCCAAGCGTCCGGCGCATCGACAAAGTAAACGGGATCGCGGGACGAGAGACGCGCGCCGGCGGCGATGAAATCGACGATCGCTTTCGAGCGCGCAAGGCGTAGCCAGCGCCAGGAGCGCTGGTAGAGCGCCCCGTCCAGATAAAGCTGCCACCGCGGATCGTGGTCCGATTTCGCGATGTCGAAATAGAGGGTCTCGCAGAAGCCGGCGTCGGCGAGGACGAGAATGCCGTAATCATGTTCGAAGAACCGCGGCGGGCGGGCAAGTTCGAGGGCGTTGTGTTCGCCATAGCCCGCCTCGAGATCGCGGATCGCGACCTTGCCGCGCTTCTTCGCCTCCGCGAGGTCTCGCGCGACGCCCGGATAGGTGGCGACGACGGCGAAGAGCGTCGCTGCGGACCAGCCGACGAAAAAGACGATCGCTGCGCGCATGGCGGCGTCGGGGCCTTCCCGCAGGGCCGCGCCGGTAATGAACACCGCAGCGAGAATGAAGGCGAGCACGACGGTCGCGTTGGTCGTCGTAAACAGGCGTCGC
>JBCBJX010000148.1:0-3574 GCA_038522735.1 Pseudomonadota bacterium
CCGCTTCATGCAGTCGGGCGGCGAGAAATCGATCCGGCCGACCGACCGCGAGGTCGCGATCCTCTATTTCGACATCGCCCAGTCGACGGAGGCGATCGGCCGGCTCGACATGGCCGCCTATCAGAAGGCGATCGATTCCCTCTTCAAGATCGTCATCCGGGTCCTGCAGAAATCCGATATGACGATCTCGAATTTCTCCGGCGACGGCGGCATGGCGATCGCCAACGCGCCGAACGCCGTCGCCAACTACCGTAAGACGGCCATCGACGCCGCCTTCGACATCCTCGCCGCCGTCGCCGACCGGCAGAAGGAGTTCGAGGAGGAGTGGGGCGCGGAGTTCGCCATTCGTATCGGCGTCGCTTCGGGCTCCGGCCGGGTCGGCTTCTTCCCGAACGAAGGGTTCGGCCTCTATACCGCGCTCGGCGAGGTGGTGAACCTGTCCGAGCGTCTCTGCTCGTCGGCGCCCGCAAACAGCGTCGCGCTTTTAAGAGCGGAATTGCGCAGCGCCGGCTACGGTCGCGCGGCGGCGGCTGCGGAGCCGCTTTTTTCCGCCTCCGAACTGAAAGGGCTCACCTCGCTCGAGGGCGTCGTCGTCGCCGTCAGCGCGTCGGACGCCCGGACGCTTCGAGGAACGACCGCATAAGGAAAGGCCGCGCCCGCCTTGCGGCGGACGCGGCCCCCCGGCTTCCTCGCCTCCCCAGCGCGGAACGTGTGATCTCAGCGCTCGACGGCGACGAGCGAGACGTCCCCGCCCGGCGTGATGACGGCGCTCGTCAGGACGATCACCTGACCGTCGCGCAGCAGCGGCGCGACGTGCTGCTGGACATGGCTCGCGATGGCGACGGCGATCTCCTCGCTGTTCGGCTCGAAATTGAAGAGCGCGGCTTCCGGCGTGGCGCTCGCGCCGACGGCGATCACGCGCGCTTTCTCGCGGGCGATGATCTGGCTGCGCATCATCTGCGGCGTCATGGGCGGCTGCGGCTCCGCCCAGTCGGCGGCGTTCGGCGTTTGAGCGTGGTCCTGCGCGAAGGCCGGCGCGATGGCGGCGGCGGCTGCGGCGATGGCGGCGATGATCGATGTGGTGGTCATGGTCAGGTCTCCCTTCTGGCCCTGGTGAATTCCGTTGTCCCGTCCCGGCGTTTGCGACCGCCGACGAGGGGAACGTGCGCCAAACGGCCTCGTGGGGATGTGCTGGCGGACACAAGCGGTCAAAAAATAGCGGGAAAGCCGAAAAATATCGCGCCGAGCCAATTTCCGCCGCGATTTCGCCGTCCGGGAGACGCGCCGGCGCTTTCGTCAGGCGAGGGCGAGGAGCGCGTCCCGGGTCGCGTCGTCGGCGGGGAAGAGAAGTTCAAGGCGAAGATCGCGCACGGTGACGTCCTCGCTGGTTCCGAAATGGGCGATGGTCGAAAGGAGCCGCAATTCGCCGCCCGGCGCGTTCAGGACGACCGGCGCGAGCGGTCGGCGCGCGACGTCCGCGCCATAGGGGCGCCGCGCCGCCGCGGTTTCGAGCGCCGCGATAAGACCGTCGAACGTCTCGTCCGCGCCGGCCTCCAGCGCCTCCAGCCGGATGCGGGCCGTCATTTCGGCGATCACTTCTGCGTAGTTGACGACGAGGTCCTCCGCCTCCGGCGCGTCGGTCAGCATGCGCACGATATTCATTTGGCCGCCGTCGCCGTGCAGAGCCGAGAGGAGGAGCCGCGCCGAGGCGTTGGCGTCTCGGATCGTCCAGTAGCGGTCGCAGACGAGCGCCGGGAACGGGTGATGGCGGTCGATTATCTCGGACAAGGCCGCGTGAAACGGCGCGAGGGCCTCCGATGTAAGGTCCGAGGCGGGGTAGGAGGGCGCGAAGCCCGCGGCGGCGAGGAGAGCGTTCCGCACGCCGAGGGGGAGGAGCAGCGCCTCGGCGAGGGTCAGCACCATTTCGCGGCTCGGCAGCGCCCGACCGGTTTCGAGGAATGACAGGTGCCGCGCGGACACCCCGCTCGCAAGGGCGAGGTCGAGCTGGCTCATCCGCCGCGCCCGCCGCCGACGCCGCAGTTCGCGGGCGAAGGGCCCCGCCTCATCGGGACTTGCGTCGTCTCTGGCGGCCATAGGGGATGATCGCCGGGCAGTGGAGGCGCGTCCATGACCTCGGAGGTAATTGCGGCGCTTACGCGGGCGATTGATCCTTCCTCCTGTAGTCGAGAAGGGAGGGCGCCGTGGAGGGCCTGTGGAGAACGTGGATCATCGTCTGGTGCTGGGGAACGCTCGCCTTCGGCGCGGCCTTCGCCGGGGTCGCCTTTCCCGCGACGTCGGGGCCCAGCGCGTTCTACACGGAGCTTGTGTCCGGCGGCCGGATCGACGCCGCGGCGCTGGAGGCGGAAGGCATGCGCTTCGCGCTCGCTCTCATCGGCGCGGTGATGATGGGCTGGGCGGTCACCATCTTCGGCGTCGTGCGGGCCGCCGACCAGGTCGGCGCTTACCTGTGGCGCATGCTGACGTTCGGCCTCATCGTCTGGTTCGCCGTCGACAGCTGGATTTCGGTTGCGGCTGGCTATCCGCTGAACGCCGTCGGCAATACGGGTTTCGTCGCGCTCTACCTGATCCCGGTGCTCGCCTCGGGCGTCCTGCGCGAAGCGGCGCCGGCCTGACGGATCGGGCGGGCGCTCCGCCCTAGGCGAGGAAGCCGCGCAGCCGGCTTTCGATGATCTCTTGCGCCTCGCGCATGATGCGGTCGATCAGCTCCTGACACGTCGGAATGTCGTTGATGAGCCCCGCGACCATCCCGCAGGACCAGGCGCCCGCGTCCATGTCGCCTTCGGTCATGATGCGCGGATAGACGCCTGCGACCTCTTCGATAATGTCCTCGAATTTGAGGTCGGCGCCGAGGGACTGTTCTTTCTCCAGAAGGCGCTCGACGGCCGCGTTCGTCAGTACGCGCTCGGTGTTCCGCAGGGGCCGCATGACGAGGCGGGTGTCGAGCTCGCTCGCACGGACGATCGCGTCTTTCACGTTCTGGTGCACCGGCGCTTCTTTCGTCGCGATGAAGCGCGTCCCCATGTTCATGCCGTCCGCGCCCATGGCGAGTGAAGCGACGAGGGAGCGCCCGTCCGCCTGACCGCCCGAGGAGACGAACGGAATGTCGAGCTCGTCCGCCGCCCGCGGCAGGAGGATCATGTTCGGAACATCGTCCTCCCCCGGATGGCCGCCGCACTCAAAGCCGTCGACGGAGACCGCGTCGCAACCGATCGACTGCGCTTTCAAGGCGTGGCGCACGGACGTGCATTTGTGGATGACCTTGACGCCGGCGTCCTGCAGCGCCGGCAGCACCTGCTGCGGATTGCGCCCGGCCGTCTCGACGATTTTCACCCCGCCCTCGAGGATCGATCTCACGTATCCCGGATAATCCGGCGCGTTCACCGTCGGCAGGAAGGTGAGGTTCACGCCGAACGGCTTGTCCGTCATGTCCCTGCAGCGGGCGATCTCGTTCGCGAGCGCCTCCGGCGTCTTCTGGGTGAGACCCGTTATGATCCCGAGCCCGCCGGCGTTCGACACCGCCGCGGCCATCTCGGCGAACCCGACATAATGCATC
>JBCBJX010000149.1:0-3538 GCA_038522735.1 Pseudomonadota bacterium
GCCTCACGCAGCTTCGAGATGATCTCTTCCGGTTTGTAGCGCTTCACGCCCATCGCTCTTCTCCTTCGAACACGCCATTCTTTCATTCAGGGTGGCTGCCTTCAAAGGGGACGGGTCAACGCGGCGCAGACGTTCGCCGGCAGCGAGATCGTTCGCGCTCACGTGACGAGCTTCTGCAACATGCTGGCGGGCCTCGCGAAGCGCCATGACTGCGCCGTGATCCTGCTCGCTCACCCGTCGATCGAAGGCATGAAGTCCAAGCGCGGCGACTCAGGATCGACGGCCTGGAGCAACTCCGTCCGGCACCGGCTCTATTTCTATCGACCCGAGGTCGATGAGGGGCAGGACGAGGACTTCGACGCCCGCGAGCTCTCCACGAAGAAAACCAATATCGGCAAGCTCGGCTTCGCCATGCAGCTGCGATGGCTCGACGGCGCCTTCATCGTCGATGAGCGCGCCGCCGCGGCGGCGACCGACGCCGAGATCGAAGACGCCATCGTCGCCGGGCTCAATGCGCTCCTCGAGAAAGGAACGCCCAACAACGCCAGCCGCAACCAGTCCAACTATGCGCCGAAAGAGCTTGTCCGAACCGTGAAGGAGTGCGGCGCTTTCGGAGAAAAGAGGATCGCCGCGATCTTCGAGCGGATGCGGAAAGCGGGTCGGCTGAAGGCGGAAGACCGGCCGACCAAGATCGGACCGCGAAAATTCATCATCCCCTGCGAGCCCGAACGCCTGAAATTGTGAAATCGACGCCAAGGCCCCTAGCGAATCCATAGAGACGCGTTCGCGGTCGGCGGCCTCCCCCACGCCACCCGCCCCCAAAACGCGCGACACGGACTCTCTGAGTCCGTTTAAACGCCATTCCCGCGCATCGGCTGATCGCGACCCACCGCGTGCGCCGACCCAAGACCCGAGCGCGATTTCAACTCTATACGAACCTAAAAACACGTGCGCCGAGGGTGGACGCAGTGTCCGTGCGTGGGTATCCATAAGGATACCCACGCACGGACACTGCGACACACCTCACCTCGGTTCCTGACAAGCGCCAACGAAGAACGGTTTTAGGTTTCTAAAACCGACATTTGAAAATCCCCCGTAAATTCGAACGAGATCACGCAGCGTCGGCGAGGCCGGCCTTGATGCGCTGCACCGTCCCCGCGCCGACGCCGTACCGCTTCGCCAGCTTATGAACGCCGCCTTCGCCGGCCTCGAGGGCGGCGCGAATGTTCGCCTCGATCGCGGGATCGAGCTTCGGGCGGCCGAGGCGCTTGCCCTGGCCGCGGGCCCTGTCGAGGCCGGCCTTCACGCGGTCGCGGATCATCGCGCGCTCGAACTCGGCGAAGACGCCCATCATCTGAAACATGGCGCGACCAGAGGGCGTCGTGGTGTCGAGGCCCTGCTGGTGGAGGACGAGATCGACGCCGAGGGCGTGAAGCTCGCCCAGGAAGCCGACGAGGTCCTGCAGCGACCGGCCGAGGCGATCGACGCTCCACGCCATGACGACGTCGAAGCGCCGCTGGGTCGCCGCCTTGTGCATCTCGCGCAGCGCCGGGCGCTCGTCGCGGCCCTTTGCGCCGGAGACTCCCTGGTCGCGATAGACCTCGACCACCTCCCAGCCGGCCTTCGCCGCCATCTCCCTGAGGGCCTTCTCCTGATTGTCCGTCGTCTGGCTGTTCGTCGAAACTCGAACGTAGATCGCCGCTCTCTTCATCGCCGACATGGCTCCGCCTCCTTCCGTCGCGCACGGACAGTATATACAGAAAACAGATGTTTTTGGTAGGGTGTTGGAGACGGAATGTCGGTCTAGGAATTATCCGGGTTTCCGGCGGCGGCTTCGCGAGGGGATTTCTGTACAGCGTGGAACCGACGCCGCGGCCGTCCTGTGTCGTCCTCGGGGTGCAGAAGCCGGATCGATAGCGACTCCCGTTCCGCGGGCTGGTCCCCGCCCTGTATTGCTCCCACTTCTCGGACGGCGAAGTTTCGAAAGGGGGGGGTACCCTCTTTTTTCGGCCGTTCTCAGATGGTGTTCCCCGAAATCGCTTGGATGCGCCCCCATATGGTGGGGGGCATGCGCATTTACGGGAAAAATCAGATTTAGCGCTCGGATGACAGGGCCTCGCACGCGCACGCACGAACGGGTGTCGAGTTGTTCGGAGTGGGGGCGCTTTTAGGTCCGAGACTTTGCCGTGAGACCACTGGCGACGGCGCCATACAAACCGACAATTAGGCCCATAGAGAGCGCTTCCAACAGCTCCAAGCTAACCAGCACCCTCCCGCAAAAAGCGCCTGCGAGGAAACCGGATGCGCCTCCTGCAATGGTCGCAATTGATATGCGAGCAAAAGCATTCCTCGTCGCCATAACCGGTCGGGCCGTCGAGCCGTCATTAGAAGATTGGTTCACCAATGGCCTCCGGAAGATCCGCGCGATTGTTCCGCACTGCGCCGACATCCTTCGATACCGGCTGCGCACTTAGCGAGTCGTCCGGACACGGTCGAACAAGTGTGCGACGCTTGTCATCCCACTCACCGGCAAGCCATTCATCGACTTCACAGCGCTCCAAGACCGCCGGCATGCGGTTGTGCAGCGTCGCCATCGGCGCGTTCGGAGGGACCGTGATGATCGTGAAGGAGCAGACCTCGCCCAGTTCGGTCTTATCGTTGAACGCCCAGAGGCCGGCGAAGAGAAGCGGGTCGCCGTCCCGGCGCCGGATCGCGTAAGGCTGCTTATCGCCCTTCGGGCCTTTCCACTCGTAGAAGCCGGACGCGGGGATCACGCACCGCATCTTGTTGAGCGAGCCTTTCCAAGTCGCCTTCTCCTTCAATCCCTCCGCCTTCGCGTTGAACGTCGCGAATTTCGGGACCTCCTTCGCCCAGATCGGGATAAGGCCCCAGCGCATGGGTTCGACGAGCTTCTCGTCGTCGCGCATCACGCACACTTCGAGCGTCTGCGTCGGGGCGACGTTCCAGTGCGGCTGCAGGTTCGTCGGCGGCGCCTCGTTCGAGTAGAACGCGATGCTCGCGCGATACTCCTCCCAGCTCATATCTCGCCATAGCCGCCCGCACATCCTGTCACGCTGCCATCACGAAGGCCGGGCGCCTAGCCTGTGGAAATTGAGCGATTGACCAGTGGTGAACGTTTAAAGAACATTTGCGCATGAAGCCCGACAAACCTGACTATGAAACGGTCCAGGATCGAGTGATCGCCGGCGCTGTCCGGTTCAAGATCCAACAGTTGCCGCGACGGGTCGTTCGAGACCTTCTGACGGTCGAGACGCCAAAACGCGACGCTGCTTTGGACGCCGTGACGACGGCCGTCATGGCTGCGTTGGACGGCTGGGTTGTGCTGAAGGACCGGCGCCGCGACGGACAAGCTCACACTGTCGGTACTGCAGCGGAATGACCGGGGTTGTCGAAGTGGTCCAGCTCCAGCGTTAGAGTCCGACCTCGGTTGCGGGCGCTAGGCTGGCCCGCCCCCTAGCGTAGGCCAGCCGGGCCTCGGGCGGCAATGTCGCCTTTGGAGCTGGCGGGAGGTACCCGA
>JBCBJX010000150.1:0-3450 GCA_038522735.1 Pseudomonadota bacterium
CCGTGCGCTTCGCAAAGAAGGCGAGTTCCGCACGACGGTCGTCCTCTGCGCGTTGGAGAACAACCCCGAGCAGTTCAAGATCGCCCGCGCGGCCGGCGTCGCGGCGGAGATTCTGAAGCCCCTCGACCGCCAGATCGTCGCTGAGACGCTGGCGAAGGTCGCCAAGCGCAGCGCTGCGTAACCGGCTTCCAGGAGAGCAAGCTCGCGCTTCGCCGCCGTCGTTCGCGACGCGGGTGGCAGGCGGCTCGACTACAAAAAAGCCCGCTCCGAAGAGCGGGCTTTTTCGTGTCAGCATGCGCTGGCCTGTCAGGCGGCTTTTTCTTCCGCCGGGTCGCGCAGAACATAGCCGCGGCCCCAGACGGTTTCGATATAGTGCTCGCCGCCGGTCGCCGCCGCGAGCTTCTTACGCAGCTTGCAGATGAAAACGTCGATGATTTTGAGTTCCGGCTCGTCCATGCCGCCATAGAGATGGTTCAGGAACATCTCTTTCGTCAGGGTGGTGCCTTTGCGGAGCGAGAGAAGCTCCAGCATCTGATATTCCTTGCCCGTCAGGTGGACGCGCGAGCCGCCGACTTCGACGGTCTTGGCGTCGAGATTGACCGTGAGGTCGCCGGTGTTGATCACCGATTGCGAGTGGCCCTTGGAGCGGCGCACGACCGCGTGGATGCGCGCGACCAGCTCGTCTTTGTGGAAGGGCTTGGTCATGTAGTCGTCGGCGCCGAAGCCGAGGCCGCGGACTTTGTTTTCGATGTCGCCGAGGCCGGTGAGGATGAGGATCGGGGTGTCGATCTTCGCGACACGGAGCTGTTTCAGGACGTCGAAGCCCGTCATGTCCGGCAGATTGAGATCGAGCAGGATGATGTCGTAATCGTAGAGCTTGCCGAGATCGACGCCTTCCTCACCGAGATCGGTGGTGTAGCAGTTGAACCCGTCCGACTTCAGCATGAGCTCGATGGACTGAGCCGTGGCGCTGTCGTCTTCAACCAGCAGAACCCGCATTTGAGGTCTCCTCATTTCGACGACCGCCCGCCGCCGTTCATTAAGACTGACGAGACCCTAACGAGCCTTTGCTTTCACAAAGGTTAACGGACGGACGAATCGGTAAACGCCCGCGCTGAGCATCCCAGCCGACCGAAGCATGATACGGCTGAAAACGCGCTGATTTGCTGGCGTGCGCAAGGGCGCGGCGGAGCCGGTGCGCGAAATTCTCTCCGGCGCGTTCAGGATTGCGGGCGCCCCGGGCCTCTCCAAGCTTGTCAGCCGCCGGGCGGGGCCGCTAAGGACTTTGGTTAGAGAAGAGATAAAGAGCGATGAGCGCGCCCGCCCCGGACTGGGACTTTCCCGAGCCCTTCACAATCGACATCTCTCCGACACCGGAGGATGTGGACGGGTTCGGCCACGTCAACAATCTCGTCTACGCGCGCTGGTGCGTGGAGTGCGCCTGGGCCCACTCCGAAGCGCTGGGCTTCTCCTTCGACGACTACCGCCGCCTCGGCCGCGGCATGGTCGTCCACCACCACGAGTTCGATTATGTCGGTCAGGCGGTCGAAGGAGAGCGCCTGCTGGTCGCGACCTGGGTTCTGGAGAACGACGGCCGCCTGCGGATGACCCGCGGCTATCAGATCGTCCGGTCCCGGAGCGGGGAGACGCTTCTGCGCGGCAGCACGCGCTTCGTCTGCATCGACATGGCGACCCTGCGCCCAGCGCGAATGCCGCGCGCCTTCGCCGAGGGCTATCCGCCCGTCCAGGCCTGAGGTTCGAAAAAGGTGCCGTCTCGCCTTCGCAACAATTGATATTTCAGCTAGGATCGTAATCGCTCAGTCAGCCAGCGGGGGAAGCCATGGCGCGACGGTTCCAGCGTTTCATAACGACTTTCATCTTCGCCGCGGGCCTTGCGCTCGCCGGCTGCGCCGTAACCGAAGCGCCGCCGCAGTTTCCGCCGGCGTTCGGCTCGTTCCCGTTCAACGGCGGGCGCACCCAGGCGGTGAGCGTCAATCCGCGAAACGCCGACGAGGTGATCATCGCCACCCAGTTCGGCGGTCTCTGGAAGACGACGAACCGGGGCGACCGCTGGCGGCATCTGCGCGGCCTTCTGACGGTCTTCGCAGCCGACGTCCAGTACGGGAACGACGGACGCACGGTCGTCGCGACGCTGCGCAACGATACGCAAACGACGAACGGCGGCGGCATCTATGTCAGCCGCGACGGCGGCGACACGTGGGCGCGCCCGGCCACCGGCGTGATTCCATCCGACGCCGTCTCCGACCTGCGCGGCGGGGGCTGGGGGATCAGCGTATCGCCCGACGCCCCGCGGACCTGGTACGTGGGAACCACCTTCGGCGTCGCCCGCAGCCGCGATAACGGCGCGAGCTGGGCCCATGTGAAGGTCGAGACGCCGCCGCCCGGAACCGGCCGCACGAACGATTACGCAGTGAACTCGATCGTCGCTCTGCGCGGCGGCGTGGTGCTCGCGGCGACCGATCTCGCCGTCTATCGCAGCGACGACGAGGGCGACAGCTGGCGGCGGATCAAGTCCGGCTCTTTCAGCGCCTACAATCACTGGACCGGGTTCAATCGCCTCGACCGGGACCGCTCCGGCAGGAACGCCTATTGGGCGGAGATGTCGTCGGATTCCAACGGGCGGCCCGTTTACGACGGGCTCCACTACTACGAATCCGGCCCCGATCGCTGGACCCGCATTCCGCTGCCCTCCGGCGGCGGATCGCGCGGACCGTTCGTGCGCGTCACCGATTTGCCGCGCAGCGTCAGAGCCTTTGATTTCCTCGGGATCAGCGGCGACTGGGAGCTGATCTGGTACAGTCAGGGCACGCGTTTTCTCGCGACGATCGGTGAAAGCCCCGAGGACATCCGAAATCTCTCCGCAGCCGATTGGATCGTCTACGGACGCGACGACGGCGTTCACGACGATATGGGCGATCTCGGCGCCGCCGGGATCGCCGGCGACGTCGGCCCGCCGGTCATTCTCGGAAGCGACGGCGGCGTCTTCCGGCCCGCGGGCGGGATCGACGTGTGGGAGAGCGCCGCGCCCGGCGGCAGCGGCATGAACTCTCTGCAGATCACGGATATCGCCGGCACGAACGTGGCGGACGGGGGAGCCTTCCGAACGGATCTCTACATCGCCACCCAGGACAACGCGGTCTGGGGCTCCAGCGACGGCGGCGGATCGTTCACCGAGAGCGACTGCTGCGAGGGCTTTCACATCGAGGCGCCCTTCGCCGCGAACGCCGGGGACGACGTCACGGTCGCTTACGGCACGGCGGGCTCCGGTCCCGGCAAAAGAATGGCCGATCCCGGACTGACCGAGCGCCGCGACGTTCCGACGGCCATTCCCGGCGGCTCCATCTCCAATTTCGCCGAGGCGTTTTACCTCGGACCGAACCGGTGGCTGCGGAACCGCTGGTCGGTGGTCCCCGCGCGGGGCGCGACGAC
>JBCBJX010000151.1:0-3231 GCA_038522735.1 Pseudomonadota bacterium
GAACCGATACTTCGGCTATGGCCGTTTTTGGGCGACCTCGCGCGTCTGTGAACCCAAAATAGCTCTTACTCCCGTTCGCCCTTGAACCGCCCTCTTTTCAGCGCCGTATGGCCTCATGCGATGGCGAATCGGGGGCGAGCGCCGTTGCGGTCTTTATCGTCCTATGGAGGCAAGACATGTCCCGCACTCTCATCCGCACCCCCCTCGTTGCGTCAGCGCTCGTTGTCGGCGCTGGCGTCTTCACCGCTGCTTCGGCGCAGACGAAACCCTATGTTTCGATCGTCGCCGGCGGCGTTCTGCAGAGCGAAAGCGGCAACGAAGGCGCCCTCGGCCCGGGCTTCGTCACCGGCGAAGGCACGACGATACCGTCCGGCACCGCGCTGCCGAACGCGCCCGTCGGCTGGACGACGGAATTCGACACCGGCGTCTTCATCGCCGGCGCCGCTGGTCTCGATTTCGGGTTCCTGCGCGCGGAAATCGAAGTCGGCTATTCCGATGTCGGCGTCGATACGCACACGAACGTCGTCGCGGGCGGCATCGCCCTCGGCGCGGAAGACGCCGCCGTCCTCATCCCGAATTCGCCGGCTCTCGGCGCTGACGTCGCGACGATCGTCGGCGACGGCCGCGGTCAGATCGATCAGCTGACCGCTTTCGGGAACCTCATCTATGATTTTGATTTCGGAGAGATCTGGGCGCCCTATATCGGCGGCGGCGCGGGGCTCTCTGTGGTCGATGTCGAGTACGCGCCGTCCGGCGTCACGATCGTCGACGATGAAAAGGCCGTCTTCGCCTATCAGCTGCTCGCGGGCGTCAACTTCAACGTCTCCGACGAGCTCGACTGGACGATCGGCTATCGTTTCCGCATGAGCGAGGATGTTGAGGTCGACACGGTGCTTTTCCCCGGAACGCTGGAGGTTGAGAACCGGTCCAGCAATTTCGAGATCGGCCTGCGCTACCGCTTCTGATCACGAAAAAAGAGCGGCCGGATCGACGTCCTTACGGGGGAGGCAGGGGCGTCGATCCGGCCTGGCGCCGCAAAAGGGGGAGAGCGGCGCGTTTCGGAACACCACACGCACCGACGACGATACGCGACGCGTCGTCGGAAGCGGCGGTGATTAGTCCCATTTTTCGGCCGGCGCATGTCCCCTAATTGGAGGACGCGGCAGGCTGATCGTCTTTACCGATATTAATCAGTCTTAACGCGACGCCTTTCACCGCCGCCGCCACCCGGTTTGAGACCTCCAGCTTGGCGAACACGCGTTTTACGAGCGTGCCGACCGTGTGCTCGGAGATCCCGAGAATATCGCCGATGACGGCGTTGCTCTTTCCGCGTGCGATCCAAAGGAGCACTTCGCGTTCGCGCTTCGATAGGGACGGCGTCCCGTTCGAACGCGATGTCGATTTGGCGATTTTGCGGGCGAAGAGGCCGAGCCGCTCCGCCTGCACGACGGCCGTTTGGGCCGTGTACTGTATGATGCGGCGGAAACCCTCGCTGATCTCGACCGGCCGCCGGCTGGTGAGGCCGACATGCACGGCGAGACCGTTCGGTCCGTAAGCCGGCGTAAACAATCCGTATTGAATAGACCGCTGACGGAGTTTTTCCAGGAGCTGGTTATGCGCCATCGAGACGCCCAGAAGCTCTCCAAGCTCGGACAGCTCATAGGGCCTCGCCGCCCGGCGGGTCGCGATGAGCGTCGGGTCGACGGCGTGCAGACCGCCCTCCAGATACGCCTTTTCCAGGTCCGCGCCGTAGGTGTGCAGCATCAGGCCGTCGCGAACATCGGGCGTATGGCCCTCTCGCTCCAGCACCTGCACCCGCGTAAACTCGAATCCGAAGATTTCGGTCAGACGTTTCGTTTCTGATTTTACAGTCGCGCCGTCGGCCGCCGTCTCCAGACGGCGGACGGCCGCGTAGATTTCTTTCATTGTTTTTCTTTCGGCTGTCCGCGCCGTCGCGCGGCCCCGCCCCGTCGCAAGCGGGCGCTTATATATCGGTCGTTTTCGAGATCAATCGTATATTCGCAGGTGCAGCAATTCGATTAGTCAACTTTGGCGAGAGTGAAAATAGTCGTAAATACGGTGCGCTAGCGGCTCCGAGACGCCGTCGACGCCGGTCAAGTCCGCGACCGAAGCCCGCGCCACGCCTTTCGCCGAGCCGAAGCGATGGAGGAGGGCCTTTTTTCGGGCGGGGCCAACGCCCTCGATCCCGTCAAGCGGGTTTGCAGTCATTTGCTTCTTCCGTCGCGCCCGGTGCTGCCCGATCGCGTAGCGGTGCGCCTCGTCACGCAGCCGTTGCAGATAATATAGGATCGGGCTGCGCGCCTCGAGGGTGAAGGGCGGTTTGTCGATCAGGTGAAACTGCTCGCCCGTCGCCCCCATGGTGCGGTCGACGCGCTTCGCGCCGGCTTCGGTTTCGCGCCGGCCTTTGGAAACGCCGAGGAGGGTCACGCCCTCCAGTCCCATCTCCTCCATCACCTCCCGCGCTGCGGAGAGCTGGCCCTGGCCGCCGTCGACGACGACGAGATCGGGCCAGGTTTCCGAACCCGGATGATCCTCCTTCATCAGCCGGGCGAAGCGCCGCGCCAGGACCTCCCGCATCATGCCGAAATCATCGCCGGCGGAGAGTTCCTCGGACTTGATGTTGAACGTTCTGTACTGGGCCTTCTGGAAGCCTTCAGGGCCTGCCACGACCATGCCGCCGACGGCGTTCGTCCCGGAGACGTGGGAGTTGTCGTAGACCTCGATGCGCCGCGGCGGCGCGTCTAGGTCGAAGGTCTCCGCGACGGCGGCGAGGAGTTTCTCCTGGCTCGCGGACTCCGACAGCTTCCGGCCGAGGGCTTCCTTGGCGTTGGTGCGGGCGTGCTCGACGAGGGTCCTCTTCTCGCCGCGCTCCGGGACGCGGACCTCGATCTTGCGGCCCTGACGCACGCCGAGGGCTTCGGCGAGGAGATCCGCATTCGGAACGGCGTCGCTCAGGAGGATCGAGGGGGCCGGGTCGCGGCCGTCATAGAATTGGGCGAGGAAAGCGTCGAGCACGTCCGCGGGTTCGGCGTCCTTCTCATGGCGGGGGAAGTAGGCGTGGTTGCCCCAGTTCTGGCCTGCACGGAAGAAAAAGACCTGGACGCAGGACTGCCCGCCCTCGGCGTGGATCGCGAAGACGTCGGCGTTCTCGACGACGCCTGGATTGATGATCTGCGTTTCGCGAACGGCTGAGAGGGCGCGGATGCGGTC
>JBCBJX010000152.1:0-3128 GCA_038522735.1 Pseudomonadota bacterium
AATCTCCGCCATGGCCGTCTTGTGCGCGGCCTCGCCGCCGCGGGCAATCCGGCGATTTCGTTTCAAACCCGGCCGGCGGCGGTAAAGCCGCCTTAATGCCGCCGCAGGACTCTCGTTTCCGGTCGCCGGGGCTGGCGGCGAGACGACCGAAAACGAGGGCCGCCATGCGCCTCTTCGCCATTCTCATCTACGTCCTCTGTCTCGTCGGCTGTTCCGATGGCGGCGGCGATCCCGCCCCGACATCGCCGGGCGGCGGCTCCGGAAGCGGGGGCGGCGGTTCGGGCGGCGGCGGAGGCGGAAGCAGCGGCTCCGCCGGGACGACGCCCGCGGGCGTGACGGTCACCGGCGCCATTCAGGTCTGGAACCCGGCGACCCTCACCCTCGACGGTCCGGATACGTCGGAAGCGGCGACGCCGAACCCGTTCGCGGACTACCGCCTCGACGTGACGTTCACGCGCCAGGGCGTCTCTTATGTTGTTCCCGGCTATTACGCCGCGTGCGGCGACGCGGCCGAGACAAGCTGCGCGGCGGGCGACAAATGGCGGGTCCGCTTCACGCCGGACGCGGCCGGGACCTGGACCTACGAGATCGCGTTCACGACCGGGACGGACGTCGCCGTCGACGGCGGCGGAACGCCGGTCGCCGCATTCGACGGCGCGACGGGCGAGCTCGTCGTCGGCGAAGCGCCTTCCGGCGCGGGGTCGCCGCGCGCCGCCGACCGGGGCCGGCTCTCCTACGCCGATGAACATTATCTTCTCTACGCCGACGGAACGCCGTTCTTCAAAGCCGGCGCCGACGCGCCGGAGAACACGCTCGCTTATGAGGATTTCGACGCCACCCCGAACCGCGCCGGCCGCCGGAAATCCTGGGCGCCCCACGCCGGCGACTATGACGCGTCGGAGGCCGCCGCCTACACATGGGACGGCGGCAAGGGATCGGAGCTTCTCGGCGCCTGGGCTTACCTCGCGGACGCCGGGGCGAACGCCGTCTCCTTCCTCACCTTCAGTCTCGCCGGCGACGATCAGAACGTCTTCCCGCATCTTCTGGAGACGGACGTCTCCACCTATAACGGGACCGGAACCGGCGGGCAGTGGGGCCTCGTCGCCCACGACCGCTTCGACGTCTCCAAGCTCGACCAGTGGGACCGGGTCTTCACCTACGCGGACGAGCTCGGCCTCTTCCTCCATTTCAAGACCATGGAGACCGAGAACGACCAGATCATGGACGGCGGCGCGCCCCTCGGCCGGGAGCGTCGGCTTTATTACCGTGAGCTGATCGCCCGCTTCGGCCACCATCTGAAGCTCAACTGGAATATCTCGGAGGAGTGGTCGCTGTCCGCGGGCTTCGCCGGCGACATCGCCCAGTACATCGCCGACACCGACCCCTACGGACATTTGCGCGTCCTCCACACCTTCCCCGGCCAGAAGGACGACAAATACGATCCGCTGCTTGGCCAGAATTCCGTGCTGACGGGCTCCTCCGTCCAGACCGGGAACGCCGGCTTCAACGAGGTGCGGAGCAATCTTCTCGAGTGGATCGGGAAGTCGGCGGACGCGAACGACAAATGGGTCGTCGCCCTCGACGAGCCGGGGTCGGCGGGCCGCGGCGTCTCGGTGGACGCATCCTACCCGGACGGTCAGCTGCCGGAGAGCCGCAATGAGAGCGACAACCGCGAGGCGGTCCGCCGGGACGTCCTCTGGAGCGCGCTGACGGCGGGCTCCGCCGGTGTTGAATACTATTACGGCTACCAGACCGGCTGCGACGACCTTGACTGCGAGGACCACAGGACGCGGGCGGACAAATGGGCGGACGTCGCCGCGGCGCTCGCTTTTTTCGACACCCACGTCGGCGCGGCGGCCCTGACCATGGAGGCGGCGGACGATCTCCTCCTCGAGGCGACGGCGAGCGCGGCGGCGGGCGTCTACGCCATGCCGACAAGCGACCCGCAGACGATCGCCGTCGAAATGGAGGACCTCGGAACGTCCCCCGCCGGCGACTGGGTGTTCGAGACCAACCGGCCGGACTTCACGGGCTCCGGCTATTACCGCTGGTCGGGCCCGGATCTCTTCAACATCTCCGGCGCGGGTCAGGGAATACTGCCTTACGTCTTTGAGATCCCGGCGGGCGAGGGCGGCGATTACCGCTTTTCGTTCCGCGCCCAGCGCATCACCCGCACCGACGGCCGCACGGACCTCAACAACGACATCTGGCTGCGGGTGATCGACGAGGCGACCGGCGACACGCTGCAGCCGGAAGACGTGGGCGCGACGCAACCCTGGTGGAAGATGTTCTTCTCGGGCAATAAGAGCTTCACCCAGTGGGTCTGGGCCAACAGCCTGGACCGCCAGGACGGAACCAAGTTCGACGCCGTCTGGAATTTCGCGCCCGGACAATACCGGCTGGAGATCTCCGGCCGCTCCACCGAAGCGAAGCTCGACCGCTGGACCTTCAACAAGGGGACCTCGCGCTCGACGACCACGTCGATCACGACGACGTCGGACGGAACCGCCTCCGGCGGAGCCGCGGCGACGGGCCCCGCCGACGGCTTCGTCTTCGCCGACCCCGGATCGATCTACGTCGTCTATTCCGACGATGCGGGCGGCCTCGCCCTCGATCTCTCGGGCGAGACCGGGAGCTACTCGGTGCGGTGGTACGATCCGGTCGCGGGCGGCGCCCTGCAGACAGGCTCGGTCCCCAGCATCTCCGGCGGCGGCGTCGCGCTCCTCGGGGACCCGCCGGGCGCCGGCGATGAATGGGTGGTTTTGGTAAGCCGGAACTGAGCCCCCAAACGAAAAAGGCCGCCCCGTGAGGGCAGCCTTTCGTGGATCTAAGGCGATCGGGCCCGCGCGGGCCGCGCCCTTGTCCTATCAGCTCACGAGAGAGGCTGCTCCGCCGCTTCGCCGATCGACACACGCTGATCCGTAGCCTTGAAGTTTCCACTCGACACTGGATCACCTCCTTTCGCTTGCTGCTGATGACGGAAAGGTGGGGCGGAACGGGGCCGCCGTCAATCGGGGCGCTGGACGGCCCCGGCGGCCTTTGCTAGCGCACAGGCTTTCTCCCGCGCTGCAGTACTGGAGCTTCCATGTCCGTCGACGCCGACACCGTGCGCAAGGTCGCGAAGCTCG
>JBCBJX010000153.1:0-3039 GCA_038522735.1 Pseudomonadota bacterium
ATGGCGCCGGCGTCGGCGCGGCTCATATTCTCCGCCTGCAGCGCTTCTGAAAAATGGAGGGCGAGGCGGCGCACGGAGTTCGTCTGCGGATCGCGGACGACTTCCGCGGCGGCGCTTTGAAGGACCTCGCGGGCCTCCGCAAGGGCGGTTTCGATGTTCATGGATGTCTCCGAGGTCCGGTCGTCAGACGGGGCCGGCGCCGAGCGCCTGTTTCACAGCCGCAACGAGCGTGTCGCGACGGCTCGCCTCGTATACCGTGCGCGCGCCGACGCCCCAAACCGGGCCGGGCCACGCCGCATCGCTTTCGAACCGCGCGATGACATGAATGTGGAGCTGGCGGACCATGTTGCCGAGGGCGGCGACATTGAGCTTGTCGCACCCCGTCGCGGTTTTCAGCGCCCGCGCGGCCGCGTCGATCTCCCGGGTCGCCTGCGGTCGGCCCTCCGCCGAAAGGTCGATGAGGTCGGCGAGGCCCGGCCGTCTTGGAACCAGAACGAGCCATGGGAACCGGGCGTCCTCCATGAGGAGGAGCTCGCAGAGGGCGAGGGAGGCGATCGGCGACGTGTCGCTTTCCAGTCGCGGGTCGAGGGAAAATCCGGTCGTCGCGGTCATGGCGGCCCTTGAAACGGTGGGCGGCGCTGGATTTCCCGAGGGCGCGCCGCTTAAGGTGACGAAAACATGACGAAATCCGGGGCGCCGCGCCAGCGCCGCCCTCGAACCGGGGACTTGCCTTACATGTCAGAAACCATCGCGCCCGCCGCCGGCTCGGGAAAAACCATACTCGGCCACCCGCGCGGCCTCTTCGTTCTGTTTTTTGCGGAGATGTGGGAGCGGTTTTCGTATTACGGCATGCGGGCGCTGCTCGTTCTTTATCTGACGCAGCACTTCCTGTTCTCGGACGAAAAGTCAGCTGTTCTCTACGGGGCGTACACGGCGCTTGTCTACGTCATGTCCATCATAGGCGGCGTTCTCGCCGACCGTTATCTCGGCGCGCGAAAAGCGGTGACGTTCGGAGCCATCCTGCTTGTCTTGGGCCACTTCGGTATGGCCTTCGAAGGGGAAGGCTCAAGGGAAATCATGACCTATGGGGGGGCGGAATATCAGCTCACCCTCGACGGGCGCGGCGGCGACGCGAACGCCATCGTGAAAGCGGGGGACGCCGTTTCGCTCATTGAGTATGAGGAAGGGGGCATCCGCGTTCTCGACCCCTCCGCTGTCGGACTGCCCGAGTACGTCCCGGCGACAGGCTATGAAACGCGGATTGAGAAAGAGCCGCTCTACGTCAACATCCTCTACCTCTCTCTTGCCCTCATCATCGCGGGCGTCGGCTATCTGAAAGCGAACATCTCCTCGATCGTCGGTCTGCTCTACGAGTTCGGCGACAAGCGGAGGGATTCGGGCTTCACGATCTTTTATATGGGCATCAATATCGGGGCGTTCTCTGCGTCGCTCCTGTGCGGTTATCTCGGCACCGTCTACGGATGGAAATACGGCTTCGGGCTCGCTGGCATCGGCATGGCCGTCGGCCTCGTCGTCTTCCTGCTCGGCCAAAGCTGGCTTGAAGGCCGGGCCGATCCACCGGATGCGGAGAAGCTGAAACAGCCTGTCTTCGCGGGCCTCAATCTCGAAATCGTCTGCTATCTCGCCGGGCTCGTGATGATCGGCGTCTCCATGCTTCTGGTGATGAACGAGGACCTCGTCGGCGGGATCCTTGGGCCGCTCGGGATCGCGATGCTCGTCTTTCTCGTCGGCTATGCGTTCACAAAGTGCGTCGGCGAGGAGCGCGGTCGCATGCTCGCTGCAATCTACTTCGTTCTCGCGCAGATCCCGTTCTGGGCCCTCTTCGAGCAGGCGGGCTCCTCGCTCAATCTGTTCACTGACCGCCTCGTGGACCGGACGATCTTCGGCTGGCCGGTTCCGGCGGCTATGTTCCAATCGCTCAACGCCGGCTTTATTTTCATCTTCGCACCCATCATCGCATGGATGTGGATCGCTCTTGCGAGAGCCGGACGTGAGCCGTCCACGCCGGTGAAGTTCTCGCTCGGCGTTGCCGGCGTCGGCCTCGGCTTCCTCGCTCTCGTCGCGGGCATGAAGACGACGGGCGCGGAAGGCATGACGCCGGTCATGTTCATCTTCCTCATCTACTGGATCCACACGATGGCCGAGCTGATGCTCTCCCCCGTAGGCCTATCTGCGGTGACGAAACTCGCGCCTGTTCGCGTCGTCGGCATGACCATGGGAGCGTGGTTTCTTTATACGGGGCTTTCAAACTTCCTCGCCGGGATCATCGCCCGCTCGACGGGAGCGGAGACGCTTGGCGGGCGGATCACCGACGTCGCCGCGGCGAAGGCGACGTATGCGGATGTCTACACGAACGTTGCCTGGGTTGCGATCGGTATCGCCGTGGTGATGCTGCTGATCTCGCCTTTCATCAAGAAGATGATGCACGGCGCCGACTGACCGGCCGTAGCCGCTTCACAACGGCGTGCGCGGGCCTTCATCCCGCGCGCCGGTTCGCCACATGGCCGGCAGCGCTCTGGAAAGGGACGCAGCATCGCGCCGCCTGAAGCGCTTGGGAGACATCGCCATGAGCGGGAACCTCAACGGAAAATCAGCCCTCGTCACCGGTGGATCGCGCGGGATCGGGGCGGCGATCGCCAAACGTCTCGCCGCCGACGGCGCGAACGTCGCGATCACCTTCAACTCTAATAAAGGCGCGGCCGACGCCGTTGTCGCCGATATCGAGAAATCGGGCGTGAAGGGCGTCGCCCTGCAGGCCGACGCCGCCGACCCGGACGCCGCCGCCCGCGCCGTCGCGGAAACCAAGTCCGCCTTCGGCGGCTTCGACATTCTCGTCCACAACGCCGGCTACGCTCAGTTCGCCACCATTGCCGAGGACACCTTCGAGAACTATCGCGGACAGTTCTCCGTGAACGTCGACGGCGTCTTCGCCGGCACCCGCGCCGCCGCGGATCATATCTCCGATGGCGGGCGGATCATCGTCATCGGTTCGGTGAACGCCCATACGGTTCCGGTTCC
>JBCBJX010000154.1:0-2960 GCA_038522735.1 Pseudomonadota bacterium
GTACGAAGCGGGCCACTACCTGCCCTATTGCTTCGTGTGCGGCCCGCGCCGCGAGGCAGGCGACGGCCTCAGGATCTTCGCCCTGCCGGCGGGCGAGACGCGTCTCAACGCCGATCACTGGACGCCCCATGAGAGCCTCGCCGCAGACGACGGCCTTGTCGCGCCCGAATATCTCTGGGCGGCCCTCGACTGCCCGAGCGCTTTCGCGCTGCGCCCGCCGCCGGACCGCATGATGCTGCTCGGCGCGCTCTCCGCTGAAATTCGCAGGCGTCCGAAAACGGGCGAGCGGCTGGTCGTCATGGCGTGGCCGAAAGGCGCCGAGGGACGCAAGCACTTCGCAGACTCCGCAATTCTTGATGAAGGCGGCGAGGCGGTCGCCGTGGCGAACGCGTTGTGGATCGAGCTGAAAGATCCGGAATTCGTGCAGGCGCTGAGGGCGCAGAACACGTGACCTCCCAGTCTGAAATCAATCAGCGGAACCTCGTCTTGCTTGAGGGTGAACGTATTCTTTGGGCCGGAAAGTCCGTGCGTATGTCGCGTGCTGCGTTAATATTCGGCGCCTTTGCCTTGATCCTAATCTCGATATTGGCTGTCCCACTTGTGTACTCTTTGTTGACCGATGATCGCTCGATCCTTGCAAGGATGAATTTCACAATCAACGGTGAGCTGCTCACTGAGGAAACGCCGGCTTCGACACTCTGGGAAGGAGTGCTCATCATCGGGATCTTGGCTGGCGTTTTCCTTGTAGCGGCAGTGCTTTTCTGCATCGCGAGCCTGAAATCCAATTACACCCTAACTACGCGCCGGGCGGTTTTTCACAGTTGTTTTATCTTTAAACGGACTTCAAGTCTGGACCTTAGATGCGTTTCACAAATCGAAAGATCTGGTGGGGATCGCGTCGGTTCATTGGACTTCTTTACGGCTCAGCCTTCGCTGTTTGAGCGGATCCTAAGACTTTATCGCGTTCCCAACCAGATATTCGCCAACATACAGAGTCCGAAAGAAGTTGAAGCGCTCGCCCTCAACGCCATGCTAGCTGCACGCAAGGAGCAATCCTCATGAATAAGCACGTTCCCCAATCCGAATTTCAGACGCCGGAAGTGACCACGGGTCCGCTGCCGGCCTCCCGCAAGGTCTATGTGACGTCGGACCGATTCGAGGACGTCGCGGCGCCGGTGCGGATGATTTCGGTGCACCCGACGGCGAACGAGCCGGACGTGCCGGTCTACGATCCGACCGGACCGTATACGGATTCGTCCGTGTCAATCGATGTGGAGAAGGGGCTCCCCCGCTTCCGCACCCCATGGGTGGAGGAGCGTGGGAACGTCCAGGCCTATGCGGGCCGCGAGGTGAAGCCGGAGGACAATGGCGGCGCGACGGGCAAGTACCTCGCCCGCGAGTACCCGGTCCGCAACACGCCGTTTCGCGCGGCGGGCGACGGGCCGATCACGCAGCTCGAATACGCCCGCGCCGGGATCGTCACCAAAGAGATGGAGTACATCGCCATCCGCGAGAACCTCGGCCGCCGCCAGGCGCTCCAGGGCGCGGAGGCGACCATCGCCGACGGCGAAGGCTTCGGCGCGGAGATCCCGCCCTTCATCACGGCGAAGTTCGTACGCGACGAAGTCGCCCGCGGGCGCGCCGTCATCCCCGCCAACATCAACCACCCGGAAGCCGAGCCGATGATCATCGGCCGGAACTTCCTGGTAAAAATCAACGCCAATATCGGCAACTCGGCGGTCACATCGTCCGTGGAGGAGGAGGTCGACAAGATGGTCTGGGCGACCCGCTGGGGCGCGGACACGGTGATGGACCTCTCCACCGGCCGGAACATCCACAACACCCGCGAATGGATCATCCGCAATTCGCCGGTCCCCATCGGCACCGTTCCGATCTATCAGGCGCTCGAAAAAGTCGACGGCGTCGCGGAGGACCTCACCTGGGAGGTCTATCGCGACACGCTCATTGAGCAGTGCGAGCAGGGGGTCGACTATTTCACCATCCACGCCGGCGTGCGGCTGCCGTTCATTCATCTGACAGCGGAGCGTGTGACGGGCATCGTCTCCCGCGGCGGGTCGATCATGGCGAAATGGATGCTCGCCCACCACAAGGAGAGCTTCCTCTACACCCGCTTTGAAGAGATCTGCGAGATCATGCGCGCCTATGACGTCACCTTCTCCCTCGGCGACGGCCTGCGCCCCGGCTCCATCGCCGACGCCAACGACCGCGCCCAGTTCGCCGAGCTCGAAACCCTCGGCGAGCTGACGAAAATCGCCTGGAAGCATGGCTGCCAGGTGATGATCGAAGGGCCGGGCCACGTCCCCATGCACAAGATCAAAGTGAATATGGAAAAACAGCTCGCCGCCTGCGGCGAGGCGCCGTTCTATACGCTGGGGCCGCTGACGACGGACATCGCGCCG
Source organism: Pseudomonadota bacterium (assembly GCA_038522735.1). Lineage (GTDB taxonomy): Bacteria > Pseudomonadota > Alphaproteobacteria > Caulobacterales > Parvularculaceae > JBCBJX01. The sequence goes on from JBCBJX010000154.1 coordinate 2,421, forward strand.
GGCTACGACCACATCACCTCAGGCATCGGCGCGGCGATGATCGGCTGGTTCGGCACCGCCATGCTCTGCTATGTGACGCCTAAGGAGCATTTGGGCCTTCCGGACCGCGACGATGTGAAGGCGGGCGTCATCACCTACAAACTGGCCGCCCACGCCGCGGACCTCGCCAAAGGCCACCCGGCCGCCCAAGTGCGCGACGACGCCCTCTCACGCGCCCGGTTCGAGTTCCGCTGGGAGGATCAGTTCAACCTGTCGCTGGACCCCGAAACCGCCCGCGACTTCCACGACCAGACCCTCCCCAAGGAAGCCCACAAGGTCGCCCACTTCTGCTCCATGTGCGGCCCGAAATTCTGCTCCATGCAGATCACCCAGGAAGTCCGCGACTACGCCGAAGGCATGAGCGACAACGAGAAGCGCGATCTTGAAGCGGCCGCCGAAGCGGGGATGGCGGAGATGAGCGAGCGGTTTAAAGAGGGGGGTGGGGAGATTTATCTGAAAGCGAAATAGGCTGCTGGAGGGAGACAGTTTGGCATTTTCTGA
>JBCBJX010000155.1:0-2904 GCA_038522735.1 Pseudomonadota bacterium
AGCCTCTTCTTCTTCCGCGCCCCACGTTTCACCGCGCGCTTCCAGCCCGTCGCGTTTGACGGTGGCGAGCACGCTCGCCGCCTGTTCCCCGCCCATGACGGAGATGCGTGCGTTCGGCCACATGAAGAGGAAGCGGGGCGAATATGCCCGTCCGCACATCCCGTAATTTCCGGCGCCGTAAGAGCCGCCGACGATGACGGTGAATTTCGGGACCCGGGCGCAAGAGACAGCGGTGACGAGCTTCGCGCCGTTGCGGGCGATGCCGCCGGCCTCGGCCTGCTTGCCGACCATGAAGCCTGTAATGTTCTGCAGAAAGAGGAGCGGGATTTTCCGCTGGCAGCAGAGCTCGATGAAGTGCGCGCCTTTATGGGCGCTTTCGGAGAAGAGAATGCCGTTATTGGCGAGGACGCCCACCGGCATGCCGTGGAGATGGGCGAAGCCCGTCACCAGCGTCGAGCCGTAGAGCGCCTTGAATTCGTCGAACTCCGAGCCGTCGACAAGGCGGGCGATGATCTCGCGCGCGTCATAGGGCTTGCGCCCGTCCGCCTCCACGACGCCGTAAAGCTCTTCAGCCGGATAAAGGGGCTCTGCGGCGGGCCGGGTCTCCAGCCAGCCGAGCTTCGTCCAGTTGAGGTTGCGGACAATGCGCCGGCAGATCCCGAGGGCGTGGTCGTCGTCCTCCGCGAGGTGATCGACGACGCCCGATTCGCGTGCATGCACGTCGCCGCCGCCGAGCTCCTCCGCCGTGACGACCTCGCCGGTCGCTGCTTTCACGAGGGGCGGTCCGCCGAGGAAGATCGTCCCCTGATTTTTGACGATGATGCTCTCGTCGGCCATCGCCGGCACATAGGCGCCGCCCGCGGTGCAGGAGCCATGGACGACGGCGATCTGGGGGATCCCGGCCGCCGACAGGTTCGCCTGGTTGTAGAAAATGCGGCCGAAATCGTCCTTGTCCGGAAACACCTCGTCCTGCATCGGCAGAAACGCGCCGCCCGATTCTACGAGGTAGATGCAGGGGAGGCGGTTCTCTCCGGCGATCTCCTGCGCCCTGAGGTGCTTCTTCACCGTCTCCGGATGATAGGTTCCGCCCTTCACCGTCGGGTCGTTGGCGACAATCATGCACTCGACGCCTTCAACGCGGCCTATCCCGGCGACGACGCCGGCGCTCATCACGTCGCCGGAATGCATCTCCCACGCGGCGAACTGGCCGATCTCCAGGAACGGCGCGCCGCGGTCGAGCAGGCGTGCGATGCGCTCGCGCGGCAGGAGCTTTCCGCGGGCCTTGTGGCGCTCGGCGTATTTTTCGCCGCCGCCGGCGCGCACCGTGACGGCGTTGGCGTTCAGCTCGGCGACGAGATCGCGCATCGCATCGGCGTTGGCGGCGAACGCCGGGGAGCGGGGATCGATCGCGGTGGTGATGGCGGACATGGAGCGCTCCCGAGCGACGTGAAGAGAGGCGCTAGAAATGCGGCGCGCGGCCGGCTCAAGTCAAACAGCCCGCGCGATCTGAAGGCGGGCTACTCCGCGGGCATCGTTCGCCGGACGCCCGTCTGCGACGCGGACCGGTCCCGTTCAAGCCAGGCGATCCGCTGTTGCGCGAACGCCGTCAGCCTGCGCTTCGCGGGGATCTCGAGGCCGTGATAGACGGGGACGGTGAGCAGGGTGGAGACGCCGACCAGCAGGAGCGCCGTCACCCAGGTCGTTCCGCCGTCGTTGGGGATTGCGCCCGACCGTTCCAGGGCGACGATGATCGGATAATGGATCAGATAGACGCCGTAGCTGAGAGCGCCGAGATAGGCGAACGGTTGCAGCGCCGCCGCCCGTGAGAGCCAGCCCCGCCCCATGGCGAACAGGATCACGGTCGCCGGGGTGAGCAGGACGAGGACGAGCTTGTCGCCGTTCGCCGTCGCGCTCATCAGGAAAAGGACCGTCGCGAGCATAACCGCTTCCAGCCCGGTGTAGATCCACCGCTCGCGCGGCCCGGGCGCCGTCAGGCCGGCGGCGAGAAAGCGGTAGACGCCATATGCGCTGACGCCCGCGAGTACGCCCGCGAAGGTGCGCGCGAGGCCGCCGCTGAACAGCAGCATATCGTCCGTGTGAACATGTCCGAAAGCGCCGAAATGACGGTAAAGCAGAAGATACGTGACGAGCGCGAGTCCGCCCGCCGCGGCGTAGGCCCGGTATTTGGAGACGACGTAAAACGCCGTCAGATTGATGACGATCTCCGTCGAGATGGACCATGCGGGGAAATTGAAAGAAAGCTCGTTCTTGAAGCCGACGGCTTGCAGCATCATCAGATTAAGGAGGAACGAGGCCGTCGCGCCGATATCGTAATCCGGGATGCGGCCGTCGCCGGTCGTCAGGAAGACGCCGACCATCAGGAACAGGGTCGCGAAATGGAGCGGGGCGAGGCGCGCCGCCCGCGCAGCGGCGAAACGCGCCCAGTTCGTCGGCCGTTGCTCGAGGCTGTGCTGCAGGACGAAGCCGGACAGGACGAAAAAGAAGTCCACCGCATGTCCGCCCGCGGCGATCGGCCCGTAAAAGCCCGCCGAGTGGCCGAGGACGACGATGGCGGCGAACCCCCAGCGCATGGCGTCCAGCTGTTCAAACCGGGGAACCGGTTTCGGCGCGAGCATACCCATAGACCAACCCCCAAACTCACTTACACAAGCGACTGTACCGCATTCTCACGAAATCGCCAAATTTGCGCATTCGCAGATCTTCACAAATGCGCATTTTTGCAACCAATGGGGCGGCTGCACGAAAGCAGGGCGGTTTTGGCGCCGCATCGCGCTCGATATAGGTGAGAGCAAGAATGTCGCCAGGCGACCAAGCCCAGCCGACCAGGCGACGAGGCGGTCCGCCGCCAGAACAACAAGAGATGAGAGGACGCCCATGCGTAAT
>JBCBJX010000156.1:0-2726 GCA_038522735.1 Pseudomonadota bacterium
AGCACTCAACGAAACGGCGTTCGCCGACAATGGCGACGGAACCATCACCGTCACCAACAACGGAGCCGCCGCTGGCGACACCGCTAGCGTCACCATCGACGCAACCGGACAGGACAACACAGGCGTCGCCGCAGGCGGCCTTTCAGCCCTCTCCACGCTCGACGTCTCCGACGCGGTGAACGCGGCCGCCGCCCTCGGCTCGATCGAAACGCTCATCCAATCGGGCATCGACGCGGCCGCCGCGTTCGGTTCGGCGGAGAAGCGGATCGAGATCCAGAACGAGTTCGTGATCAACCTGCGCGACTCTCTCAACGCCGGCATCGGCGCCCTCCGGGACTCCGACCTCGAAGCGGCCTCCGCACGCCTCCAGTCCCTGCAGGTCCAGCAGCAGCTCGGCATCCAGGCCCTCGGCATCGCTAACTCGCAGCCGCAGAACATCCTGTCGCTCTTCCAGTAAACGGATGAGCCGACCGGGGGCGGATGGTTCCGCTCCCGGTTCACCCTTCCTGCTCGCCGAAAGCCGACGGTCCAGCCGTCCGCTGACGGAGAACGACGAGAGAAATGATGTTCGATACAGGTCTCGCCGGAAACGGCTACGCGCAGACGGCGCGTTCGACAGGCGCCCCGCGCCAGGTCGAGTACAAAGTATTTTCCCAGGTCACCCGCCGGCTTTCCGCCGCGATCAGCGGCGCGGACACGCCGTTCGCGGAACTCGCCGAAGCGATGCACGAGAACTTGAAGCTCTGGCTCGTCATCGCATCGGACCTTCGCGACGGCTCGAACGAGCTGCCCGTCGCGCTGAAATCCGGCCTTCTCAACCTCGCTGAATTCACCCGCGTGCACACCGCCCGGGTGCTGGAAGGCGACGGCGACGCGGCGGTCTTCATCGAGATCAACACCGCCGTCATGCGCGGCCTCCGGGGCGACACCAAGACGGGGCTCGTTGAATAATGGCCGGCCTCGTTCTGAAACTGCGTCCCCATGAACAGGTGCTCGTGAACGGCGTCGTCATGCAGAACGGCGACCGCCGCGCGCAGCTGAAAATCAAGTCGGACTCCGCACACGTCCTCCGCCTGCGCGACGCACTGCACCCGGACGATGTGGATACGCCCGTGAAACGGGTCTACTATATCGCCCAGCTCGCCGTCGCGGGCGAAGCGGAGCCGGAAGAGGCCGCGCGCCAGATCGACGCCGGCTTGAAACAGCTCGCCCACGCCCTTGAAACCTCGACCGGCGCCGCGTCCGTGGACGAGGCGATCGCAGCCAACCGTCAACGGAATTTCTACCGGGTGATGAAAACGCTGCAGGGCATTCTGGAGCTTGAGGCGAAGCTGCTCGGCGTCGCGCCGCCTCGGCTCGGCGACGATCAGTTCGCGGACCCGGCGGAGGCCTGAGGCGCGCGATGGTGTTCCAGCCCGTCATCCCCGCCAGCGGTTTTCTCGGGCTGCAGGTGCTGCGCGGCACCTACGACCGGCAGTTCGAGGCGTTCTCGAACTCCGCCGAGATCCAGCGCAATGTGGACTATTTCCGTGAGAACGCAGGGTCCTTTCTGACTGCGGAGGATCTCGTCAACGACCGGCGGGCGCTGGAAGTCACGCTCGGCGCCTTCGGGCTCGGTTCGGAGATCGACAAAAAAGCGCTGATCCAGAAGCTGATCGAGGAAGGAACAAGCGACCCGGAGGCGCTCGCCAACCGGTTCGCCGACACGCGCTTCCGCGAGTTCGTCGACGGCGTCGGTTACCTCGAAGGCGCCGGCTTCAATTTCGTTATTGAAGAAAAGCGCGAGGAGATCATCGATCGATACACGCTGCTTCAGTTCGAAGAGGCTGTCGGCGCGGTCGACGACGACATCCGCCTTGCGCTCAATTTCGAGCGTGAAATCCAGGAGATCGCCGGACGGGACTCTTCCGACGAGACGAAGTGGCTGCTCGCGCTCGGCTCCGGCCCCATCCGGAGCGTTCTCGACACGGCGTTCAACCTGCCCTCGCAGTTTGCGCAGATCGATATCGATCAGCAGGTCGAGGTCTATCGGGAAAAGGCGCAGGACCTCTTCGGCGCGGACACCGCCGACATCTTCCAGGACCCGGCGAACGTCGAGACGGTCGTGCGGCGTTTTATGGCCCTGCAGGCGGCGAACGCCGGGCCGAGCGCGCTGACCCCGGGAGCGGGCGCCGTGACGCTTCTCTCCGGCGCCGGCGGCCTCGGCGCCGCCTCGCAGATCAACCTCATTCTGTCGAACGCCGGCTAGCGCGCGCCCGCCGTGTACAGCGGCGACAGCTGCTTTTTTATCAAACATTTCTAAACCTGCGGCGGTCTACCGTCGGGATATCGGAGCAAGCCGTTCCGGGGCGGCGTATCGAGCCCCTACCGTCAGAATGGCGATTATTGAGACCTGAAGGGGCGACGCCTCCCTTTCCGGTCGGCTCCGCGCTTTAGAACGAGGTCGGAGTTTTATCCAAGATCGCGGCGCCGAACGCGTCGCATTCCGATAAGTGAGTACCAGAATCATGGCCTCTATCCTGACGAACACGAACAGCCAGGTTGCGCTTCAAACGCTGCGCGGCATCAATCGCAACATCGCCGATATCACCTCGGAGATCTCAACCGGCAAGAAAGTGGCCTCCGCCGCCGACAACGCCGCCATCTGGGCCGTCTCCACGGTCATCGAGTCCGACGTCAAGGGCTTCGAAAGCATCTCCGAGAGCCTCAATCTCGGAAAATCCACC
>JBCBJX010000157.1:0-2726 GCA_038522735.1 Pseudomonadota bacterium
CAGGATGACGTCGGCGACAGCGAGCTGACCGGCCACGCTTTCGCTGCGGGCCTCGTGGTAGATCGCGTCGGCCAGACAGTCCCGCTCGGCCCGCACGAACCGCGCGGCCGGGGCGGCGTCGACGTCGATGCGGGCGTCAACTGCGGCGGCGCGGAGAAACTGGTGGGATTGCGGCGCGGGCTTCAGCGCCGGCGTCGGCGCCGCCGGAGCTACGACATCCGCAGAGAGGCGCGCGAGGAAACGTTCGGCGCGCGCGTCGGCGGCGCGCTCGGCTTCGATCGCATCCAAAACGCCGGCCTCGACGTCAGCAGCGACCACCGAATGAAGGACGAGCGCGATCGAGCAGGCGGTCCATGCGCCCGCCGCGATCATCTTTCGCGCCGTCCAGTTCGCTGTCGTCATCGTCGAAACCCTCGCCTCGCATCCGAAAACGGGCCCCAAGCGGCCCGCTGCTGACACACGTGCAAAAGCTGAGCCGCGCACACCCCCGGCGGGAGCGTGGACGCGGCCCTTCCCACGAAAGATAAAGTCTGGGGGAAAAGAGTCACCCCGAGGCAGGTAAATTTAAGGCTTTATTAACCATTAAAATTTTCGTGACCGGCCCCTCTTTCGCTTGCCTTGTGTACTTTTCCGGGAACGGCGGGCTCGTCTCCGATCCAAAACGAAAACGCCGCCCCGAATCGGGACGGCGTTTGACCAACACTTGCAGATATTTTCGAGGCGCTCGATCAACCCTTGCGCGAGAGCGCAGCCTGGGCGGCGGCGAGGCGGGCGATCGGCACCCGGAAAGGCGAGCAGGAGACGTAGTCGAGCCCCGCCCCCTCCACGAAATTGATCGAGTCCGGATCGCCGCCATGCTCGCCGCAGATGCCGAGCTTGATCCCCGGCCGGGTGAGCCGTCCGCGTTCAGCGGCGAGTTTGACGAGAACGCCGACGCCGTCCGGATCCAGAGTGACGAACGGATCGCGCTCGAGGACGCCCTTCTTCATATAGGTCGGCAGGAAGGACGCTGAATCGTCCCGGGACAGGCCGAAGGTCGTCTGGGTGAGGTCGTTCGTGCCGAAGGAGAAGAACTGGGCGTATTCCGCGATGGCGTCCGCGGTGAGCGCTGCGCGCGGAAGCTCGATCATGGTGCCGACGAGATAATCGAGTGAGACGCCCCGCGCCCCCAGCACCTCCGCACACACTGCATCGACACGGGTTTTGAGGAACGCCAGCTCCTCCTTCATGCCGACGAGGGGGATCATGATCTCAGGCGTCACCTTCTCGCCGGACTCCGCGGCGACGTCGCAGGCGGCCTCCATGATGGCGCGCACCTGCATCTCGTAGATTTCCGGGTAGGAAACGCCGAGACGGCAGCCGCGATGGCCGAGCATGGGGTTGAATTCCGACAGCGCCTCGGCGCGGTCCTTCAGCTTCGCCGCATCCATGCCGGAGGCTTTCGCCACCTCCTCGATCTCATGGTCGGAGTGCGGAAGAAACTCGTGGAGCGGCGGGTCGAGAAGGCGCACGGTCACCGGCAGGCCGGCCATCACCCGGAAAAGCTCGGCGAAATCGCCCCGCTGCATGGGGAGGAGCTTGTCGAGGGCGGCGCGACGCTCCGCTTCGGTGTCCGCGAGGATCATCTCGCGCACGGCGACGATGCGTTCCGCTTCAAAGAACATGTGTTCGGTGCGGCAGAGGCCGATGCCTTCGGCGCCGAACTCGCGAGCGGTGCGGGCGTCGTGCGGGGTTTCGGCGTTCGCGCGCACGCGCATGCGCCGGCCGGCGTCCGCCCACTCCATGAGCTTTGCAAAGTCGCCGGAAAGCTCCGGTTGCACCGTCGGCACTTCGCCGACGAAGACGTCGCCCGTCGCGCCGTCGATGGTGACCGTCTCGCCTTTCTTCACGGACCGTCCGCCTGCGGTGAAAACGTCGCCTTCGATGCGCACGTCGCCGGCGCCGCAGACACAGGGGCGGCCCATGCCGCGGGCGACGACGGCGGCGTGGGAGGTCATGCCGCCGCGGGCCGTGACGATGCCGACCGCTGCGTGCATGCCGTGGATGTCCTCAGGGCTCGTCTCGACACGGACGAGAATGACCTTGCGGCCTTCCTGCGCGAGGCGTTCGGCTTCATCGGAGGAAAAGACGACCTCGCCCGAAGCCGCCCCTGGCGACGCCGGCAACCCCCTGGTCAGCATGTCGCGCGGCGCCTTCGGGTCGAGGGAGGGGTGGAGGAGCTGATCGAGCGCGCCCGCCTCGACGCGCAGAACTGCCGCCTGCTGATCGATGAGGCCCTCCTCGCACATGTCTACGGCGATTTTCAGGGCCGCCTTGGCGGTGCGCTTGCCGTTGCGGGTCTGCAGCATCCAGAGCTTGCCGTCCTGGATGGTGAACTCGATGTCCTGCATGTCCTTATAGTGCCGCTCGAGGCGTTCGAAGACCGCCTCAAGCTCTTTGTACGTTGCAGGCATCGCCTCCTCGAGGGAGGCTTTCGGGTCGCCCATCTTTTCGCGGGCGCGGTTGGTCAGCGCCTGGGGCGTGCGGATGCCGGCGACGACATCCTCGCCCTGCGCATTGATGAGAAACTCTCCGTAATAGGCGTTCTCCCCCGTCGACGGGTCGCGCGTGAAGGCGACGCCGGTCGCGGACGTCTCGCCCATATTGCCGAACACCATCGCCTGCACGTTGACGGCGGTGCCCCAGCTTTCGGGGATGTTATGGAGCCGGCGATAGGTCTCCGCCCG
>JBCBJX010000158.1:0-2688 GCA_038522735.1 Pseudomonadota bacterium
GACCGTCAGTGCGCCGCCGGCTTCCACAGATGAATGCCGCACTCGTCCTTGTCCGAGCCGGCCCAGCGGCCGGCGCGGGGGTCGTCGGGGTCGTCGGACGGGCGGGTGCAGGGCCAGCAGCCGATCGAGGGGAACCCTTGAGCGACCAGCGGGTGCTCGGGAAGGTCGAGCGCATCGAACAGGGCGAGGATCTCCTCGCGCGAGGTGCATGCGAACGGGTTCACCTTCACCTGCTCGCCGGCCGCCTCGAACAGCGGAAGGCGGAGCCGCCCGCCGCCGTGGAACTGCTTCCGGCCCGTGATCCATGCGTCGAAGCCGGAGAGGGCGTCGTCGAGCGGGCGCACTTTCCGGATCTCGCAACAGGCGTCCGTATCGCGCCGCCAGAGATCGCCCTTCGGATCCCGCGCGGCGAGATCGGCGGGGTCCGGCCTCACATCCAAAATATTCGTCAGCCCGAGGTGTTTCTCCAACTGTTTCCGATAGCTGAGGGTCTGGGCGAAGTGTTTGCCCGTTTCGAGAAAGACGACGGGCGTCGCCCGGTCGATCTCGGCGACGAGGGCGAGGAGCGCGGCCGCCTCCGCCCCGAAGGACGAGACGAGCGCGATGCGTCCGTTGAAGACGTCCGTAATCGCTGTGCGAAGCACGTCCGAAGGAGAGGCCTCCGCATGCAGCCGATTAAGGCGCGCTGCGAGGGCGTCCGCGTCGTTGTCGTTGACGGCGGCGGGCAGCGCGCTCACGCGGCGCGTCCCACGGCCCGCGCCGCGCGGCGGCGATCGAGGATCGAGGCGCCGTCGCAGACGCCCCGTTGATAACGGGCCCCCGTCGAGCGCAGCGCTTCCAGGGCCGCCTCGACATGCTCCTCAGCAACGATTGCGGAGGAAAACCCGCACCGGCGCATGTGGACGATCTGGTCGGGAAGAACCTCGCCTTCGGCCCGGATGTCGCCGCCGAAGTCCATGTCGTCGCGCAGAATGCGCGCCTGGGAGTAGGCGCGTCCGTCCTTATATCCCGGAAATTGCAGCCTGATCAGCGCTTCGGTGCGGAGCGCGCCCGCCGACGCGCGCGGGTCTTCGGTGTTCTCCAGTAAGCGGCCTTGCGAGCCCGCAGTCTCGGTGATCCGCTCGGCGCGCCCAAGATCAATGCTCGGCATAGATCGCCTCCTTGAAGGGTTCGGGGCCCAGGCGGCGGTAGGCGTCGATGAAGCGCTCGCCGTCCTTCCGGACCCGGACGTAGAATTGCAGAAGATCAAATACGGACGAGACGGTCTCGTCGGCGGAGAGGCCCTTGCCGACGATCTCGCCGATGGCGGCGTTGTTGGACGGGTCGCCTCCGAGGGTCACCTGGTAGAATTCCTCGCCCTTCTTGTCGACGCCGAGGATGCCGATATGGCCGACATGGTGGTGTCCGCAGGCGTTGATGCAGCCGGAGATATTGATCCGGACGTCGCCGATCTCGTCTTCGATGCCCGCCGCCTCGACGCGCTCCGCGATCCGCTGGGCGATCGGGATCGACCGGGCGTTCGCGAGGTTGCAGTAATCAAGGCCGGGGCAGGCGACGATGTCCGTCGCGCGGCCTGAGTTCGACGTTGCGATCCCGGCTTCGGCGAGGGTTTGATAGACCGTGTAAAGATCGCGCCGGCGCACATGCGGGAGAACAAGGTTCTGCAGGTGGGTGACCCGCGCCTCGTCAAAGGCGTAACGCTCGGCGAGGTCGGCGACGGCCTCCATCTGCTCCGCCGTCGCATCGCCCGGCGCCGCGCCGACGGCTTTCAGCGAGATATCGACGCTTGCATAGCCCGTGACCCGGTGCGGTTTCACATTGACCCGGGCCCAGCGATCAAAGGCGGCGTCGGCTGATCGCGCCCGGGCGAGGGCGGCCTCATCGTCCGCAAGCGCCTCTTCGGACAACATCTCGAATTTCGGCGGCTCGAAATAGGCCGCGATACGGGCGCGCTCGTCTTCCGGCAGATCGATCGCCGGCGCCGCGATCAGGGCCCACTCGTCCTCGACCTCCTTGCGGAAGGCCTCGACGCCGAGCGCTTCGACGAGGATCTTGATGCGCGCCTTATACAGATTGTCCCGCCGTCCATGGCGATTATAGACCCGGAGGATCGCCTCCAGATAGGAGAGGAGCCGGTCCTTCGGCAGGAACGGCTTGATCGTCTCGCCGATGCGGGGCGTGCGGCCGAGACCGCCGCCGACGATCACCTCGAAGCCGATCTCGCCCGACGGTCCGCGGCGCATGTGCAGGCCGATATCATGCACCCGCACGGCCGCCCGGTCCGTCTGCGCGCCGGTGACGGCGATCTTGAACTTCCGGGGCAGAAAGGAAAACTCCGGGTGCAGCGTCGACCACTGACGGATGATCTCGCACCAGGGGCGCGGGTCCTCGATTTCGTCCGCGGCGGCCGCGGCGTATTCGTCCGAGGTTACGTTCCTGATGCAGTTCCCGGAAGTCTGGATCGCGTGCATGTCGAAATCGGCGAGGGCGTCCAGGATATCGGGCGCTTCGGCGAGCTTGATCCAGTTGAACTGGATGTTCTGGCGTGTCGTGAAATGTCCGTACCCGCGATCAAAGCGCCGGGAGACCTTGGCGAGGCCGCGCAGCTGGCGCGAGGACAGAACGCCGTAGGGGATTGCGACCCGCAGCATGTAGGCGTGCTGCTGCAGATAGAGCCCGTTCATCAGA
>JBCBJX010000159.1:0-2547 GCA_038522735.1 Pseudomonadota bacterium
CACATGGGTCGCCATTTCTCCGAGGCCCTCGTCATACGCATGAACCTGAACGCCCCCGCTGATGACGACGACAGCTTCGCGACCGTCATAATCGCCGGCGGTGTAGATCGTCTCGCCTGCGGTATAACGACGACGCTCGAAGGCTTCGGCAATGTCCTTACGCTTGCTCGCGACGAGCGCGCCGAACACCGCGACGCCGCGTAGAAAGCCGACATCGTCGGCGGAGGGTTTGTCAGGGGTCGCCGCTTCGTCGGAGGCAGGCGGCCCTGCAGCATCGACATTTTCAGGCGCCGCCGCCTCGATCGCACCCGCTGCGGCGTCGGCCGGGCGATCAGGCTCTGAACCGGCATCTCGATCACCGTCCGACGTCTCTGCGGCGGTGAGAGACTCTACATCTTTATCGACAGGTGTCGGAGCATCGGAAGACATCGCTGAATGCAGCTCGGCGGCGTTCTCGTCCGCGACCGTTTCGGCGGGAGGCGACGTCGTCTCAATTGCTGGCGTCGAAGCCATGCTCAGTCCTTTGCGGAAACACAGCCCGCTCCGGGCTCGACGTTGTTTATCCGCCCTCGGTTTTAACGGGTGGTTAAGAGCCGAACAAACGCGTTCACGGATTGCTTACGTAAAGCATGCAGGGTGCTCGCAAGTTCCAGCAACGCATCGGACGCCGCCATGACGCGCATCGCCATCGCTCTCGCCGTTTTCTTCGCCGCCGCGCCGGCGTTCGCCCAGTCGGTGACGATCACCCTCGACGAGGCGAAAATCCTCCACTTCAACGAGCCAGCGTCGAGCATCATCGTCGGCAACCCGGCGGTCGCCGACATTACGGTGCAAGACGATCGCAACGCCCTCCTTTTCGGCAAGGCGCCAGGCGTCACGAATATTCTTATTCTTGATACGGATGGTAAGGAAGTTCAGAACATCCGCGTCCAAGTATCCGGCCCGACCGTCGGCCTCGTCGTGGTCCAGCGCGGTCTTCTCGCCTCGACCTACACGTGCACGACCCGGTGCGTTCCGACGCCGCAGATCGGCGACAACCCTGAAAGCTTCCAGCAGGCGACCCAGCAGATCGCCACGCGCCTGCAGTCGGCGGTCAGCGCGGCCGAAGCGGGCGCCGCGACCGACACCGGCGGCGATTTCTAAGGCTTTCCGCTAAACAGCGACGCGCGCCGCGTTCATCGACGCGGCGTCCGGCTCATAGCGGTAAATCCGCGGCCGTTCCTGAGGCCCGAGGCGTTTGGCGCACCAGGCGTCGATCGCCCGAGCCGCGGCTTCATCGGGCGCGCGTCGATCCTTCAGCAGAATATGCGCCGTGAGGCGGGGAGCGCCGTCATCGAGATCGGGCGCCCTGACGAAAGCATCCTCTACGGACGGGTGAGCCCGCAGAGCTTCGGCGACGCGCTCGGGATAGATGTTGACGGCCCCGACCTGGATTGCGCCGTCTTTGCGACCGGCGAGGGTGAAGCTGCGCGGGCCCGCCCAGTCGAAACTGTCGACCACTGGCGTCGGTAAACGCTCGCCAGGGGGGGTGATCCGGATAAGGATGTGGTCGGCGTCGCGCTCCCAGTGGTCGAAAAGCGTAAAGGCGCCCGTCGGGCCGTCCCGCCATCCGATGAGGCCCATCTCGGCGGCGCCGTAAATTTCCCGCATGGCCCCGAGGCCGATTGCACGGAGGTCGGCGGCGAGCTGCGGCGTCAACTTTTCAGCGAACGACACTCCCATCACATTGTCCGGCAACCGCGGAATGTGGCTTGCGAGATAGCGCCAGAGGGTGGGCGTCGCGACGAGCAGGTCCCCGAAGGCGAGCGCGCTTTCAAGCTCTTCGGGCGGCAAGGACCGGGCGTCGTAGGTCGGCAGGCCCTGAAGGTTCGGCGCGAGGATGGTGACGGCGAAGGCGACGAGGTTGTGGGGCGCGACGAGGGAGACGATCCGCCTGCGGCCGTGAAAGAGGTTGGCCGCCGCGCGGGCGTCCTGAAAGACCGCATCGGCCCGGTGCTCGATCGTCCGTGTCTCCCCCTCGCGTCCGGTCGTCGTGAAGCGGAGCGTCTCCATGCGGTCGGCAAGTCCGCGACACACAGCGTCCGCCCAGTCGCCGAAACGTACCGCATCATCGACCGCCAGCGTGTCGCCAGGAACGTCGAAGGCCGACGCAACGCGCTCCGCGCACGCCTTCCGCTGGTCCTGCGTCAGGCGAAGGCCGGTGGCGCCGAGGGCCGTCGAGGCGCCCCACGCGGCGAGCGTGATGAAGTCGACATGGCGGCCGAAGGCGCGGCCCATCTCGTCCGCCGTGACGCCGATCGCGACCCGCGCCACCTGGTCGCGGCTCAACTGAAATCCGATCATCGGAAGGCCTCCGCAGCCTGGTCCTCAAGCTGACGGTAGGCCGCTTGAAGACGCTCGAACAGCGCTTCCGCCGCGGCGTTCGCCGGTCGCGCGCCCGTGAGCGCCAGCCTGTGCGGACCGCGGACCGCGTTCGCGGCGAAGAGAAACGACAGTGTCGCCGTCTCCGGCGCGATCGGCCGCTCCTCATACGGCGCCCCGATCGCC
>JBCBJX010000160.1:0-2526 GCA_038522735.1 Pseudomonadota bacterium
CCGACGCACTCGCCCTGGCGACAGGCGGTTGTGCGGATCGTGAACTGGAAGTCGCCGAGCGCAGCGTTGATGCGCACGGAGCCGTCGTCGAGACGTTGTACGACCCGGTAATTCGCGCCGCCTTCCTGAAGGACGCTGACAAGCGCTTCTTCGGAGAAATGCGGAACGATTGATGTCGCGCTCTGTTGAGCCTGCGCGCCGCCGGCGAGGGCGATCGCCGCGATGGCGGCGGAAAGAAGACGTTTCATACCTGTCCCCGAATGAACCAGACCATACCCCGCGCAAGACTGCCACGGCGGCGGGGGACTTACAATGAAGCCCGCCGGGGCCTATGCGCTTGCCGATGACCGCATCGCCGAAACCGGACAAACCCGCCGCCGCGCCGGAGCCTGAAGGGCTCGCCGCCCGCCGCGCCGCGCTCACCATCCTCGCCCTCGTCCGCGACGGCGCGACGTTGGAAGAAGCGCTGGAGCGCGCGCGGGATTTCGCCGCCCTCGAAGGCGCGGACCGGGCGTTCGCCCGGGCGCTCGCAACCGCCGTCCTCCGCCGCCGCGGGACGCTCGATTTCGCGATTGAGAAGTTCCTGCAGCGGCCGTTCGGCAAGCGCGGCGCCGGGGTGACGGACATTCTCCGCCTGGGCGCGGCCCAGCTTCTCCTCCTCGAAACGCCCGCCCACGCCGCCGTCGCGACGAGCGTCGCCCTCGCCGACGCGCGGCAGGAGACCGCCGGGTATAAAGGCGTCGTCAATGCGATCCTCCGGCGGATTTCGGAGAAAGGCGGGGCGCTGATCGCCGATCTGCCGGCGCGGATCGACACCCCCGGCTGGATGTGGCGCGCCTGGGAGCGGGCCTACGGACCGCAGGTCGCCCGCAGGATCGCCGCCGCCCACCAGGACGAGCCGGCGCTCGATCTGACGGTGAAAGACCCGGGCGCCGCGGCGGCGTGGGCGGAGCGCCTCGGCGGCGAGACGACGCCGACGGGCTCGGTGCGGCTGCGCAAGGCGGGCGCCGCGTCGGCCCTCGACGGGTTCGATGAAGGCGCCTGGTGGGTGCAGGACATGGCGGCGGCCCTGCCGGCGCGGCTCCTCGGCGACGTCGCCGGGCTTCGGGTCGCCGACCTCTGCGCCGCGCCCGGCGGCAAGACGCTGCAGCTCGCCGCAGCGGGCGCGAGCGTTACGGCGATCGACCGCTCGGCCGAACGGCTGGAGCGGCTCTCCCAAAACCTGGAGCGGACCGGGCTGGCGGCGGAGATCGTGGTCGGAGACGCCCTCGAGCACCGGCCGGCCGCGCCTTACGATGCGGTCCTCCTCGACGCGCCCTGCAGCGCGACGGGCACCATCCGCCGCCACCCGGACGCCCTCTGGTCGAAAGCCGAGGTCGATGTCGAGACGCTCTCGAACCTGCAGACGCGGCTCCTCGACGCAGCGGCGGACATGCTGAAGCCGGACGGGCGCCTCGTTTTCTGCGTCTGCTCGCTGCAGCGGGAGGAGGGCGAAGCGCAGGCGGCGGCGGCGCTACAGCGCCGGGCCGACCTCGAACGCCTCCCGATCGCGCCGGAAGAGGTGGGGGCGCTGCCCGTGCTGACGCCAGTCGGCGATCTCAGGACGCTGCCCTTTCACGGCGCCGGCATGGACGGATTCTTCGCGGCGCGCTTCGTCAAACGCGCGTAGCAGGTTAAGTCTTGGCTAACCGCAGGCCCGCACGCTTGAACCGGCGCGCTTCGGCCAAATATCTCTGCCGATGCATTCTCTAAGGAGCACGCAATGAACGATTTTCGCCAAGCCTACCGACGCGGGGGTTATTCGGCGCCGGCCGGGACGATGGACGCCTCCGTCGACCAGGGCCTGCGCAAGTACATGCTCGGCGTCTACAACTACATGGCGCTCGCCGTCGGCCTCACGGGCGTCGTCGCCTTTTTCGTCAGTCAGACGCCGGCGCTCATGCAGGCGCTCTTCTCAGGGCCGCAAGCGTTCGTGGTCATGTTTGCGCCGCTCGCCTTTATTCTGGTCCTCTCCTTCGGAATCAACCGGCTGAGCGCGGCGATGACGCAGGTCCTCTTCTGGGCGTTCGCCGGGGTCATGGGCCTGTCGCTCTCGACGATCTTCCTCGCTTATGCGGGCGCCGACATCACGCGGGTGTTCTTCATCACCTCGGCGATGTTCGCAGGCCTCTCCCTTTGGGGCTACACGACCAAGCGCGACCTGACGGGGATGGGCTCGTTCCTCTTTATGGGGCTCATCGGGCTCATCATCGCGAGCATCGTGAACATCTTCCTTGCGTCGAGCGCGCTGGAATTCGCCATCTCCTGCGTCGGCGTTCTCGTCTTCGCGGGTCTGACGGCCTACGACACGCAAAAGATCAAGGAGAACTACTACGTCGCGCAGCAGTCGCCTGAGATGATGAAGAAGGTCTCGGTGATGGGTGCCCTCTCGCTCTATCTCGACTTCGTCAACCTCTTCCTCATGCTGCTCCGGCTTCTCTCCAGCCGCGAGTAGGGGGCGTCCCTCCGCACAAAGAAAAAGCCTCC
>JBCBJX010000161.1:0-2479 GCA_038522735.1 Pseudomonadota bacterium
CCTGCGAAAGCCGAACCTCGGCTTCTCTCAACATCCCGATGATCTGCTCAGGCGAATAACGTTTCCGGCTCATCTCGTTCTCCTTCCATCAACGAAGGAGGCCAGATTCTCTCACTCAAACCGGACCACTTTTCTCAACCCGGGCCAGGCGATGCTATCATAACACGAAGATTCCAGTTTCGGACGGCCCTAATGGCGGGGGAAGGTCAAACCAAGCGGAAAAACGTGACCTAATCGCGGACCATTTTGTGTACCAAATCGATCGAGTGAATCATTTAACTTATTGTTTTATAACACTTTTACTTACGCCCCGGAGC
This sequence comes from Pseudomonadota bacterium, assembly GCA_038522735.1. Taxonomy (GTDB): domain Bacteria; phylum Pseudomonadota; class Alphaproteobacteria; order Caulobacterales; family Parvularculaceae; genus JBCBJX01. The sequence continues at coordinate 318 of JBCBJX010000161.1, forward strand.
GCATCGCCGTCTGTCTCGCTCAGCGTATTGTTACGATGAATGGCGGTCCCGACAGGACTCGAACCTGTTACCTCTAGCTTCGGAGGCTAGCGCTCTATCCAGATGAGCTACGGGACCGCAATGGCGGGAGCCGCCAATCCGAACCGCCTTTTGCATCACTAAGGCGGTTTTGTCCAAAGCGAATTTCGGTCGCCGAGCATCGGCTCGGCCCTCGTTCAGCTTTGCAATACTTCAGCACCATTGCCGAGCGTATGTTGTTCGCCGTGCTGATATAGTGCTGACACGGCCGCTCTTCAAATCTCCTCGAATCTGTAACCTACTGTTTTTTAGAGCAAAAATGGCATCAAAAAGATTTTGCTTGCCGCCTTCGGAGGGCAGCGCTCTATCCAGCTGAGCTATGGGTGCCTGCGCACGTCGAGTTAGGGGAATGCGTCTGCGAGGGCAATCACCGGAGGGGCGGCTATTGCGGGCGACGCGTCGGGGCGTCCGACCGGTTCGCCGCCAGCTTGCCGTCTCGCGCGCCGTGATTTCGCCGGCGATTTGGGTTAGCTCCCAGGCATGCTTGATTTTGTGATCCGCCCCCTCTTGAGACTTCTCGCCCCTTGCGCCGCCGCCCTGTCGCTTTGCGCGTCGCCCGCCGCGATCGCCGAGGAGGCCGCCGCGCCGCCGTCGCCGCGCGAGCGCGTCAGCGCGACGCCTGCGCTCTGGCGCGTGTCCGACAATGATTCCGTCGTCTGGCTTTTCGGCTCCTTCCACATCCTGCCGCCGCAGCTTTCCTGGCGGACGCCGGAGCTCGCCGCAGCGTTCAGCCGGTCCGAGACCGTCTATTTCGAACTGCCGATCGGGCCGGAGACGGACGCCGAAGTCGGGCGGCTCTCCATGACCCTCGGCTTCGCGCCGCGCGACCGGGCCGCGGGCGTCGTCCTCAACGGGCGCGACTGGGCGCGCCTCGTGGAGGCGGCGGCGCGCTACAACATTCCGGAAAGCGCCGTTCAGCCCATGCGGCCGTGGTTCGTCTCGGTTCTCTTGAGCCTGCAGGCGATCGTCGCCGAGGGTTTCGACCCGGAGAGCGGCGTCGAGAAGGTGATCGCGGCGGAGGCGGTGGCGGCGGACAAGACGCTCGCCGCGTTCGAGACGCCCGCCCAGCAGCTTGGTTTCTTCGACCAGCTCGATCCGCAGACGGAGCGCAATCTCCTGATCTCAACCCTCGACGACCTGGAGGAGGGGCCGGCGGCTTTCGCCGCGCTCTTCAATGCGTGGGCGGACGGCGACGCGGCGGCGATCAACCGGGAAATCAACGGGCGCCTGCGCGGCGATATTCCGCGCCTCTACGAAGTATTGATAACCGAGCGGAATACGGCGTGGGCGGAGGAGCTGGAAGAGGTTCTCGCCGGCGCCGGCGAAACGCTCGTCGTCGTCGGAGCGGGGCACCTGGTCGGCGCCGACGGCGTGCCGACCATGCTGGAGAGCCGCGGCTTCACCGTCGTTCAGACGACGCCGCAGCTCGCTCCATGAAAAACGCGCCCGGTGAGGCGCGTTTTTGTTCAGTCAGGGGAAGCGGTTCCCGTCAGCGCTTGTGGCGCAGCTTGTCGAAGCGCTCGTCGAACGGGCGTTCGTTGATCGTCTCGATCGCGCGGCCCGCCCCCGCGAACTCCGCGCCGCTTTCGCCCGCATGGCGGATTGTCCGGTATTCCGGGAAAAACGCGACGGGGCGGGCGAACACCTTCCGCGCCTGAAGCGTGTTGAGTTTTTCAGCGGCGGTGTGGGCGGCCTCGCCCTCGAAGCTGATCGTGCTCGCCTGCGCCGCCGTCTCCTGAAGGAAGTACTGGGAGATATACGTGAAGTTCGAAATGTTGGAGATGATGTTCCCCCGCGGAATGCCGTAATCACTGATGAAATAGCGTGCGATCCAGCCGTGCCCGTCGTCCAGCACGCCGGCGGAGATGAACGATTGCTCCGTATCAAACCGGTTCATCACCTCGGCGGAAACCGGGCTTTCGACGACGTGGAATACGTGGGCGCCGACGCACTCGCCCTGGCGACAGGCGGTTGTGCGGATCGTGAACTGGAAGTCGCCGAGCGCAGCGTTGATGCGCACGGAGCCGTCGTCGAGACGTTGTACGACCCGGTAATTCGCGCCGCCTTCCTGAAGGACGCTGACA
>JBCBJX010000162.1:0-2473 GCA_038522735.1 Pseudomonadota bacterium
CGGCCCTCGTTCTCGCCGCCCTCAACGGCTACGACGCGGCGGATTACTCCTCCCGCGCCGCCGGGTTCTCCTATGACGGACGATCGTCGCTGCAGGACGTGAAACTCGCTTACGTCCCGGCCTGGTTCGAGGAGGCGGACGCGACCGACAGGGCCGCGCTGGAAGCCGCCAAGGGCCTCGGCGCCGACCTTGTGGAAGTTCCGCCGCCGCCGGAGCTTCCCTATGACCTCCTTGTCACCCAGTTACTGGTGGAGGCGGCCGCGGCCTTCGAGGAATTGACCCTGGAGGACCTGGATGACCTGATGGCCTGGCAGGAGGACGCCGCCTGGCCGAACACCTTCCGCGCCGCCCGGCTCTTCCCGGCGGTGGACCTCATCCAGATCGACCGCCTGCGCCGCCGGGCGATGGAGGCCCTCCACGGCTGGTTCTCCGGGTTCGATGTTCTTCTGTCGCCGAACTATGCGGGCGGGATCCTGACGGCGACGAACTTCACCGGCCAGCCCCAGCTGACGCTCCGCGCCGGCTTCCGCGAGACGACGCCCCGATCCCTCTGGGACGACGAGGCCGACGCCCCGACGCTCCCGGCGGCCCGCACGCCCCATAATGTGAGCCTCCTCGCCGGGCTGTTCGAGGAGGGGAAAGCAATCCGTGTCGGTCGGGCGCTGGAGGAGGCGCTGGGTGTCCGGCGCGAGCGGCCGGCGGCGGTGGTGAGCGGTGTGCGTGTGGCGGGGCGATAACTCCGTTCGCGCGGCCGTCCTTCGCGACGCCCGCTGCGCGGGCTCCTCAGGACGAAGGTCTGTTTCAGGGTAGGAACAGTACAGTCTTCGTCCTGAGGAGGCGGCGTCTCCAGGGACGGCCGCGGCGCGCCGACCTCACAAAAACCGCGTCAGCACGTCCTTATAGCTCCGCGAGAGCTTCAGCTCGCCGCCGTTCGCCAGCTTCAGGAAGTACTCGCCGTTGGCGTGGGGGTGCAGCTCCTTCACCTTGGTCACGTTGACGATGGCGGAGCGGTGGACGCGCTGGAAGACGGAGGGGTCGAGCTTGGCGGCGAGCTTTTTCATCGTCTCGCGGATGATGTGGGTGACGCCGCCCGCGTGGATGCACATATAATCGCCCGCCGCGTCGATCCATTCGATATCGGCCGTCTGCAGGCAGATGACCTTGCCGGCGTCGCGGAAATTGAGCTGCGAGATATAAGGCGACTTCGCCGGGGCGTCGTCGATCAGCTCCTTGATCTTGTCGCGCTCCTCAGCGCCGAGGCTGGAGAGCATCTCGACGAGCCGGGTCTCCCGGTCGGCGGCCTTTTTCTCGCGGATGGCGGCGCGGGCGCGGTGGAGGGCCTGTTCGAGGCGATCCTCTTCGACCGGCTTCACCATGTAGTCGAGGGCGTTCGCCTCGAAGGCGTCGATCGCATACTGATCGAAGGCGGTGACGAAGACGATGAGCGGAGCCGGCCCGCCGAGGAGGGCCCGCACAACGCCGAAGCCGTCGATGCCGGGCATCTGGATGTCGAGGAAGACGAGGTCCGGCTCGGTCTCCTTGATCGCCTTGATCGCCTCGCGCCCGTTCTGCGCCTCGCCGGTCACCTCGACATCGGAGACCGGTTCAAGCCGCAGCTGCAGCCCGCGGCGGGCGAGGGGCTCGTCGTCGACGATAAGAACACGGAGTTTTTCAGTTTCGCTCATTTTTTTCCCTCAGTTCTTATAGCGAATTCGTGGCGGGGCCGCGGTCGCAGGGCAGGGTCAGGGCGACGCAGACGCCCCCTTCCTCGCGATTGCGCACCTCGAAGGTCTGATCGCCCCCATAGCGGTGTTTCAACCGCTCGCGCATGTTGACGAGGCCGACGCCGGCGCCCTGCGCGATCGCGGTTTCCGGGTCCGCCGGCAGACCCGGGCCGTCGTCGCAGACGGAAAGTTCGAGCGTTTCGCCGAGGCAGCGGGCCTTCAGGATGATCGTTCCTCCGTCCTCGGAGGGAGCGACGGCGTATTTGATCGCGTTCTCGATCGCTGGCTGCAGGAGGAGGGATGGGACGAGGGCGGTCTCGGCTTCGGGCTGGATGTCCTCGACCACCTGCAGCCGGTCGCCGAAGCGCACCTTCTCGATTTCGAGGTAGAGCCGGAGCGCCCGCAACTCGTCCTTCAGGGGCGCGCGCTGCAGGGGGTCGTTGGAAAGGGAGTATCGCAGGAACGAGGAAAGCCGCGACAGCATCTTGTTCGCGGTCTCTGCGTCCTTGTCCATCACCAGGGTCGAGATGGCGTTCAGCGTGTTGAAGAGGAAGTGCGGGTTCAGCTGATAGCGCAGCATGGTGAGCTGGGCCTGGTCGGCGAGGCGGGCGGCCTGCAGCGCCGCCTCCGTCTGCGCCCGGAGTGTGAGGTAGTAGTTGATCCCGTAGTAAAAGCCGGACCAGGAGAGGAGAAGAAAGAGGTTCGCCTGAATGTCCGGCCCCAGAAGAACGAAGAGCGACTTCGACTGA
>JBCBJX010000163.1:0-2471 GCA_038522735.1 Pseudomonadota bacterium
GACCTGCTCGGCGGATGCGTCATCCCGCACCATGAACGTCGCGGCCGCGGCGAGAAACATGCTGACGCCGCCGAGGGCGAGCGCATAGATCGTCTCTCCGCCGAACGCATTGCGCACGAACACGCCGAGAATGCTCGCCGCCGTCAGCTGCGGGATGACGATGAAGAAGTTGAAGATGCCCATATATACGCCCATTTTATGGCCCGGCAGGCATCCTGAAAGGATCGCATAGGGAACCGAGACGATCGACGCCCAGGCGATCCCGACGCCGATCATCGAAATCCAGAGGAGCCCCGGATCGCGAATGAGCAGCATGGAGAGGAGCCCGAGCCCGCCCGCAGCGAGACACGCCGCGTGCGCGCCTTTGCGGCCGACGCGCGCCGCAATGACCGGAATAAGGAACGCCGCGAGCGCCGCGACGGCGTTATAGGCGCCGAACAGAACGCCCACCCAGTCGGCGCCCTGATTATAGAGGGCCGAACTGGTGTCCTGCGCGCCGTAGTGGAACGACGTCACCGCAGGCGTCGTATAGATCCACATGGAGAACAGCGCGAACCAGGAGAAGAACTGAACGACGGCCAGCTGACGCATGGTCGATGGCATGGTAAAAAGGTCGTCGATGATCTCCGAGAACGGGTTCTCGGCCGCGCCCCGCTGCTTCAGGAGGCCGGCGACGATCTGCATCAGGCCGAAGACGACGCCGCCGACCGATAGAATGTAGAGTTCTTTCTGCAGGAAATTCCATTGGGTCGAGAACTGGGCGATCAGGATGGTGATCAACCCGCTGACGACCAGCCACGCCCCGCCGTTGCGGAAGAACGCTTTGGCCTCCGGCGCAATCATCTCTTCAACGGACGCTGCGGAGGATTGCGCTTCGGCTTCGGCGAATTGTTGAAGCTCGGCGGGCGAATACTCTTTTGTCGTAAACACGGTCCACATGACGGCGATGAGCACCATCGCAGCGCCGAAATAGAAGGAGAGTTTGACCGAGAGGGGCACGATCCCCTCGGGCGCGGTGTTCTCAACACCGAAGAGATTGGCGAGGAGCCATGGAAGCGCCGAGGCGACCACCGCCCCGGAGCCGATAAAGAAGCTCTGCATGGCGAAACCGGACGTGCGCTGACGCTCCGGCAGCATATCGCCGACGAACGCCCGGAAGGGCTCCATGGTGACGTTGATGGAGGCGTCCATGATCCAGAGCATGCCCGCGGCGATCCACAGCATCGGCGCGTTCGGCATGACGATCAGCGCCGCCGTCGTAGCGATTGCTCCGTAGAAGAAGTACGGCCGCCGGCGCCCGAGGGGCCCCCACGTCTTGTCGCTCATATGGCCGATGATCGGCTGGACAAGGAGCCCGGTGAGCGGCGCGGCGATCCACAGGATCGCGACGTCCTCCACCTCGGCGCCCAGCGTCTGGAAGATGCGGCTCACATTGGCGTTCTGCAGGGCGAACCCGACCTGGATCCCGAAGAACCCGAAGCACATGTTCCAGATCTGCTGAAAACTCAGCTGCGGTTTCTGCGTCACGGCCCCTTCCCTTATGTAATTTTTTGAAATTACAGCCTGCAAGGCCGACGCCTGTCGAGCCTCGGCGGGCGCAGAAGCGTGTTTTTTGGAAAATTTATTTGCCTCTATCGGGTCACGCACCCGACCGATCACTGAAACGGACGCGAAACGTCCGCCGCAAAGTGTTGCAAAATCGAGTGCGGCACGCACTTGCGCGGTCGCCGGTCAAAGCAGCCGTCTCACGAGGCGAGACTTAATCGTGGAGGGTTCCGACTGAACGCCGTCCGTAGTGCGTCGGCGATCCGCGATCGAACCGCTCACCACCAGGCGACGTAAACCAAGACAAGCAGGGCCACGACAACCGCGGCGAGGACATTGAACGTCGGGGTCGTCCTGAAGCTGATATCGGCGAGCCGCACGGGGCGGTCGGCGGGCGGCGGCGGCGCGAGGCGCGAAACGGCGAGGCCTGCGGCGAGGCAGATCAGGAAGACGACCCATATCCGGACGACGAACGGCATGGTCCAGGCGGCGAGGCCGCTGTCGACTATGAGCGCGTCGCTGAACCTCCCGAAGGCGGAGGGATTCGCGATCAGCCAGAAGAAGAACGAAGCGGCGACGGAGCTGATCAGCACCGAGAAGGCGCCGGCGGCGTTCGCGCGCTTGTCGAAAAAGCCGAGAAGAAATATCGCGACAACGCCCGGCGCGATGAAGCCTGTGTACTCCTGGACCGTCTGGAACGCGCTTTCGAAGCCGCCGAGGAACGGTTTTGCGAGCACGAGAGCGATCAGCATTGCGGCGAGCGAGGTCGCCCGGCCGACGCCCACTGACCCGACCCCTTTGAACGCAGCCGGTCTGAATGAAAAAATGGCTTGTTTGAAGGAGAAGAGCGATGGGCGCGAAGCGCTATAAACCCGAGGAAATTATCTCGAAACTGCGGGAAGCTGAGGTGCTGCTTGCCGAGGGGA
>JBCBJX010000164.1:0-2342 GCA_038522735.1 Pseudomonadota bacterium
CACCATGCGGCTCTTCGAGGACGTCGGCGTCGTCGAGCGGCACGACTTCCAGGACGGCCGCTCCCGCTATGAAGAGGCGACCGACGACCACCACGACCACCTGATCGACATGCGCTCGGGCGAGGTGATCGAGTTCGTCAATGAAGAGATCGAGCGCCTGCAGGAAAAGATCGCGACCGAGCACGGCTATAAGCTCGTCGCCCACCGGCTGGAGCTTTACGGCATCCCCCTAAAAGGCGACGCCTGACGCGCCTTCCGCCCTCTCCCTTGTAAGGGCGGCGATATCTGAAGCGCTTTAGCGCCTCCCGCCCCCGAACCGCCACGAGACGAGCGCCCCGACCGAGAGCTGGTCGGCGGAGCCAAGGTCTTCGACGATGGGGGAATCGGCCGCGATGTCGCCGAGCCGCTGATATCCGGCGAGCATCACCAGCGACGAGCGACGCCCCAACGGCCGGATCGCCGTCGCCTCAAAGCCGTAGGACAGGAGACCCCCATCCGCCTCGTAAAGGCGAAGTCCCTGCACGGGCGGTCCGCCATCGACCGTTCGCGCCGCAGCCCAGTCCGCCGATTGCTGCGGGGTGACGCCGAAAAAGCTCTGGGCGTACTGGTCGTCGACGATGGTGAGGCTCGGCCCCGCCCTGAAGATCAGCGGCTTGCCGTTGACGATCATCGGGCGCGGGGTGAATTGGGCCCGCGCCTCGCCGATAAAGCCTTCGTGCCCCTGCAGACCTTGGCGAGCCTCAAGGCTCAGGGTGAATTTGCGTTTGCGCAAGCGCATGAACCCGCCGAGTTCGCCGGTCGGGTCGACATCGCCGAGGCCCTCCAGATCGTCGGAGCCGGCGCCGGCGATCCGCAGCGGGTTGTCGCCCGTCTCCGGCCGGCCGAAATTCGCGCGGAACATCGGGCCCGCTTCAAAGCCGTTCTTTCGAAACGCCACAAACCGCGCCCCGTCCTGGGGCGAAAAGGAAAACCTTGTCCCGTAAGCGACGGAGAAGTTCGGCGCTGCGATCACCTGGTATTCGTCCGCGCCTCGGTAGGCGGGCGCGTAAAACCCGCCGACGCCGACGCCGAAGGTCCAGCCCGTGGGGGGAGGCGGCGGTCCCGCGGGCGGGCCCTTCTGCGCGCCTTGGGGGGCTCCTTGCGGCGCTTCGAGGGGCGCCGACGTAGCGACAGCGGCGGCGGCGCACAGTGTGGCGATGATCATGAAGCTCTCCTTGGCCTTCGACGCGTTAACCGGCTTACGCCCGCTTACGCCCTGCGGATCAAGCGTTGCGGTTGATATTGACCCATGGGCGTCACGCCCTTGCACCGGACCTTTGGCAGTTTGGTGTCAAGGCGGAGCGCTTTCGTGCGTTTTCCCGCCGCCCCCTTGATCGGAGCCGGTACACTGGTCAGTGTTCTCTGTATTCGGAAAAGAACAACCGGCGCCTGACGCCGGACGGGAGGACGAAGACCATGGCTTTCGGCGAAACGAAATCCCTGCGCGAGCTTTACCCCATCCCCACGATCGACCGGTGCTGGACGGTGCCGCAGGATTTCGAGGCGGCGTTCGACTGGGAGTACGACGACGGCCGCAAGCAGATGATGCACCTCTACCAGAAGGGCAAAGACATGCAGTGGGACGCCTTCTCACGCATCGACTGGTCCGAGGAGCTCGACCCGGAAAACCCGATGGAGCTGCCCGACGAGCTGGGCGCCCTCCACGGCTCCCACATCTGGGAGAAGATGACCGAGAAAGAGCGGATCGAGTTCCGCCGCCACGCCCAGTCCTGGAACATCTCCCAGTTCATGCAGGGCGAGCAGGCGGCCCTCATCTGCGCGGCGCGCATCGTCCAGTCCGTGCCGGATCTCGACGCCAAGTTCTACGCCTCGACCCAGGTGATGGACGAAGCCCGTCATGTGGAGGCCTATCGCGGCCTGTTGCAGAAGTTCGGCGTCGCCTGGCCGATGACCGGACCGCTCCAGACGCTGGTCGATCAGGCGCTGCGCGACTCCCGCTGGGACGTCACCTATCTCGCCATGCAGGTGGTGATCGAAGGTCTCGCCCTCGCCGCCTTCGGCATCATGCGCGACACCGCCCAGAACCCGCTGGCGCAGATGGTGAACGCCTACGTCATGGAGGATGAAAGCCGCCATGTCGCCTTCGGCCGCCTGACCCTGCGCGACTACTATCCGCAACTGACACAGGCCGAGCGCGACGAGCGCGAGGAGTTCCTTGTCGAGGCCTGCTACCACATGCGCGACCGCTTCGAGGCGCGCGAGGTGTACGAAGTCCTGGGGCTGCCCGTGCAGGAGTGCGTCGATCTTGCGGAACAGTCTGGGTACAAACAAATGTACCAGAC
>JBCBJX010000165.1:0-2273 GCA_038522735.1 Pseudomonadota bacterium
ATCGGCGGTGGCGTGATCACCGGCAGCGACGCCTTCCGCGGCACGCTGGGTTCGACCTTCCTCGAGAACGTCCGCAACAACGACGTGGGCCGGATCACCTACTTCACGCCGCGGATCGCTGGGGCGCAGCTGGGCTTCTCCTACGCGCGTGATTTCAACGAAGACAACGACGCGCAGGTGAACCTGGCCGACAGCTTCGGCGACATCATCGATATCGGCGCGAACTATGTGCAGACCTTCGGCGGCGTCGACGTCGGTGTCTCGGCGCGCTGGGGCATCATCGCGACGACGCCCTCGGCCACCTCGGACAACCCGACGGTCTACTCCTTCGGTGCGACGGCGAGCTTTGCCGGCGTGACGGTCGGTGGCTCCTTCGCCGAGCAGAACAACAGCCTTCGGGCCGTGTCCGCCGGCGCGAGCAACCCGGGCGGCTTCGCCTCGTCGGACGGTACGGCCTTCGACGTGGGCATCAGCTATGAGACGGGGCCCTGGGGCGTGTCGTTCTCCTATCTGCGCGGTGAGAACGTCGACGACGAGTCGATCAACGGTTCCGGCATCGCCGGCGGCGATGAGACGGCCGACAAGTTCGTCGCGGGCATCAACTACTCGCTGGCCCAGGGCGTGGACCTCGGCCTCGTGGGCGCCTACGTCGACTTCGATGAGGACGATCGCCCGAACAACGCCTTCGGCCCTCCGGTGATCGCGGGCGACGATGTGGACGGCTTCCTGATTGGGACCGGCGTCGCGCTGAGTTTCTGACATTTCACGCTATCGAGCGTGGCCGGAAGGACGCAGGGACGGTGCTAACGCGCCGTCCCTTGTTCTTTAACGTTCGTCACCTCACCTCGATCTGGCACTTTTCCCCTGAGTAATGATTAGGGGACGGTCATGAAGCGCGGCCTATATGTGACGACCAGTATTCTCGCGATCGGCGGTCTTTCGACCCCCGCCTCCTCGGCGGAGTGGGAAGTCAGGCTCGGCGGGTACATGGAACAGTTCATTGCCTACGCCACGTCGGACGTGGACGGGGCAATGGATGAAGACTTCGATGGCGTCGATACAGTTTCCGACGCCGAGATTGCTTTCCTACCCACTATAACGCTGGATAACGGCCTGAAGATCGGCGTGAATATTCAGCTCGAAGCGAATACCAACGAGGATCAGATCGACGAGAGCTTCCTGTTCATCAACGGGTCCTTCGGCCGCATCTTGCTGGGGTCGGAAAACTCGGCCGGTAACCTCATGGCCTTTTCGGCACCCGATGTTGGGATCATCGGGATCAACTCGGGCTCGAACACGGCCTTCATTCCCTTCAGCGGCGAAGCCGGCGGTGTGCTGACCGGCGACGATGTTTTCCGCGGCACGCTGGGCTCAACGTTCCTGGAGAACGCGCGGAACAACGACGCGCAGCGCATCACCTATTTCACGCCGCGCTTCGCCGGCTTTCAGCTCGGTGTCTCCTACGCCCGTGACGATCAGGAAGACGACAGCTCCGCCGTCAACTGTGAAGGCGAAACCTGTGACTTCTTCGATGTCGGCGCGAACTACGTGAACAGCTTCGGGGATTTCAACGTCGCTGCCTCGGCGCGCTGGGGTATCGCGAGCAGTCCCCTTGCCGGCGGCGATGACCCCCAGGTCCTCGGCTTTGGTCTCAACCTTGGCTATTCCGGCTTCACGATCGGCGGCTCCTGGGCTGAGCAGAACAACGCCGAAACCGACGATGGCCAGTCCTTCGACGTGGGCATCAGCTACGAGACGGGGCCCTGGGCGTTCAGTGCGACGTACATCCGCGGCTCGAACGTCGACGACGAGAACTTCGGCAGTGGCGCCGACGAGACGCTCGATCAGTTCGGCATCGGCGTGAACTACGCGCTCGCCCAGGGTGTCGATATCAACGTCTTCGGCTCCTACGTGGACTTTGACGAGGACTTCGACGATGCCGGGGTGCCCGGCGGGAACGACGTCGATGGCTTCATCATTGGCACGGGCGTCGGCCTGTCGTTCTGATCTTAGCGCCTAGCAGATCTCGTTGAGGGGCGGCCGCTTGCCGCCCCTTGTCGTTTGGGCTAGGCCGCAGGGGTCCCGCAGCCCCGCGACGTGAAGGGCCATGCCGCAGAAAAGCCTCGTCTGGCTCGCCTCCTATCCGAAGTCCGGGAACACATGGACCCGCGTCTTTCTGGCGAACTACCTGTTTCACCGCGAGACGCCGATGCCCATCAACGAGGTGCATCGCATCGGTATGGGCGATGCGATCTCGGCCGCCTATGCCCGGG
>JBCBJX010000166.1:0-2119 GCA_038522735.1 Pseudomonadota bacterium
CTTCGCCCGGCCGCACGCTGATCATGTCGGACCGGATGTCGGCGGCGGCGAGAGCGGCTTTAAGCCGGTCGCCATGGCGTTCGACGACGGCCGCGTCGGCGAGGACGGCGGCATAGGGGCGGGCGAGGAGGGGTTTGATCAGCGCCCCCGCCTCGTCGATCAGCCCGGGGCCGATCTCGATATCGTAGGCGCGTCCTGCGAGGTCGACGCGCACCCGTCGTCGATCGCTCACGTGAGGGCCTCCAGCCGGGCCGCGAATGTCTCGACGGCGGCGGCGACGGCCTCGACTGTCCGCGAATGCGGCCCGTCGACGCTCTCGATGGTGATGTCGGCCTCGGCGTAGATCGGATCGCGCTCGTCCATCAGCTTGGAGAGGATCTCCCGCGGGTCGCCGTTGCGCAGGAGCGGCCGCGTCGCGCGGCGGGTCGCGCGCTCGACGATGAGGTCGAGATCGGCGCGCAGCCACACCGAGATCGCCCGCTCCTTGATGAGCGCGCGGGTCTCGCGGTTCATGAACGCGCCGCCGCCGGTCGCGAGGATGTGGGGCGGGTCGGCGAGCAGGCGTTTGATCACCCGCCGCTCGCCGGCGCGGAACTCCGCCTCGCCGCAGACCTCGAAGATGTCGGCGATGGACATGCCGGCGGCCTTCTCGATCTCCGCGTCGGCGTCGACGAAGGGCAACTCCAGCGCGCTCGCGAGCCGGCGTCCGACAGTCGTCTTGCCGGCCCCCATCAAACCGACGAGCACGATCGGCCGGTCGAGGGCGGTCCCGACGAATATGTCCTCTGCGCGCGGCATAGCCGAAACACCTAGCCGACGGCGGGGCGACGGGCCAGTGCGCGCCGCGCCGCGCCGGTTCCGCCAGCGGGGCGGATCGGGTATTAGGAGAAAGAATCGTTGGGGGCGGCGCTTCGTTTTGGGGACGGCTATGAAAACGATGGTCTGTGGCGTTCTTCTCGTTCTCGCTGCGACGGCGGGTCTCTACGTTCTGGGAGAGACGGCGCCGGTCGCCCAGTCGCCCGTCGAAATCGAGGTGCAGCGCGATGCGCGGAATTAGTCTCGCCGCGGGCGGACTCGCCCTGTTGTGCAGCGCCGCGGTCGCCCAGCAGCCGGCGGTGGAGCGCGCCGATCTCGGCTCGAACCTGTTCGCCGTCGGCACCTTGCGAGCCTCCCAGGGCGCTCTGCCGCCGACCCTCTGGCGCGGGGCCGATGTCGACGACGTGCGGTTTCTTCTCCGGAACGCGCCCGGCCGGCCGTCGTCTCCCGCCGCCGCGGACCTCCTCCGCCGCACGCTTTTGTCTCCCGGCGCCTCGCCCGAGGGGGCCGATGAAGAACTCGCCGGCTACAAGCTCTCGCTGCTCGCCCGCACCGGCTCGACCGAAGGCGCGCGGTCCGTCGCCTCTCTCGCCGACGTTGAGAACGACCCGTTCGCCGCGCGCGCGCTCGTGGAGGCGGATCTTGCCGACGGGCGCCTGCGCGAGGCCTGCCTCCGCGGCGCTGACTTGAAGGAGGGACGCGAGCGCGCCTTCTGGCTGAAGCTGCGGGTCGTCTGCTACGCCGCGGCCGACGAGAACGAGGCCGCTGACCTCACTCTGGGCCTTCTCAGAGATGTCGGCGAGGTGGACGAGGTCGATGACGCGCTCCTCTCCACGATCGTCACCGGCCGCCGGCCGAAAAGCCCCCCGGCGCCGCGTTCGCCGCTGGAGCTCGCCATGGCGCGCCAGGCGGGCCTTCCCGTTGCGACGGCGCTCGGCGCCCCTTCCGACGCCTCCGTTCTGCGCGCCCTTGCTCTCGATGCGGAGCTTGACGACGTGGCGCGCGTAACGGCCGCTCAGAAAGCCGCCTACGCCGGCGCGATCTCTGTCGCCGAGGCGCGCTCCGTTCTGCAGGCGCCGCGTTTCCGGCTGAACGAAATCGTCGAAGCGGAGAGCGCCGCCAGGCGCCGTCCGGGCGATCCGCGCACGGACGCGCTCCTCTTCCAGGCGATCAGCGAGATGACCGCGCCGGAGCTTCAGGAACGCAAGATCAAGCTGATGGACATCGCCCTCGGCCAGCCAGAGACGCCGGAGCGCCTTCATCTCCTCGCCGCCGTGCTCGTCGACGACATCGCCCGGGTGCC
>JBCBJX010000167.1:0-1998 GCA_038522735.1 Pseudomonadota bacterium
GAAGGCGATATCGGCGATCATTTCCCGCCGTCGGATCCGCAATGGAAAGGCGCGCCGAGCCGGGTGTTCCTTGAGAAGGCCCGCGACGTCGCGCTCGAGCGCGGCGGCCACATCGTCCATTGCGACGTGACGCTCATCTGCGAGGCGCCGAAGATCGGCCCGCACCGCGCGGCCATGCGCGCAGCGCTCGCGGAAATCCTCGACATCGACGCGGAGCGGGTCTCCGTGAAAGCGACGACTACGGAAGCTCTCGGATTTACGGGGCGCCGCGAGGGTATCGCCGCCATGGCGACCTCAACCGTCGCCCTGCCCGGAGGACCCCAATGAACCGCAAGATCGAACGACTGGCTGCGGAGATCATCGCCCGCGGAACGGCGGCGGGCCGGCTCGTCACGACGGCGGAAAGCTGCACGGGCGGTCTCATCGCCGGCGCGCTGACGGAGGTTCCAGGCTCCTCGGCCGTCTTCGACCGCGGGTTCGTCACGTACACGAACGATGCGAAGTCCGAGATGCTCGGCGTCGATCATGGCCTCATCGCCAGCCGCGGCGCCGTCTCCGCCGAGGTCGCGACGGCGATGGCGGCCGGCGCGTTCCTGCGATCCGACGCCCATATCGCAGTGGCCGTCACGGGAATCGCCGGCCCGACGGGCGGGACGGCGGACAAACCTGTTGGAACGGTCTGGTTCGCCCTCGCCGTGGAGGACGAGGTGATCCGCGCCGAGAAACGCGTGTTCGCCGGAGGCTCCCGCCGCTTTGTCCGGGAGCGGACGGTGGAGACGGCGCTGGGACTGATCCGATCCGCACTTTGAGCAATAGCCGGAGGTTCGACGCGACGGCCGCCCCTCTCGCCGTCGATCCACGAGGCGATTCCGGACGGGCGGCTTCAGGGGAACGAAAGAGGACAAACGTTCATGCGCGCGCTCTCGCTTTTATTGTTCTTCGTTCTGACCGCCATCGCCGGCCTGCACGCCTACTGGGCGATTGGCGGCCTGTGGCCAGGCGCGACGGAAGAAGAACTGATCCGGACGGTCATCGGGGATCCCGGCTTCAAGCGCATGCCGCCGGCCTGGATGACGTTTACGGTGAGCGGCCTTCTAATAACGGCGGCGTTCATCGGCCTGTCGGCGAGCGGCGTCGCGCCGATCGGCTGGGGATGGCTGGCGCGGATCGGCGCGACCGGCGTCGCGCTCGTCTTTCTGGCCCGCGGCGCGGCGACGTATCGGCTCCCGGGGGTCGCGGCCGGTCTGACGGAGCCCTTCGCGACATACAACATCTGGCTCTATTCGCCGCTCTGCATCGCGCTCGGCGCCGGCTTTGTTATGGTCGCCGCCGTCGGACGGCGGTAGACCCCGGGCGCGCACCGTCGTCGCCGTACACCTCGTCCGCCCGCTTCAGGAACGCGTCCGAGAGTTTCTTGAACGCTTTGTCGAGGACCTGCATCGCCGTCGCCTGCAGGAGGCGGTTCCTGAACTCGAATTCGATATGGAAATCGATGATCGAACCGCCGTCGTCCTGGTCGATGAAACGCCAGCGGTTGACGAGGCGCCGGAACGGGCCGTCGAGATATTCGACGTCGATCGCCTTCGCCGGCCGGTCGAGATGGACGCGGCTGCGGAAGCGTTCGCGGAACCCCCGAAAGCCGACCAGCATGTCGGCCGTCATCTCGCCCGATCCGTCCTCAACGTTCCGGGAGCGCATCTTCATGCCGACGCACCAGGGAATATAATCCGGGTACGTCTCGATATCGGCGACGAGATCGAACATGGCGTCGGCCGAATACGGCACCCGCCGTTGGTCGCGATGAACGGTCACCGGGCGTCCTCAGGCGGCGCGCTTGGCGTTTCGTCCGCAGCCGCCATGGGCGTCGAGGAGCTTCTCGATCCAGGCGTTGAGCGCGTCAGGCGCTTCGAAGAGCGGTTCGGGGCAGACGCAGCGCGCCCACTGAAAAGCGGAGAACACGATGTAGTCGGAGACGCCCGGCGCGTCGCCGCCTAGGAA
>JBCBJX010000168.1:0-1975 GCA_038522735.1 Pseudomonadota bacterium
AGGACCCACCGCGCGAAGATGCCGTTCTGGTACTTGTCGTTCATCAGCCATAACAGGTTCCGGGCGTCCGTCCTGATCACAAACTGGCGGTTACGCAGGAACACCGCGAGCTTATCGACGGCCCAGACGATAGCGCGGGCTTCGAGCTTGTTCGGGTGAGCCCAGCGCCGTTCCGTCGCCGTCGTGACGCGGCTATAAAAGCCACACGGGCGCGCCTCGCCGTCCACGCGTTGGAGGAGCACGGCGCCGAACCCTTCCTTCGACGCGTCGACCTCGAGCTCGAACGGCTCCGAAAGGTCGGGGAGCAGGAGGGCCGGGGCCGATGTCAGGAGCTCCTTGATGCGGTTAAAGGCGCGCTGCTGGTCGTCCGTCAGTTCGTCGAAGCGGTCCGGCGCGGCCTTGAGCAACATGTTGGTGAGAGCCCTCGCCTCTTTCGCGAAGTTCGGGACGAATTCGCGGCACCACCCTGCCAGGCCGAGGAACGAGAACACGTCGGCCTTGGTACGCGGCGCCGGGAAGTCGACGACGGCTTTGATGCTCTCCGGGTCGGCTTCCACGGTCGAGCCCTCGACGATGCGGCCGAGGTGGTTGATCCGGTCGAACCCGAGGGAGCACTTCTTTGCCTTCAACATGATCTTACACTCGCGGCACCGCGCGAAAACGCGGCGCACATCGGCGACGAAGGTGTCGAAATCGTCGTTGCCGCCACTAATGTCATCGATGTAGACGTTAACGAGGCCGTCGCGGATCTCGTCGGCGAAGCAGGTGTCCATGTGCCGCTGGAAGGTCGCGCCGGCCGTCACCAGGCCGAACATCATGGACGTCGGCTCGTAGAGGCCCATGTGGGTGACGAAAGCCGCTTTCTGGCGGGAGGCGGCATCCAGAGGGATTTGCCAGTAGCCGCTCAAGCAATCTAACCGGAGCTTGTAACGCTTCTTCGAGAGGCGTCGCACTTGCTCCTGCAGATCCGGCATCGGGTAGCCGTCCCGCTTCGTCACTTTATTCAACTGCCGGTAGTCGATGCAGTATCGGCAGCCGTCGTCCCCCTTTTTACCGACCATGACGGGACAGGACGCCCAGTCGCTGCAGCTCGGCTGTATCACGCCCTCAGCGAGCATCCGTTCGATTTCACGCCGTTCCATCTCCTTCTCCTCCGGCCGGAGTCGACGCGCGTAGCGCCGGAAAGGTTTCGCGTCGCCGGTGTCGATGACGTGGACGGTTCGATCCGTTCGCGGGAGGATGGAGTCCGGCCGGACGAAGATGTCCTGGTATTCCTCGCAGAGTTCTCGAAGCGTCCGCTGTTGGTCGTCCGTCAACGTCGGGTCGATGGCGATGTCCTCCACAGAACCAAAGTAACACTTGACGTCGTTCGGTGTCATCGCCGTAGGCCGCTCCGGAATCGTCTCGAAAGCCGGCGCATCGCTCGCGACGACGCCGCGCTGAACCGTGAAGTAGTCGTTCAAGCGGGCCACGTCGTCCGCGGTGACGTGTGGCGGACTGGCGTCGATTTCTGGGGCTTCGTACGGCACCGACGAGGCGCCCCGCGAGGCCGGTGACGTCGTACGGATGTCCGAGCTCTCGTACGGTGCCGACGGGGCACCGAGCGATGGCGTCCTGCGGCCCGAGGCGGCGGCGACAGACGGCGGAAGCCACGCAGCCAGCTCGGCGTCGCTGAACGGCTGGCAAGCCGGCGAGGCGCCGAACGTCGGCACCGTGCCGGCGGGGCTCGGGAGCCACGCGGTCGCGTCGAGGTGCCCGGGCGAGGTCACGGCGGTCGCTCGAAGCGTCGGCGCCGGCGCACTGGTCCACAGCTGCGTGAAGGCCGCCAGCGATACGATTCCAATGAGGCCGAGGGTTTTCGCGACGACGGAACGATGCCAGGGCGTTGCGGTCGCTGCCTTGATAACGCGGCCCGCCCGGGCTGTCGGCTTCGGGCGGACGGCGGCCTGGTGGACGTGAGCGGTCTCCGGCGCCG
>JBCBJX010000169.1:0-1676 GCA_038522735.1 Pseudomonadota bacterium
CCGGGGTGGGCAAAACCTGCCGCGAGATCGAGGCGGGGCTCGACGGGGGCATTCATCAGTTCAACGCCGAATCCGAGCCGGAGCTCGAAGCGATCGCCGCCGCGGCCCGGGCGCGCGGCGTCGCCGCGCCGGTCGCGATCCGCGTCAACCCGAACGTCGCCGCCGGCGGCCATGCGAAAATCTCGACGGGCAAGTCCGAGGACAAGTTCGGCGTGCCGATCGACCGCGTGCCGGCGCTTTACGCCCGGGCGAGCGCGATGGAAGGGCTCGCCGTCAAAGGCCTCGCCGTCCATATCGGCTCCCAGATCACTGAGATCGCGCCCTTCGAACGGGCCTTCGCGGCGATGGCCGCCCTCGTCCGCGAGCTGCGTGCGGACGGCTTCGCCGTCGAGCGTCTCGATCTCGGCGGCGGCCTCGGCGTCCCCTATGACGGCCGGCCCGTCTCTCCGTCCCCGGCCGATTACGCCGCCGCCGTCCGCCGCGCGACCGAGGGCCTCGACGTCGATCTCATTTTTGAGCCCGGGCGGATGATCGCGGGCAACGCCGGCGTGCTCGTCGCGGGCGTGACGTACGTGAAAGAGGGCGTCGGCCGGCGGTTTCTCATTCTCGACTCGGCGATGAACGATCTTCTCCGCCCGGCCCTTTATGACGCCGATCACGACATCGCCGTCCTCGCGAACGCCGAGCGTGAAAGCGTCGTCTACGATGTGGTCGGCCCCGTCTGCGAAACGGCGGACCGCTTCGTGAAGGAGCGGAGCCTGCCGCGCCTCGAGCCCGGCGACCGGATCGCCTTCAAGACCGCTGGCGCCTATGGCGCGGTGCAGGCAGGCG
This sequence comes from Pseudomonadota bacterium, assembly GCA_038522735.1. Lineage (GTDB taxonomy): Bacteria > Pseudomonadota > Alphaproteobacteria > Caulobacterales > Parvularculaceae > JBCBJX01. The sequence goes on from JBCBJX010000169.1 coordinate 832, forward strand.
AGTACAACACCCGCCCCCTAGTCCCGGAGGTGCTGGTGAACGGCGCCGACTGGGCGGTCGTCCGTCAGCGCCCGAGCTATGAGGAGATCATCGGGCGGGACGTGGTTCCCGCTTGGCTCTGAGGGGGCCGAAGAATCTCGCCCGTATGGGGCGAATTTTCATCCGCAGGGTCTATTTTACGAGACTGAAATCACCCACGTCCCATTGAGAGACGCGCCATGTCTTCGACGACCACGCTGCGAGACGAGTTGAAACCGGAGGCCGCGGCCGCTCCCACCAAGGCCGACGCCGCGTCGACGGTCGCGCACGCAAAGGCGAAGAAGACCCAGATCGTCGTCGTCGGCGGCGGGGCGGCGGGTCTTGAGCTGGTCGCGAAGCTCGGGCGGAAATTCGGGCGCGAGCGCTACGACATCATCCTCCTCGAAAAGAACCCGACCCACATCTGGAAGCCGCTCCTGCACGAGGTGGCGGCGGGCTCCCTCGACGCCAATCTCGATGAGCTCGGCTATCGCGGCCACGGCCACCGCTTCGGCTACCGCTTCTTCATGGGCTCGTTTTCCGGGATCGACCGGGAGCGCCGGGAGGTGATCGTCGCGCCCTTACACGATGAAGACGGCGTCGAGATCATGGGCGAGCACCGGATCCGCTACGATTATCTCGTGATCGCCGTCGGTTCGGTTGCGAACGATTTCGGCACGCCCGGCGTCGCCGAGAACTGCCTCTTCCTTGAAAGCCGCGAGCAGGCCGACCGGTTCCGTCAGAAACTCCTCAATCACTGCCTGCGCGTCTCGCGGACGATGATGAAGTTTCCGGATGCGGACGAGTATGTGAAGATCGGCATCGTC
>JBCBJX010000170.1:0-1577 GCA_038522735.1 Pseudomonadota bacterium
CCAGGTTCTCCTCATAGTCCGACGCGATGGCGGCGCGGAGGTCGCCCTCATGGTGATCGGCCCGAGCCGGCGAGATGAAGAACGCGAGTGCGGCTGAGGCGAGGAGGAGGCGTTTCATGGGGCGGGCTCCTGTTGAGTCGTACGCAGCGTAGGAAGAGCGCAACGGCGGGTCAAAGCTCCTGATCCGCTCGTCCCGGCGAAAGTCGGGATTTCCTGCAAGGAGCTTCGGGCCGCTTAAGGGAGGCCCCGGATTTCGCCGGAGTGAGCGGAGGTCGGGGCGCCTCACCACCCTTCAGAGCCCGGCTCCCCCTTGATCGGGCCCTTGAGCCGGGGCGTGACCCAGCCGGCGTAGAAGCCGCCGGGCTGCGGCGTCGCCCGGGTCTCGCCGACCCACGCGGCGTCCACGCGGTTCGCGTAAAACGCGATGAGGCCCGCGAGGCGCTCATAGCCCTCGCCAAGATCGTCCAGCGGGTCCGGATAGGTGAAAGCGGCTTTCTTCGAGACGCGCCCGCCGACGACAAGATCGAAATAGGTCGCCACGCCCTTCCATTCGCAGACGGAATGGGCGCCCTCGACCGTTCGAAGGACGCCGTCCATGACGTCCGATGGCGGAAAATAGTAGACCGGCGCGCCGGACGTCTCGACGACGCGCAGTCCGCGGGCCGTCTCCGCGATCGTCTCGCGGGCGAACTCGACGCACAGCGCCTCCTCGACCGCTTCGACGCGCGGCGGGCGGGGGAAGTCCCAGACGCTCTCCTCGCCAGGACCGACCGGTTCGATCTCCGCCGGCCGCTCCCGGCGGACACGGCGGTAGTGCGCGACGTCCGCGGCGATAGCGCGCTTGGAGGGAACCTTCACTCCGCCTCCAGATGCTCCATCACAGAGAAGATGTCCTTGTCGCCGCGGCCGCACATGTTGAGGAGGAGGATCTGGTCCGTATCCATCTCCGCAGCTTTATCGACGGCGCGAGCGAGGGCGTGGGCGGGCTCCAGCGCCGGGATGATACCTTCGAGCTTCGCGCAGAGCTGGAACATGACGAGGGCCTCGTCGTCGGTCGCGGAGAGATATTGCGCGCGGCCGGTCTCCTTCAGCCAGGAATGCTCCGGGCCGATGCCAGGATAGTCGAGCCCCGCCGAGATGGAGTGAGCGTCGAGGATCTGTCCGTCGTCGTCCTGCAGCAGATACGTGCGGTTGCCGTGGAGAACGCCGGGCCGCCCGCCCGTGAGGGAGGCCGCGTGCTCATCGGTGTCCAGACCATGGCCCGCAGCCTCGACGCCGATGATCTCCACGTCTTGTTCGTCAAGGAACGGATGGAAGAGGCCGATGGCGTTGGAGCCGCCGCCGATGCAGGCCATCACCGCGTCGGGCAGGCGGCCTTCCGCCTCGCGCATCTGCGCCTTCGCCTCCTCGCCGATCACCGACTGGAAGTCGCGGACCATGGCGGGGTACGGGTGCGGACCCGCCGCCGTGCCGATGATGTAGAAGGTGTCCGCGACATTCGTCACCCAGTCGCGCAGCGCCTCGTTCATCGCGTCCTTCAAGGTGCCGCGGCCGGACGTCACCGGCGTGATGTCGGC